>JANLQY010000114.1:0-11680 GCA_031368105.1 Chitinophagaceae bacterium
TACCGCCGGAAGCTGACTGAACTGTTACCGGACGGCCGCCAAGTGCCAGGGTACCCGTTGCTGATACTGATAAAGTACTGCTTGGACTGATCGTTAAGGAAGAACCTGCGCCACTGAGGGTTAAATTCTTTGATGCACCTACAGTAAAGTTCTGATTCAAAGTAACATTATGTAAAATGCTCACATTGTTGTTCATGCCCGGTGCGCCGCTGGCATTGATATAACTTCCTCCTCCCTGGTCAAATTCCCAAGTGGATGCTAAAGAGAAATCAGTATTGGCTTTGCTGCGGAAATCAGCAGTGCTTTCTCCTAAGCCGATAATATCTGCAGTTAATGTTGGTTGCGTTACTGTATAATTGCCAGATGGCGCAGCATATAAACCAGTTTGTGTAATCGCTTTATTCGTTCCTACTGATGCTGTTGCAAATGCAAAGCTTGGTGTGCCGCTTACACTGAAGGACTCGCTATTTACCAAACCACTGTAGGCCGGTGTGCCGGTTATTGATACAGTAGTATTTCCGTCATATGGTTTATTATTTGCTGTTAAACCAATTATGGTTAAAGCTTTTGCTGTAACTGAATTGCCGCTGGCTGCTGTTGTTACAGATGCTGTGGCTGTTCCATTAGTAAGATTAATCGTTTGACTATTATAGTTAGTACCTGTAACATTTGCATTTGCTTTCAAACGAACGCTAAGTGTACCGCCGGCAGCAGCAAAACTTGCTGTAGCAGCATAATTTGTTCCATCACTTGACACTTCAAATCCTACAGGAGCAGTTGAAGTAACAATATTACCTGAAAGGTTTGTGCCTGTTATAATAACTGTTTGCGCTGTGGCAGGCGTACCATACGGTGTGGAAAATGCAGTCAATGTTGTACTTGCCGGGGTAATGGAACCAACTGTTACAATGCCTGTTGAAGCATTAAAACTGGCTGTTTGGTTTGCTGCAAGCCCTGTTGCACTAAAAGTCTGTCCATTAGAAAGAGTCCCTGTTAAAACAGTGTATGTTCCTGCAGCCGGTGCAGGTGAAAAAGCAACTACAATTGTGGTTGGAGTTATTGTACCCGTATATCCTGTTTTCTGTATTACCAGCGTACCTGCGGTCACCGATGTAGCACCCGTATAAGTATTATTACCTGTAAAGGTTAATGTACCATTGCCGGCCTTGGTTAAAGATCCGGTAGTAGTAGTGCTTGAGCCTGATATGGTTAATAAATTGGTTACGTCAATTGTAGAAGTAGTGCCTGTAGTTAAGGTAAAATTCCTGTTTGATGAACCAGATGCTCCGGTATAACGTAATGTACCTCCTCCCAATACTAAATTGGAAGCAGCATTGGAAGATGCGCCAATATTGCTGTTTGCCCCACCATTCGCAATACTTGCAATACTTAAAACACCGCCATTAACAGTTGTAACACCAGGATAGGTATTCGTTCCCGAAAGCACAACAGTGCCTCCTGTTATGATAACTCCTTTGCTGCTTACCGGACTGATGATATTACCACTTAAAGTAACAGTACCCGAACCACCGGATAGGGTAAGGTCACCATCTGTATAAATTTCATTACTAAAAATGGCAGCACCTGAACCATTCAAGCTAATGGTACGGGCAAAGCCTGAGTTTGCCGCTACATATATTGATTGGGGCACTGTGATGCCGTTGGTAGCTTGCAATACAACATTATTTGCCTGCACTACATCTCCCACATTCAGCCCCAAATCTATACCCCGGTTTGCAGTGGTTACATTATTACCAAGCCCATTGTTATTTTGAACGATTACTGTGCCATCTCCAATTTGAATTTGGCCAACATAACCTGTACTTGCGCCAGAAGCAATCAACGTACCAGCGCCTGATTTACCGAATTTGGTGGCGTTATTAGCCCCGCCCTGAGTAAGTAAACCACTGAATGTAAATATTTGTCCTGAAGCCACATCAATTACACCTGCTGTTGATCCATCATTCACAAATATTCCTTGACTTCTGGCAGTTGTGCCGGTAACAGCCAGTGTTGTTGTGTTTACTCCATTCCCCATTGTTAATGAACCAGAACCCAAAGCGGCATTATTAGCAATGGACAATGTGCCTCCCGTAATAGTGGTAGTGCCATTATATGTATTAGTTCCGTTAAAAAAAACTCTTGTATTTACCTGTGTAGCACCTGCTTGATCTTTACCAATTGCCACAGGTTTGTTTGATGTAGAATTAGATAATACGCCATTCAAAGTGATAGCCCCACTGGTGTTAGCACCTGCAATACGCAATTCTGTTACTCCTCCTCCTATATCAATGGTGCCGCCCAAAATAATTGGTCCACTATTTTGTGTAGTTATCCAGGCTGTTTTTGTACCAGTACTATTATCATTAAACCCTATATTATTATTAACGGTTTGTGTAGCCGTTGATTGGCTCAATATCCAACTATTATTGGTGCCAAAATCAAATAGATTAATATTATCCCCCGAGAGCGTATAAGCAGTTCCCCCATTAAAAAACAACCGCCATTGACTTTGGGTTGAGCCAAAATTACTAATGGAAGTAGCATTTCCGCCTCCGGTCCATTGCAACTGGCCATACTGATAAGCAATATTCCAGTTGGCAGCCGTATTCCAGTTCGTTCCAGCGCCTTGCCAGGTTGGGAAAGCCTGTCCATAACCAGTACCAATACCTGCAAAAAGTGTCAGCATCAAAAGACAGGTTTTGATGAAGGTTTTTGCAATGCCCTCAGAAACAAGCCCTGCTAAAAGATTTGTTCCTTTTTGTTTTTTTAAAGTAAAGCTGAACATAAAACAATCGTTTTTTGATGAAAAAAAATAAACAGTTACAATATTTTCAAAAACAAGTTTTTACCAGATATCATTTTTAGTAACCATTTAAAACAAATTAAGAAAATACCGGGTATTATAAATTTTATTAAATAAGGATGACTTCATTCGGATTCATATTACGGTTGTAGATTTCACAAGATGGAGAAGCTATAAATGCAGCTTAGTATGGCAACAAGCAATCATTTAAAAAATGAAGATAATAACAAAGATTTGAAAAATTCAAAAAAAAATATTTTCCACCCTTAATAAATGGATAAAACGTAGTACAGCATTGACTTTCGTAAATATGTAAAATTTACACAAAAAAAAGGCTTTTCATAATTTTTTTTCAAAAATTAACATGGCGGTTACACAGTTCTTTTTTGTTGTTAAAAAGTAAACCGTTTAAAAATCAAATTGCTTAAACAAAACTGTTCAGCACAAGTACCACCTAGTGCAATCCAAACGTTAGATTAAACAGGGAGTTGTTTATTAGCACTGGTTAATTTAAAAGATATTCAAAATACCAGTGCTGAATGTACTTTATTTTAAGTTTTTATTTCACTATTGCACATTGACGCCTCCAACTTATATTTGTACCATGTTAAGGATCAGCCACCGTGGCCAGCAGATGCCAGCTTCTCCCATCAGGAAATTAGTGCCTTTTGCAGAAGCCGCTAAAAAAAGGGGTACAAAGGTTTATCACTTAAATATTGGCCAGCCAGATATTGCAACACCGGAAAAGATATTAGACGCTGTCCGGAACAGTGATTTTAAAGTGTTGGAATACAGCCACAGTGCCGGCAATGAAAGCTACCGGAAAAAATTAGTTCAATACTATTCAAGAGCCGGCATCAACGTTACACAAGACCAGATCATTATTACTACAGGTGGCAGTGAAGCTATTTTATTTGGCTTTATGGCATGCATGGATGCTGGTGATGAAGTAATAATACCAGAACCTTTTTATGCCAATTACAATGGCTTTGCAATAGAAGCCGGTGTGGTGGTAAAACCAATTACTTCCAGCATTGAAACCGGTTTTGCATTACCCCCAATCGAAGATTTTGAAAAAGCGATCACATCAAAAACAAAAGCAATTGTAGTTTGCAACCCAAATAATCCTACGGGTTATTTATACAGCAAAGAAGAAATGGAAGTGCTGAAGCAAATCATTCTGAAACACAATTTATTTTTATTTGCTGATGAAGCGTACCGGGAGTTTTGTTATGAAGGCACTCACACCAGCGCCATGCATTTGACCGGTGTGGATGAAAACGTAGTGCTGATGGATACTATCAGCAAACGCTACAGTGCCTGTGGCGGAAGGATCGGTGCCTTTGTAACAAAAAATAAAGAACTGCTTAACTCAGTTATGAAATTTGCACAGGCAAGGTTAAGCCCACCAAGCTTTGCACAAATACTAGGAGAAGCTGCAGTGGACTTACCGGCAAATTATTTTGACACCACCAAGGCCGAGTACAAAAAAAGAAGGGACAGCATTGTAAAAAGGCTCAATGCACTACCTGGAGTATTTTGCCCCAATCCAGGAGGGGCTTTTTATGCAATGGCAAAATTACCCATCGATGATGCTGATATATTTTGCCAATGGCTGCTGGAATCTTTTTCACACAACGGACAAACTTTGATGCTGGCTCCTGCCACCGGTTTTTACAGTACACCCGGCCTCGGCAAACAGGAGGTACGCCTGGCTTATGTTTTAAATACCGATGCTATCAACAAAGCGATGGACTGCCTTGAAAAAGCATTGCAGGAATATCCCGGAAGAAAAACTGATCATTATTTATCACCTATTTATTAGCAGCATATTTTCTGTTTAAAATATTAATCAGTAAATTGGCACGCAATTAACCAAAACACAATTACAACATGAGAAAATTATTTATCTGCCTCATTACTTTTATGGCCAGTGCTGCACTTACCCATGCACAAACCACCCTAAAAGGAAAAGTAACTGACAGAAATGGCCAGCCACTGGAAGGAACAACTGTAAAAGAAAAAGGCAAAGCCACCGGAACAGCAACAGACAGGGATGGTAACTACAGCCTGGCTGTAAGCGGCAAAGAAGCCGTATTGGTTTTTTCCGGAGCCGGACTTACCGAACAGGAAGTAAATGCAAAAGGCGGGTTTGCTGATGTGAGCATGAGTGCATCAACCATTTTATTAGGCGCTGTAGAAATTGTAGGTACCCGTAGTTTAAAACGTTCTGCAACAGAAACACCTGTTCCCATTGACATTATTCCCATTTCAAAAATTACTAATTCAGTAGGCCAGGTAGATCTTAACCAGATACTGCAATATGTAGCTCCGTCATTCAACAGTAACCGCCAGAGCGGTTCGGATGGTGCAGATCATATTGACCCGGCTTCATTGAGAGGTTTAGGTCCTGATCAAACTTTGGTATTGGTAAATGGTAAGCGCTGGCACCAGTCATCTTTGGTAAATTTATTTGGAAGCCGTGGCCGTGGTAATACCGGCACCGACTTAAATACTATACCTGTCGCCGCTATTGACAGGATAGAAATTTTAAGAGATGGCGCTGCTGCACAATATGGTTCTGATGCCATTGCAGGCGTGATAAACATCATTCTTAAATCTGGTGTAAACCAGGGCTCAACCAACGTTTCAGCCTCTACTTTTATGACAGGCTATGGCAGGTCATTAAAATCTGATAATGGTAAAATAATGAATAACCACACCGACGGGCTTACCATTGATGCTAACGTAAATTATGGTTTTGCATTAAAAAACAATGGCTTTATTAATGTTACTGCAGATTATCTTGATAAGGTAAAAACGTATCGCCCAAACTTTAAGACAGATACCGAAGGCGACCCACGTAAAAAAGCAGGTGATGGTTCTGTGAAAAACTACAGCTTATTTTTTAACAGTGCTATTCCAATAAAAGGCAAAAGCAGCTTTTATGCATTTGGCGGTATCAGCCATCGTGACGGCAGTGCGTATGCGTATTCAAGATCTGCTACCAGTGAAAGAAATGTGCCTTCTATTTACCCCAATGGTTTTGATCCATTGATCGGTTCAAAAATTAATGACAAATCTTTTTCTTTTGGTATTAAAACCAAAATTGGCGGATGGAATACTGACTTCAATGCCACCCTCGGAGCTAACCGCTTTGAATATGGTGTAAGCAATACTTTAAATGCTTCGCTTGGTGCTGCTTCTAAAACTTCATTTAAAGCCGGTGGTTTTCAATTGGCACAAAACGTAGTGGGAGTACACCTTTCAAAATCATTCAAGTTACTGCAGGGAGCCAACGTTGCTTTAGGCACCGAGTTCCGCCAGGATCAATACAAAATATTTGCAGGCGAAATAGGATCTTACAAACAATATCCGAATGCTGCTGATGCACCTGGTGGCTCACAAGGTTTCCCGGGTTTTCAGCCTGCAGATGAAACCAATAAACAAAGAACTAACTGGGGCGCTTATGCAGATGGAGAATTGGATATAAACAAAAGCTGGATGATCAGTACAGCAGTCAGGATAGAAAGATACAGCGACTTTGGATGGACCGCCAACTGGAAACTGGCATCCCGTTTAAAATTCTCTGATAAATTTTCTTTGAGAGGTTCTGTCAGCACAGGTTTCAGGGCACCTTCATTACCACAAATTAATTTCAGCAATACCTTTACCAATGTTGCCGCAGGCGTAATTTCTGAAGTCGTGATTGCACCAAATTCCGGTTCACTGGCAAAGCAGGTGGGTATCCCTCCATTAAAACAGGAAACATCTGTTAATACAAGTTTTGGTTTTACAACAAAGCCAATCCGTAATTTGACTTTGACTGTGGATGCTTATTCTGTAAACATCAAAGACAGGGTGGTGTTAACTGGTTACTTTGATCAATCGGATGATGTGATTGGAACAATTTTGCAGGACCTTAATATTGGTGCTGCACAATTTTTCACCAATGCCGTAGATACAAAAACGAAAGGGCTTGATATCATTGCCACTTACGGAATTAAATTGGGTGTAGGCAGATTGAATACAACTTTTGCCGGCAACTTCAATGGCCTTGAAATAAGTGCTGTAAAAACAGTTCCGCAATTAAAGGGGAAAGAAGATATTTATTTTTCTGAAAGGGAAAAGTATTTCTTACAGGCTTCTGCACCGAAACACAAACTGAGTTTTAATTTTGATTACCGGATTAATAAATTTTCTACCAACCTCAGGTTTACAAATTTTGCCGCAATTGAGCTGATTGACTACGATCCAAAAGTTGAGCATTTTAAAGGAAGAACTACAACTGATATTTCTTTTTCACTTGCAGCAACTGACAAATTATCCTTCACTCTTGGCGGTGCAAACATTTTTGATGTGTATCCAGAGTTCCGTGCTGATCCAGGTTTGACAGAAACGGGCAGCAGGTTTGAAGCAATACAAATGGGCATGGGTGGTGCAATGTATTTTATAAAAGTAGGTTTGAAATTTTAATATAATTTTTAACTGATACTAAAAGAGCCATGGTAATTACCATGGCTCTTTTCATTTATATATCTCTTGTTAGAAAAAAATTATTTTCTCCCCCAACCCCATTTTAAAAAATCAGGAAAGGCTCTTGCCCAGGTGGGCACATTGTGTTTGCCATCCTGCAGTTCCAGGTATTCAATATCATTGTTTTTGTAGCCTTTATTTTTTAGCTCCGCAATTAAACTGATGGTATCATCAATGGCATCGATGATACCATTGTTATTCCTGTCTGCCGTTTCATCCTGCGTACCTACTTCAAAGAAAAATTTCAACCAGGGATAATGATCTCCTTCCCTCACCTGCCTGTGCATGATGCGGTGATGTTCTTCATTAAAATCTTCATCCTCCTGTGCTTTATCCCTCCACCAGAAAGAACCGCTGAAAGCCCCAACTTTACTAAATTCTACAGGATTGTTCCATACAATATCAATCGCACTCAATGCACCCAATGAAAATCCTGCATACGATTTCTCTTTAAAGGATGTTACTTTATAAGTATCCCTGATAAAAGGAATCAATTCCTCCATTACAAACTGTGTGTAGGCCGCCGCTTTATTTCCACGCCCTTTGTAATCTAAAATTTTTGCGGTGGCATATTCATTCCTTCTGTCTGCCGAGCAATGCATACCAACGCACAACATGGGAGTTATTTCATTTTGTTTACACAGTGTTTCTAAAATTTTTTCAAAACCCATTGCCACCAGGTCTTGCCCGTCATTGATTAGCAGCAGGCTCATGCCTGTAGGCGCTGCTCCATTCATGGGCAGGTAGCAATCTACCTTTACATCCCGTTTTAAAAACATGGAGGAAATAACATGGTTTTCTACTGAAATATTGGCGATCTGTTTAGTAAGCATATTTTCAAAAATAAGAAAACTTGAATATAGTTTACAATTACTTAATGCTGCGTTGTGCAATAGTGTTTATCTATAACGTATCAGTATGCAAATCATTTTATCAAGGCAATATTAGATTTGGAAAATAGGTGTGATGAAAATATATTTGGATAACAGCTAAACCAAATCTACTCAACCTCACAATTTCACATTTATGAAAAAAATAGGAATACTCCATGGAAAAGAAAGAAGCTTTCCGGAAGCATTTGTTGCCAGGGTAAACAGTAAAAAAATTGATGGCATTGTGGCCGAGCCGGTATATATTGAAAAAGTGGTTCAGGGCGAAAGCAGTGGCTATGCGGTGATCATTGACCGTATTTCGCAGGATGTACCTTTTTACAGGGCCTTCTTAAAAAATGCGGCGTTGTGCGGTACGGCTGTTATCAACAATCCTTTCTGGTGGAGTGCGGATGAAAAATTTTTCAACAACTGCCTCTCTACAAAAATAGAAGTGCCGGTTCCTAAGACGGTGATACTGCCATCAAGAGATCTGCCTGTGGATACCACACCTGATTCATTCAGCAATTTATCTTACCCGTTAGACTGGGGTGGCATTTTCAGTTATATCGGTTTTCCTGCTTACATGAAACCCTTTGCCGGCGGAGGCTGGAAGAGTGTATATAAATTAGAAAGCATTGATGACTTTTTTGAAAAGCATGCTGAGACAGGCGAGTTGGTAATGATGCTGCAGGAAGAAATTATTTTTGAAGAGTACTACCGGTGTTATTGTATTGGCGGAAAATATGTACGCATCATGAGCTATGAGCCACGTAACCCACACCACCTGCGGTATGTGGCCGACTTTAAACCAAGTGAAGAAAAATTAAAAATGATGACTGACCTGGTTTTAAAAATCAATCATTATTTAGGTTATGATTTTAATACAGTAGAATTAGCGTTAAGAGATGGTGTGCCATATGCCATTGATTTTTGCAACCCTGCACCGGATGCTGAAAGAACAAGCGTAGGAGAAGAAAATTTTGAATGGGTGGTGGAAACAGCCGCCAATTACGCCATTGAAAAAGCACAGGCGCAGGTAGAGGGTGCAGATAACTTAACCTGGGGAGAATATATTAAACGCAGTGCGGCAAAAGAAAAACTTTATTAAAATAAAAAGTCAAAAATTAAAAGAACGACTGCATAGCATGTTTGCTTTTTTGATTTTTAACTTTTAACTTAAAAACATGGGAAACATTTCATACAAAAATTTCACGATCGGTGTAGAGGAAGAATACATGGTGATTGATCCTGTAACAAGGGAACTGAAAAGCCATGAACAGAAAATTGTACAGGAAGGACAGAAGATCATCAAAGACAAAGTAAAGGCAGAGATGCACCAGGCGGTAGTGGAAGTGGGTACTGATATTTGCCAGGATGTGGATGAAGCATTCATGGATGTATCTACGCTCCGCAAAACCATCAGCGGTATTGGCGACAGTCTTGGGCTGAAGCTTGGGGCTTCGGGCACACACCCTTTCAGTCATTGGGAAAGCCAGCTGATCACCGACCATGTACGCTACAGTGATTTGGTAAATGAACTGCAGGAAGCTGCCCGTAGCAATTTAATTTTTGGGCTACACGTACATGTTGGTATGGAGAGCAGGGAGCTGGCCATTCACATTGCCAACTCTGCCCGGTATTTTTTGCCGCATGTATATGCACTCAGCACCAACTCCCCTTTTTGGGAAGGCCGGGTGACGGGGTATAAATCTTTCCGCACAAAAGTGTTTGATAAGTTTCCCCGTACGGGCATACCCGATTATTTTGAAAGCATTGAAGCGTATGAAAATTATGTGAAGCTGCTGGTAAAAACCAACTGCATTGACAACGCAAAAAAAATATGGTGGGATCTGAGGGTGCATCCTTTCTTCAACACAGTAGAGTTTCGCATTTGCGACATTCCCATGACGGTGCAGGAAACGATTGCCATTGCTGCAGTCTTCCAGGCGCTGTGTGCCAAGCTGTACAAACTACGCAGCCAGAACCTGAATTTTATGATGTACTCCCGTGCACTACTAAACGAAAATAAATGGCGGGCCAGCCGCTACGGCATTGATGGCAGCCTGATTGATTTTGGTAAAGAAAGCGAAGTAAATACCAGGGTGCTGATTTATGAACTGCTGGATTTTGTAGATGATGTAGTGCCACATTTAGGAAGCCGCCATGCCATTGACCATGTACACAAAATACTGGAAGGCGGTACTGGTGCAGACAGGCAGCTGAAAGTGTATGAACAAACAAAAAGCTTTGTTGATGTGGTGGATTATATACACAACAACTTTTTGACGGGGATATAAAACCTGTTGTAAAAAATATTGAATTGAAAGCCCTGGTTTTTCCCAGGGCTTTTTGTTTTGGGTGAAGTTATTTTTTCTTCGGATGATAATAAATTATTTTTCATCCGGCATTAAAATATTTATTCGGAGTTGTTTTTGAAAATCAATTTAATGTGGAATGAGAGTTACTTATATTTATCTATTAGCTGCAAGCTTTGGGGTTCCTGCTAACTTGAAATTTTCTACAATAAATCAACTTTGACAAACACAGACAATGCAAATAAAAGACGGAATAACTTATGCCAACAATTCTATTCTCCCTGCTACCTATTTGATAAGCCACATACATTGGCTCAATAAAATCAGAAAGACTACTAAGGAGCAAGATGTTATTACGGGTATTAATATTTCTATTTCCATTTTACTTTGCTCCTATGTCGAGTCGGTGTTATATGAAGTATTACTTGCTATAATTGAGCACCGCAAAAAAGCAACTTCTGACAACGCATATTTAAAACTACTCGACAACACAATTGAAAAACTGACTAAAGCATCATGGATGCAATACTTGGACATTTGTGAAATCATTTTACTAAAGCCACTTCATCATTATACAGACAACGAATCGTGGAAAGGTATTTCGCTTTTATTCAACATCAGGAACATTATTTTTCATGGTAAAGCTGTCAACTCAAAACTTTTGTTCAAGAACAATAAATTTGAATTAGAGTGCTCAGGAGTATTTGAAAAAGCAATGACTTATTTTAAGGAGCAAAAAAAATTTAAAGAAACATCAACTAAATTCTACAACACCCAAAATACTTTCTACGCAGACAACAAACCATTTCATTCAACTGACGGATAAATTTATTGATAATACTTCAATAAGTTTAATTATCGAAAACAAACTTAATAGAGGTATGCTTTCAATAACTTATAAGGACGCACTTCTTCGTTCACATGGAATTATATTAAAGGAAAAGAGAAAGAAATTAAAAAAAGGCGACCTTCTATTTTTAATTTTATTTGATATGACAGGACAATAAACAGTCACTACTGTCCCGTTAACTTTCAGAATAAAATACCCTGATTACTAATCAGTTTAGTTTCTTCTTTTGTAAATAATTCTTTGATGTTACATTTTTCAAATAAGCTGATTAGTATTTGCAATATTTGATTAAATGACGCAT
>JANLQY010000015.1:0-2096 GCA_031368105.1 Chitinophagaceae bacterium
TAAATCAACTGAAAGACCCTATCCGCAAAATTGACGATAGGGTAAATCCCGTTGAGAATGCCATTTACAAAATCATCAGTACAGTAAACCACGTTAGGGATGACATTGACAAAATCATCAGGATAGTAAACCTCGTTAGGGATGATATTGATAAAATCATCAGTATAGTAAACTTTGTTAGGGATGACATTGATAAAAAATACCTATTTGCAAAAGCAATTTTTTAGTTCACCAATAAATTTAATATTATGATCGACAGTCAAAAACTTTTTAGAAATTATTTTGATGATGTACACATCATCCCCAGCCGCCTCGGCAATTTTGCCAGCGATGTACTCAACCATTTAATTGCCGCCAATACCAGCAGCCAGTACAATGCACTCATCAGCCTGCTGCAGCCGGTGCTAAACAAATACCTGGCCGAGCAGGACAATGTGGATACCTCCCTCAATATTCAGAAAGGCGCCACCCTTACCAACAACCAGGTGATAGCACAGTTTAAAACTACCATGAGTACAGAGGAACCCTTTGTAGCCCGTGCATTGGGCGGCAAAGACACGTCTGCTTACCTGCAGTTTTACCCCAGGGGCTTAAGCGATTATAATAAGCCCAGCAAAACCAGCATGCCCGTACTTACCAACCGGGTAAACGTGGCTGCCACCGCCAATGCCGCTGCCCTGGGTGCCACCCTTACCGCCACCCTGCAGGCATTTGAAGCCAGCTGGGCCAGCAGCCGCAACAGCCAGCAGCAGCAAATGGGCACGGTAGATGACAACCGCAGCGGCCGCAGCGATGCCGGTAATGCCTTAGCGCTGGCACTGATTACTGTTATTCACAGCATTGGCGCTATGTTTCCGGGCAATGTAAAAGAGTGCAGTGCCATTTTCAATTTCAACCTGCTGTTTGCACATACCAAACACAAACACCGCAACTATGCCGCCACCCTGCTGCCCACTCAAACCCTGCAGGTACTAAACCGAACCTTTACCGACACCGCCACCCTCACCATCCGCAACCCCGACGACAATGCACCCTTTGTAATATGGCTGGCTGCCACCGCCGGCGAAGCACCGCCACAAAATGCGCCGCTAACCGTGCAGCCCGGCCAGGCCCACCAGCTAAAACCCTCTCAGCTAGGTAACCTTGCCCACACGTTTTTGCTGGTACACAACAGCAGTGAAGTAAATGAAGGTGCCTACGAAGTGGAAGTGGTGGGATAAAAAATGGGGCAGAAAACTCTGCTGTAAAACTTTCGTTTTTTGTATTGTTGAAAATAAAACAATTGAAAAACAAAAGTTTTACTCTTTCGCATTTGAGATTGCTTTTTATGTATAACTTTAAAAGCAACTTATAAGAGCGGAATGGAAAAAGACTTTCGCTTATTTATGAGTTGTAGGCAACCAATTTGAACAGTCTACTAAAGCAAGGAGTGGTGACAGTCTACACAAAAACAATTCGACACATCAACTAAATAAAATGACCAATACATTTTTTAAAGCTACCCTATTGTTTATTCTTATTGGGGCTTATTTCCAAGCTAAGTCTCAACAATTTAAAACCGTTGATGAGTATAAACAATTCCTACTTGAGAACATCGACAAATCTGATATTATAGAAGGGATTTGGCAATTTAATAAAAAAGTTGAGACAGGTTTTTATGACAAAGATTATGATTACAATAAGCTCCCACCAACTTCATTTAACATTGAAGTTGCACCGTTTAAAGTAGCAATAATTAAAGGGGTCAATAACAATTACTTTACCTACAAGGTTGACATACTTGATAGAATTACAGAAAAAAAATATATCGATTACCATTTTGAATCTACTGCTATTGATGGACAATATCTTTACAATGATTACAGTCCGCCATGTAAAGACTGTTATTGTACAGGAAAAGCTTTTATCAAATCAGATGGCGATTTGTATTTCGAGTGCAAAAATGAAACTTACAAAAATGGGATGCGTTCGTGGGATAATTATTATGTAAAAGCGACAAAAGTTTCTCCAACACAAAGTGAGATTAGAAATAAAAATTTAATACAAAAAATAAATTTGCGAGAAAATACAAATCCTAGTCCTCAAGAGTTAGGAGC
>JANLQY010000045.1:0-10389 GCA_031368105.1 Chitinophagaceae bacterium
TGCAATATAATGACCCATCTCTGCACTGGTTTTCATTATTTTGCTAAAATTTTTTTCTTTAAAAGCATTGGTAAGCCTGCCCAGCATGATTTGTATATGCCAGGGCACAATGCCATAAGCCATTAAAGAATCTTCACCAAACTTTGCCACTGCATCTTTCCATTTACGGGGCAGGTTGGGATAAGGATAAGTGCCGTAATGATCAATGTCGAGGTAATGCCTTGGAGCCTCTTCTTTTACTGCATAGCGCCGTTTATCCGGATCCACTGCATGTTCTTCTATAAAAGCAATATTGGGTTTATACAATACCATCATTTCTGGCGGCAATAAAAAAACGGAGTAATAATTAATTTTTTTATGGGCAAAGAAACCCCAGCAGTAGCAATTACATACTACCAGGAAACTAACAGCCAACAGCAGCAAACGCTTCATGTAAGTAATTTTTTAATAAAGAAAATTAAAACAAATTAATGGCTGTTCTCAATTTTTTTTGACGCTACAGTTTATTGCAAAATAATTTTACACTGCTGTATGATCTTCCTCCACAGAAGAAACACCGCCACTCACAGCAAATTTCATTGTCTGTGAAGCACTGATATTGGTAATGGATTTTACCCGTTGGCGTGGAATAACATACACATTGCCTGCCACCGAATAAGCCATCGGCACATAAACAGCTACATAATCTTTAAAGCCAAATTCATCCATATCTTCATTGGTGATGAAACCCACCCGCCACACATCATTGTCGTCAATATTGGCCAGCACATTTTTGGTGAACTTTTTCTTTTCGCCGGCAAAGGCTTCAAAAAAATCTTTGAGGGTAGAGTATATAAATTTTATACCCGGAGTTTTGGCAAGCAGCATATCAAATGCCTCCACCACTTTGCCAAAAATAAAAGACGAAGAGATGTAGCCAATAAATAATACAAAAATAATTACCAGTAAAAATCCAAGGCCGGGAATCCTTTTAAGATTGCCATGAGCATCTTCCATTAAAGAAGGAACAATACTGTGAATAATATTTGGCAAAATACCATCAATAAAATTAAATGCTGCGGCAATGGCCCAAAAAGTAATGGCAATAGGCGCCATCACCAGTATGCCCTGCAAAAAATACTGAAAAAGTTTGCGGTAGTTGAGTGTTTTTTTCATAAAAAACCATTTTTATTTTTCAAAGGTAATTGATTAGCAAAAGGATGGGCAATATGAATAAAATGTTATAAATGGCAGAAAAAAGTGATGGAAACTTTGGTGACGTTAAAAGTTTCCGTAGTTTTGTGGCCATTTATGACAGATATGGATACCGCAGTAAGAATAAAACAAAAAGCCCACGAACTGGTGATGCAGTATGGCATCCGCAGTGTGAGCATGGATGACATTGCCGGTGCATTGGGCATCAGTAAAAAAACCATTTACCAGTATTTTGCCGATAAGGATGAACTGGTGGAAGCAGTTATTAAAGACAGCATTGAAGATAGCCAAAACTGCTGCCTGCATGATAAAGCCATTGCAAAGGATGCCATACATGAAGTGTTTTTAGCGATGGAAATGATGCAGGAAATGTTTGAAGAAATGAACCCCTCCATTATTTACGACATGGAAAAATTTCATCCAAAAGCCTACGCTGTTTTTCACCAGCATAAATATAATTTTTTGTACCAGGTGTTAAAAGATAACCTCACCAGGGGAATACAGGAGGAAATTTACAGGGCGGATATTAACATAGAAGTATTGATAAAAGCAAGGCTTGAAACAATGATGCTAGCATTTAACCAGCAGATTTTTCCTAAAAATAAATTCAGTTTAGTAGAAGTGGAAATCCATCTTACTGAGCATTTTCTTTTTGGACTTGCTTCTTTAAAAGGGCATAAACTTATTTTAAAATACCAACAAGACAGAACAAAAAAGAACAGTAATGACACAAAAAAATAGCATCAAACTAATTTTTGCAGTAACCATACTGCTGGTGGCTAACACAGCAGCAGCACAAACCAGCAATCAATTTTCATTGAAGCAAACAGTTGACTACGGATTAAAAAATGCCGTGCAGGTAAAGAATGCTTTGCTGGATATTAAAATACAGCGGCAGACAAACCGGGAAATTACCGCAGCAGCATTTCCACAATTAAACGGCAGTATCAACACAACACATTATTTCAATATTGCAGTGCAGACATTGCCCAACTTTATTGGCCCGGCCACTTACGAGGTATTGATTGATGAAGCGGTGAAGAATGGAGCCGGTAATACAATCACCAGTCAGCCATCGGGAGGTTTTGGAAATATCAATGCCCAGTTTGGTGTTCCGTGGACAGCCAGTGCCGGCCTGGATTTATCGCAGTTATTATTTGACGGGCAGGTGTTTGTTGGCCTGCAGGCAAGAAGTGCAGCAATGGATCTTGCAAGAAAAACGGCTGACGTTACCACAGAACAAATTAAAGCCAACATTGAAAAAATATATTATCAACTGGTGGTGGGGCAAAAGCAATTGGGAAGTATTGAAGCCAATATTGACCGCTTTAATAAACTGCTGCATGACACAAAAGAAATTTACAAAAACGGGTTTGCAGAAAAATTGGATGTAGATAAAGTATCGGTGCAGCTGAACAACCTGCAAACAGAAAAAGAAAAAGTACTCAGTCAATTAACCGCCGGTAATGCAGGGTTGAAATATTTGATAAACATGCCGCAAAAAGATACACTGGCATTGACAGATACGCTAAGTGATGATGAATTGAAAGCAAATATTTTAGACACATCATACAGCTATAACGACCGGAAAGAAATTCAGGCATTAACCGCCGCCGGCAAATTGAGCGGCTATAATGTAAAACGTTATCAACTAAGCAGGATACCTACTATTGCTGCATTTGCATCCTATTCAAAAAATGCCCAGCGGAATAAATTTGATTTTTTCAGCAAAGGAGACTGGTTTACCACATCCTTGATTGGGTTAAAAATTTCTGTTCCCATATTTGATGGCTTTGCAAGAAGGGCAAAGATTGAAAATGCAAAGTTGTCGCTGGAAAAAACAAATAACAGTTTACAACAGTCAAAAGAATTGATGGATTATGAAGTGTCTGTGGCCAAAACAAAAATGAAAACAGCCATACTTACTGTTGACAATCAAAAACAAAATATACAATTGGCAGAGCTGGTATATACCAATACCAAGAAAAAATATGAACAGGGCCTTGGCAGCAACCAGGAAATATATACCGCACAAACAGAATTGAAAGTAGCACAGAATAATTACTACAGTGCTTTATACGACGCTATCACAGCAAAAATTGATTACCTGAAAGCAACGGGTAAACTATAATTAAAAACCAGGCAAAACAACAATAATGGGTAAACTATTTAACAATAAAATCATGAGACAATATTTAGCAACAGGCTTAGCAGCAATAATACTTTTATCTGCCTGCGGCAGCAGCAAAAAAGATGGCAATGCTGCTTTGAATGATAAAAAAGTGGAGCTTGAAAAACAAAAAGCAGAGAAGGATAAAGTAGACAGTAAGATTTCCAAACTGGAAGCGGAGATAACCAAACTGGATACCAGTGCAGCTGTAGCACCAAAAACAAAACTGGTAGCCATACAAACTTTAGTGGCTGCAGATTTTGCTCATTACATTGAATTACAGGGAAGGGTGGATGCTGAAAATGTAAGTTACATCACACCTCGTGGTGGCCCAGGCCAGATAAAAGCTATTTATGTAAAACAGGGGCAACTGGTAAAGAAAGGACAGCTGTTATTAAAATTGGATGATGCCATCATTCAGCAAAATGTAATAGCTGCAAAGCAGGAATTGGAAACGATTAAAACACAACTGGGCTATGCAAAAAATATTTACCAGCGCCAGAAAAATTTATGGGATCAGGGCATTGGCACCGAAGTACAACTGATCACAGCAAAAAACAATGTGGCTACTTTGGAAAACCAATTAGAGGCCAATAAGGAAAATGTAAAATCTGTACAGGAGCAATCTAAAACAGCTATGGTGTACAGTGATGTAAATGGCATAGCAGATATAGTTACGGTAAAACTTGGGGAAATTTTTGGTTCTATGGGTGGTGGCGTTATTAAAATAGTAAACAACAGTGTATTAAAAGTTACCAGCAATATCCCGGAAAATTATTTGGGTACAGTAGGTAAAGGAAGCGCTGTAATTATACAGATGCCCGATGTAAATAAAACATTTAATACTACGGTAAGTTTTGTTGGGGCATCTATTGACGTTATCAATAGGGGTTTTGTGGTGGAAGCAAAACTGCCCAGCGATCCGGCTTTAAAACCAAATCAAATAGCCCTGATAAAAATTAAAGATTATGCTGCATCCAGTGCTATCACTATTCCATTGAATACTTTGCAGAATGATGAAAAAGGAAAATTTGTGATGGTGGCCAGCACAGAAAATGGCAAACTGATTGCCCGTAAAAAATCTATAAATATTGGTTTGTTAAGTGGTGATATACTGGAAGTAAAAACTGGACTGAAATCTGGCGATGTATTGATTACAGAAGGCTTTTCAAGTTTGTACGAAGGCCAGTTATTGATAATAAAATAACCGCCCCCATCCCCTGAAGGGGTGTAAGGCAAGCTTATAATCATTAAACTGTTTTTACCAAATTTGAAAGGGAGCAACAAAATAAAAACAGTACAAAATATATTTCCCAACTCCTGCCTGCAGGTAAAGGACTAACAAAAAACAAACTCCTCGTTACCTCCGCTGGCCAGCGGGGACGGGGGCGACTAATTGTATGAGCGCATTAGAAACCATAAAAGAAAAATTCAAGGAGTTTAAACCAACTTCCTGGAGTATCAGCAACAAAACATCTATTTACCTCGTGATGCTTTTTGTATCACTGGCGGGTATCTATCAGTTTGTAACGCTGCCCAAAGAACAGTTCCCTGATATTGTGATACCTACCATTTATGTACAAACGATTTATGTAGGTAATTCTCCTAAGGATGTGGAGAACCTTGTTACCAGGCCGATTGAAAAACAAATCAAAGGCATTACCGGTGCCAAGATAAAAAAATTCACCAGTACCTCTCAGCAGGATTACTCTGCCATCATGGTAGAATTTGACACCAAGGTAAAAACAGAAATAGCGCTGCAAAAAGTAAAGGATGCCATTGACAAAGCCAAGCAGGATTTACCATCAGACCTTACGCAGGATCCCACGGCACTGGAAGTAAACCTGAGCGATCAGCCAATCATGTATGTGAACCTGAGTGGTGATTATGATATGGTGAGGCTGAAAAAATTTGCAGATGATTTGAAAGATAAACTGGAAGACCTGCCGCAGATAAACCGCATTGATATTGTGGGTGCGCCGGAAAGAGAGTTCCAGATAAATGTAGATAATTACCGGATGCAAACTTCCGGGGTAACCTTTGACGATATTGCCAATGCAGTACAGCGTGAAAACATGGATATCTCCGGTGGCCTGCTGGATGTGGGTTCTATGAAACGCAACCTGCAGTTAAAAGGACAATTTAAAACAGCGTATGATATTGAAAAAGTATTGGTACGCAATACCGGCGGGGCTCCCATTTATTTAAGAGACATTGCGGTAATAAAAGATACCACCAAAAATGCAGAGAGTTTTGCACGCCTGGATGGAAAAAATGTGGTGACGCTGAACATCATCAAACGCAGTGGTGAAAACCTGATTGAAACAAGCGAAGGTGTTAAAAAAACAGTGGCGGATGCAAAAGGGGTTTTGTATCCTGATAATTTAAAAACAGTAATTACCGGCGACCAGAGTATTAAAACAAAATCCTCTTTCACCGACCTCGTAAACTCCATCATCATTGGTTTTATTTTAGTACTGATTGTACTGATGTTTTTTATGGGTGTTACCAATGCGTTCTTTGTGGCACTTTCCGTTCCACTGAGTATGTTTGTAGCCTTTGTATTTTTACCCGGCGCCGATCTGATTATTGGCTCTCATGTTACCCTCAATTTTATTGTACTGTTTGCATTGCTGTTTGGCCTGGGTATTATTGTGGATGATGCCATTGTGGTAATAGAAAATACTCACCGCATATTTGTAAATGGCAAAGGAAAAATTCCTGTTAACATGGCCGCTAAAATGGCAGCCGGCGAAGTGTTTGTACCTGTGTTGGCTGGCACACTTACAACCCTGGCACCTTTCTTCCCACTATTATTTTGGCCGGGTATTATCGGCCGATTCATGGTGTATTTACCTACCATGCTCATCTTTACTTTGGCTGCATCACTTGTTGTTGCGTTTATAATGAACCCTGTTTTTGCAGTTGATTTTATGAACCATCCAGAGGCTGAAAACAAAGAACCTAAATCGGCCATCTTTAAAAAACCTGTTTTCTGGATTGCCATTGCTGCAGGGATTGTATTGGATATTTTAGGTGCTGCTTTTTTAGGCAATATGCTGATATTTTTTATGTTGCTGGTTTTATTAAACCGGTATTTTATTTCAGATGCTATTCATTATTTTCAAAATCATGCTTTACCATGGATCATGGGGCATTACGAAAGTTTACTACGCTGGTCATTAAAAGGATGGAGGCCGGTGCATCTTTTACTGGGCATCATTGCCACTTTATTTATTTCTGTTTTTGTATTTATAGCAGCTATAAAAAGCAACCGGGTTGGTGTGGTATTTTTTCCGCAAGGCGATCCAAACCAGTTGTATGTTTATCTGAAATTACCTGTGGGTACCAGTGTGGAATACACTGATTCGGTAACACAGTTGTTAGAAAAAAGAGTGAATAAAGTTTTGGGAATCGATCATGTTGCCCACAAAGAAAACCCGGTGGTGGAAAGCGTTATCAGCAATGTGGCTATTGGCGCAAGCGACCCAACAGCAGGTGACAGAAGCACACGGAGTGAATTGGGAAGGGTGCAGGTTTCTTTTGTTGAATTTGAAAAAAGACATGGTATTTCCACCCGTCCATACCTTGACCAAGTGAGAGCAGAAATGAAAGGCATCCCCGGCGCTGAAATAAGTGTTTCACAGGAAAGCAGCGGCCCTCCTACCGATCCGCCGATCAACATTGAAATTGCCAGTGAAGATTTTGATGGTCTGGTAAAAACTGCAGTGAACCTGAAAAATTATTTAGACTCGATACAGGTACCCGGAGTGGAAGAATTAAAAATGGATGTTGATCTCAACAATCCTGAAATTACTTTAACTGTTGACAGGGAACGTTCCTTAATACAAGGTGTATCGTCTGCACAGATTGGCCAGGTTATCCGTACCGGTTTGTTTGGAAGAGAAGTATCAAAAATTAAAGAAGGAAAAGACGAATATAAAATACAGCTACGCAATAATGAAATGCAAAGAAAAGATCTCAGCAACCTGCTGAACATGAGGGTATCCTTTCGGGATATGGCTTTACAAGGCCAGGTAAAAAACATTCCCATCAGTGCATTGGTGAAGATAGAACCCACCAGTACTTTTGGAAGTGTAAAACGTAAAAATCAAAAACGTTTGATTACGCTTCGTTCCAATGTATTAACTACCAAAGGTTTTAATGCCACCGCCGTAAACCAGGTAATTGCTAAACACATTGATGCCTTTACAAAAAAATCGGACGGCGTTACCATCAAACAAACAGGCGAAGGAGAACAACAGGCAGAAACAGGCGCCTTCCTTTTATCTGCACTGGTCATTGCTTTGATGGTAATTTTATTTGTGCTGGTAATACAGTTCAACAGTGTGAGCAAGCCTGTCATCATCCTTACAGAAATTATTTTTAGTGTAATTGGGGTACTGCTTGGCTTTAGTATCACGGGTATGGAAGTATCTGTATTAATGACGGGATTGGGTATTGTGGGGCTTGCAGGAATTGTGGTAAAAAATGGTATCCTTGTAATTGAGTTTGCGGATGAATTAAGAAGCCGTGGAATGAAGACAAAGGAGGCAATCATAGAAGCAGGTAAAACAAGAATCATCCCGGTATTGCTTACTGCATTGGCCGCCATCCTGGCTTTCATCCCCATTGCTGTTGGTTTCAATATTAATTTTGTTACCTTATTTTCCGAACTCAATCCACATATTTTCTTTGGTGGAGATAACGTAGCTTTTTGGAAACCACTGAGCTGGACAATTATTTTTGGATTGGCATTTGCCTTTTTTATGACACTCATTTTGGTACCGGCCATGTACCTGATTGCAGAAAGATTAAAACGCCCTATGAGGAATATGTTTGGTGGCAAATGGATCAGTTTTATGGGCATACCGCCACTCATCTTTTTGTTTATGCCGCTGATGATTGTAGCAGCTATCCGTCACAATGCAGATGTACAACGCAGAAGAAGAAAATTAAAAAATGATACCGCAGCAGGCGAAACCTGGTTTGGAAGCTGGCTGTAAAAGTTGAGACTTTATAGGAGAAAAGGGAGCAGGCACGAAAGCCAGCTCCCTTTTCTATTATCAGGACAATCCATCCCACATAAGGAAAACCTTTGCTCATCCTTGTTTTTTAGAAGATGATTTTCAAAGACTTATAACCCGGCACGGTATAAGCTACCTACTAAAGGAATCAACAGATCAATTAAATAAATTGTAAAAGTTGTAATTAAAATGAGCCGGTATTAAAGAAATAATGCAAGTTTGCAACTATATTAAATAAATAAACTTCTTGTACTAGTGCGGTATCTGTAATAAATGTTTACTTTTATCGCAGTGGCCTCAACCACAAGACCTTTATTACTCCCTTCTCCAATCCCTTTAAAAGCTATTTCTGTAATCTTCCTGTATCCCTGAAAGCCATCAGTATTTAATAATTACTCAGGCATTCACAACCGTACAAATATGAAAACAGGAAACATGAAACAGGCAATTTACATCACGATTTTTTTAGGGCTTACCTTAAATACCACTGCACAACTTAGCGCAGGTATGATTGCCTTGTCGGGCACAAAAAACTTAAGTACCTCAATTGATTTAAAACTGCAGGCCGTTATAGAAAAAAATACCGGCGAAATAAGCTGGCAGGCTTTAAAACAAATTAAAGTGCGCCGGTACGAACTGGAAAAAAGTACTGATGGAGAAACATTCAATTATGTAACTGCTCTGTCGGGCAAAACAAATTCTCCTACTAATTATTCGGTGCTGGACAGGAACCTGATGGAAGCTGTAAATTATTACCGGCTTAAAATTGTGACTGCTGATGGAAATTATTATTACAGCAAAATTGTTTCACTGGATGCACAAATAAGTTTTACTGAAATAAAAATATTGCCTACACAGCTGGATCACAAACTGTTCATCTGGATGCCCACCAATACCAGCATCAGCAATGCCAGCATCAGCGATGCTTCCGGCAGAAATATATTGCAGCACTCTGCGTTTAACAATGCCACCAATCTGGCCGATGTGGAAATAAGCAAGTTGCCGGCAGGATTGTACAATATTAAATTACTGACCAATAAAGGTGAAACGGTGAAATTGAAATTCAGTAAAGGAAGCTGATAAAATACCGTACATAATAATTTTGAGCCTTGTGACATTTATCACGGGCTTTTTTATTTGTGCTGCCTGATAATAATTATTTTTACAAAAACAAACTGCCATGATAAGTAACCATGAAATTGATTATAAAATTTACGGAGAAGAATTACAATTTGTAGAAATAGAACTGGACCCCAATGAAACAGTTATTGGTGAGCCGGGTGGCTTTATGATGATGGACAATGAAATACAAATGCAAACCCTTTTTGGCGATGGCAGTCAGCAAAGCCAAAGTGGTGGCCTGCTTGGCAAGCTGCTGAATGCCGGCAAGCGACTGCTGGTAGGAGAAAATTTATTTATGACTGCGTTCACCAATATGGGGCAGGGAAAAAAACATATAAGTTTTGCGGCACCTTATACAGGGAAAATAATAGCCCTCGACCTGTCACAACACCATGGAAAAATCATTGCACAAAAAGATGCTTTTTTATGTGCTGCCAAAGGAGTGAGCATTGGTATTGAATTTCAAAGAAGACTGGGTACCGGCATTTTTGGCGGCGAAGGTTTTATCATGGAAAAATTAGAAGGCGACGGAATGGCTTTTGTACATGCCGGTGGTTATGTAATTGAAAAAACATTGCAGCCAGGTGAAATTTTAAAAATTGATACCGGCTGTGTAGTAGCTTACACCGCCGGTGTTGACTTCGATATTGAATTTATAAAAGGTATCAAAAACTGGATGTTTGGTGGCGAGGGTTTGTTCTTTGCTATACTCCGTGGACCCGGAAAAGTATGGATACAATCTTTACCTATCAGCAGGCTGGCAGGCAGGTTGCAGCAATATGCCTCTGTTGGTGGAAGAAAAGAAGAAGGAAGTATTTTGGGCGGGCTGGGTAATTTGCTGGATGGAAGGGAATAAAATAATTTTACTTATTTTTT
>JANLQY010000054.1:0-14994 GCA_031368105.1 Chitinophagaceae bacterium
CCTCCGTAGGAAATGCAGCAACAGTTCCTAATGCAACAGTTATTGGGAAAGTGTTAACAGGATATGTAAGTGGAGCTGGTACAGTCGCGGCAACAGATAATATACTTCAGGCTATTCAAAAATTGGATGGAAATAAAGCAACCAATGCAAATTTAACTGGTATGGTAACAAGTGTTGGTAATGTAACAACTGTTGTAACCAACGCTAATTTAACAGGTGAAGTAACATCAGTAGGAAATGCAGCAACTGTTCCCAATGCGATAGTAATTGGTAAAGTATTGACTGGTTATACAAGTGGTGCAGGTACAATTGCTGCAACAGATAATATTCTACAGGCAATTCAAAAATTGAATGGCAACAAAGCTACCAATGCAAACCTAACCGGTCCGATAACTTCGGTAGGTAACGCAACCAGTGTGGCATCGCAAACAGGAACAGGTTCAACCTTTGTAATGAACACATCTCCAACCCTGATAACACCAGCTTTAGGCACTCCATCATCAGGTATTGCAACTAATATTACAGGCCTGCCATTAACAACAGGTGTTACTGGAGTATTGCCTGTGGCTAATGGTGGAACAGGTTCCAGCACTGCCCTTGTTACCGGTGGTGTAAAATACGCAGCAAGCACAAGCGCTGAAGCTACAAACGCCGCTGGTACAACAGGGCAAATACTCGTTTCAGGTGGTGCAGGAGCACCAACCTGGATTTCGGTTTTGCCAGTGGCTAATGGTGGTACAGGAGTTGCAACAACCGCTAACTATTTGCAAGCCGCACCGATACCAGGCGCAGCACAGACTGGATCTGTAATGGATGGTTTGGGAAGTTCGATGATTTTTACACCCTCAAAAAACGGTGTAGTCCTTATTATTATTTCCGGCAATTATGCAAATAGCTCTAATAGCGCAATAGCCTCTATACAAATTCGGTATGGAACGGGTACCCCGCCTGCCGTTGGTGCTGCAGTGACTGGCACGGCAGTTGGTTCTGCTTACAGGATTCAAAGCGTAACTACCATAACTTCATTTACAATTGTTTCCATTTCAGCAGGGTTAACGCTCGGTACACCTTATTGGTTTGATTTTGGCCAAACAACAGCAGGTGTTAACACAGTTACCTTTTCAGGCATGGCTGCGTCTTTTGTTGAACAATAATACATCAAGCATCACTAACCTTACTTTGGTAGTACAAACGGTTAAAAAGAATATAAAATCAAGTATGAAAAATTTAATTCAACATAAAATTTTTGGCCTAAAATGGCCGGCCATTTTACTGGGGATATTGTTTTTATTACTGAAACAGAAAATGCAGGCACAGGTTATTTCCAATAATGGTGTGTATGTTTCTATTGCAGTCGGCACGGTGGTTAGCATAGATGCCATCAATAATGATAATGCCACAACTTTAGCCAATGAAGGAACTATAAATATTTCTACTATTAACAATGCAGGAACTACCCGGGGTAATGGTATTTACAATATTGCAGGTAAGTTCACCAATACAGGAACATTTATTAGCAACAGCAGTACTGTAAATATGAATGGAACATCGGCTCAGACGCTGCCAGGTTCTACTTTCTTCAATAACCTAATAATAAATAATGCAGCAGGTGTAACTTTGGCTGGAAATATTACTGTGGGATCCACTTTAAATTTGAATACCGGTAATCTGAAAATCGGAGCTAATATACTTACGTTAAATGGGTCAACAATCAGGGTCAGTGGCAACCTGGTGGGTTCCCATACTTCCAGCATAACAATTGCCGGAACTGCAGGCAGCCTGTTTTTTGATCAGGTAAGTACCAATAATTATTTAAAAAATTTTACAATTAATAATGGGGCATCTGCTACTTTAGGTAATGCACTAAATATTACCGGCGGTACCGGCGCCAACAGCGAAGGCGTACTAACGGTATCGGGTACAGGCTTACTAACAACCGGTGGTTTATTAACCATTAAGTCAAACAATAATGGTACAGCACAGATTGCAGCAGGTAATGTTTCAGGCGGTTATATCTCAGGCAATGTAACAGTAGAAAGATTTATTCCACAAAATACTTTTAAGGGCTGGAGGTTGTTAGGCTCGCCTACCAGCGGCCAAACAATTAAAAATGCATGGCAGGAAGGACAAACAGGCAGTATGAGCAATACCAACCCCGGCTTTGGCACTATGATTACTTTGCCCGGGGCCAGCCTTGCGGCAGTACAGGCAAATGGTTTTGATACCTTATCCCCTGGCGTTTCTTTATTTTATTATGATGCAGCAACGGATAATTTAATAAGGGTAGCAAACACTAACAGTACAAATATTAATACTTATCCAGGCTACTTTTTTTACATTAGAGGCAATAGGAGCCCTGGCCAATTTGGGGGACCCAACAGCAATGCAACTGCTGCCACCTCCACTACATTACGCAGTACTGGTTCCCTGTACCAGGGCAATCAACCTGCCATTAATGTTTCTACAGCATTTGCTTTAATCAACAACCCTTTTGCTTCAAGGATCGACATGCGTAACATTACATTAAGCGGAATGGTAAATGCCTTCCAGGTATGGGATCCAAAACTTGCAGGAGGCTATGGTTTTGGTGCTTACCAAACTTTTACTAAAAGCGGTACTGATTATTTAGTTACTCCCGGCGGTGGCAGTTACGGTGTATCAGCCAGTGTGCAAAATTATTTAGAGAGCGGTTCAGCTTTTTTTGTACAAACTAGCGGTGCCACCGGCAACATTACCATTCCTGAAACTGCTAAGTCAGTTGGCAGCAGCGTAGTAAACCGGCCTGCAGGTATATTGGCTGAAAACTCAAGATTAATAACTAACCTGTATGTAATGGGCAGTACCCCAAGCCTTGCAGATGGTAATATGATTTTCTTTGATGCCGGTAACAGCAATGCAATAGATATCGACGATGTAAGAAAAAGCCCCAACTTCGGAGAGAACTTTGGTATCATTAAATTCAATACAGATCTGGTGGTAGAAAGAAGGCCGATACTTAGTAATAGCGATACCATATTTTTTAGCATGAACCAGTTAAAGCAATTGCAATATCAAATAGAGATATTGCCAACCGGGCTTGATCAGCCAGGTATCTTTGCTTTGTTGGAAGACAATTATTTAAACAGCAGTATGCCGGTAAGCCTGAATACTGCCACTACTTACAATTTTACTGTAACTACCGCTGCAGGATCTAAAGCAGCCAACCGGTTTAAAATTATATTCAGGCCACAGGGTACTTTGCCGGTAACCTTTACCAGCATTAAAGCAACACAGGTAAATAAAAATATAGCTATCGAATGGAAAGTATCCAGCCAAATAAACTTAACCGGTTATGAAGTGGAAAAATCAACTGACGGCCGCAACTTTACCAGAGTGGCAACGCAACAGGTAATGGAAACAAACAGTACAAATGTCATTTACAATTGGCTGGATGAAAATGCAGTAAATGGAACAAATTATTACCGCATAAAAAGTATAGATAACAACGGCCGCTTCCAATACTCTGAAATAGTAAAAGTGGTTTTGGATAATGATAAACCAGGTATTACTGTTTCACCAAATCCTGTAAAAGGGAATTTGGTAAACCTGCAGTTTACCAATCAGCCAGTTGGTAGCTACAGCATCCGTGTTATCAATGCAGAAGGGCAAATGATGTATGGCAAAACGATGAAACACTATGCTGGCAGTGTTTCCCAAACCATGAGTTTGCCATCAACGGTTATTAAGGGTATATATCAATTGCACTTATTATTACCGGATAATACAACGCAGGTAATAAAACTAATGGTGGATTAAGGTCATAAATCAAAAATGCAATATGGAAAAGGCCCGGCACCTGTTGGGTCTTTTCAGTTAAGAAATCCTGCCATCCAAATTTTTTATCTGCTGTGCCGCCGCCTCATCCAAAAACCAATGAACCATTCCGTCTTCCGCTTCAATCAATTGTGCAGGATATTCAGCTATATTTTTTTCTCCATTCAATACATTAAACACTGCTTCGGCTTTCGCTTCACCAAAAACAAGAAAAGCAATGTCGTGAGCTTCGTTGATTAAAGGAGCCGTCATAGTAATGCGGTATGATTTTAATTCTTTTACAAATACCGCACTCACCAAATCTTTCATTTCATATAAAACCGGAGTGTGCGGAAATAAAGAAGCCGTGTGGGCATTATCACCCAGTCCCAATAAAATCAAATCAAACTGTATCGGCTTTTTTTCAAAGTGCAATTGAATCCGGTTTACATAATTAGCCGCCGCCTCATTCGGGCTTAAAGCAGTGTTGATGTAAAATATTTTTGAATCATCAATGTATAATGGATCAAACAATGTTTGCTTTGCCATCAGCCCGTTATTGTCTTTATCTGTAAACGGAACATTGCGTTCATCTCCAAAGAAAAAATAAATTTTATCCCAGTCAACTTTTTCATTGTAAGTAGGAGAAGCCAACAGCTCATGCAGTTTTTTAGGAGAGTTACCGCCGGAAAGTACAACAGTACATGATCCATTTTTTTTAATCGCAGCATTCACTGCTGCAACAAAAAAATCTGCAATCCCAGTAATTACTTCATCAGCTGTTTTATAAATCTGCAGTTCCATTGTTTACTTTTTTCCATTCACAGGTAAAGAAAGCCAGTGAAAACCATCTGCAGCAATCAATGCTTCAGCCAGCTCAGGCCCCCAGGAATCGGCTGAATAATTAGGGAAATTTAAGGATGGTTTATTTTGCCATGCGTTGATGACGGGCATCAAAATATCCCAGGCAGCTTCCACCTGGTCCCCACGCATGAACAATGTCTGGTCTCCCTGGATGGTATCCAGCAGCAATGTTTCATACGCTTCCGGGGTATAACTTGTGTAAGTTGATTTGTAATCAAACACCATGTCCACCGTGTTCAGCAGCATATCCAGCCCGGGCCGTTTGCCCTGCACCTGTAAGCGTATACTCATTTCCGGTTGTATGCTGATGATGAGGCGGTTTTGCTGCCAGCTTTCAATGGCTTCCGGCGGAAAAATAAAATGCGGCTGGTCTTTAAACTGGATACTGATGATGGAAGAAGACTGGTGCAAACGCTTGCCTGTCCTCACATAAAACGGAACATCCTGCCAGCGCCAGTTGTCGATAAAAAATTTAATGGCAGCAAATGTTTCTGTGTTTGAATTGGGATCCACATCTTTTTCCTGGCGGTAGCCCGGCACTTCTTTTCCTTCCATCCAGCCTTCGCCATATTGCCCCCTCACTACCGACTTTCTTACTTCTTCCGGTTTAAACCTTCTCATGGCATGAAGTATATCCACTTTGCGGCTGTGTATTTCACTTGCATCAAAATTATTGGGCGGCTCCATTGCAATCAAACAGAGCAGTTGCAAAATATGATTCTGGATCATGTCCCTCATGGCACCGGAATTTTCATAATATCCACCACGGGCTTCCACACCCAGCTGCTCAGTAACAGAGATCTGTACATGCTGAATATAATTGCGGTTCCACAAAGGCTCCAGTATGGCATTGGCAAACCGGAAGGCTAAAATATTTTGTACGGTTTCTTTGCCGAGGTAATGATCAATGCGGTAAATCTGTTCTTCTTTATAAATTTCATTTAGCAGTTTATTCAATTCCCTGGCCGATTCCAGGTCGTGGCCAAATGGTTTTTCAATTACAATCCGGGTGTGTTCCCTTTGCTCTGCTAAATTATTTTTTGCAATGTTCGTTGCAATGATCGGAAACAAAGACGGCGCCACGGCAAGATAATGAATGACATAAGGCTTGCTGTTCCATTCTTTTTCCAATTCGGCGATACGGTTGCAAAAACTGCTGTAGGTTTCATGATTATTAAAGTCGGCCACTTCATAAAAAATGTTTGCTGAAAAGGCTGCCCAATTATCATCCGCCGCTTTTCCACTCCGGGAAAACTGGTTGATGCCGTCCAGTAATTTTGTTTTAAAATCTTCGATAGAGATGGCCATTTTACTTGTGCCAATGATTGAAAATTTATCCGGCATCCAGTTATCTAAAAATAAATTGTACAATGCCGGTATTAGTTTGCGCCAACATAAATCGCCGGTGGCGCCATAAATAATAAATACCGTGGGTTGTGATTTTACAGCGTTCAATTTGTAATAATTTAGATTGATTAATTTTCTTATTTTGTTACCAGCTAAATTTCTTTGCTCAACATCGTGGAGTTTATACTGAGGAACGAAGTATCACTCAGTTGTACTGTTTCAGCAATGTTCAACAACCTCACCCACCTTCTCCCTCTCCTTAAAGAGAGGGAGCGGCACTGTATATCTTTAATAAACATTCTGTCTTCCCAATCATTATTTGTTCATTGATCAACATCACCAATAACAACACATAATTCAGCAAATATTCCAGATTTTAAAACGCTTGTCTTAAGCCCCTCCTTTGGAGGGGTTGGGGAGGCTCTGCCACTCCGTATGAAACACCCCTTCCTTTCCAATCAACTCATAAGTATGTGCCCCAAAATAATCCCGTTGTGCCTGTATCAAATTTGAGGATGACTGTCCGTTGCTCAACGCATCAAAGTAGCTGACAGCACTGGCATACGCAGGAATTGAAATGCCTGCTGAAATATTTTTCACCACTGTTTCTCTTGCCGCAGGCACGATGGAAGTAAGGATGGATTGCACATCAGCATCCAGCAATAAATGTTCTAATTGCGGATTTATTTTCCATGCTTTGTAAATATTTTCTAAGAAAGCAGCCCGGATAATGCAACCGCCTCTCCAGATTTTTGCAATCTCATCCAGCTTTAAATTATAATTATAAACCGCTGATGCTTTTGACAGCAGGTGCATACCCTGTGCATAGATATTGATCATGGAAAAATAATAAGCATCTTCCAATTTTGCAATTGCTTCATCTGTATTCACATCAGCAGCAGAACTGTTGCCCGCTGCTTTATATAACGCATCCGCAGTCACTCTCAGTGATTTGTATTTTGATAAATCTCTCATCGCCACCGCAAGATCGATGGTTGGTATTGGCAATTCTAAATCAGTAGAAATTTGTGTAGTCCATTTGCCGGTACCTTTTGATTTGGCTTCATCTTTTATCCGGTCTACCAAATAACTTCCATCCGGATTTTGGTAAGCAAAAATATCAGCCGTTATTTCCAGCAGGTAAGATTGTAATTTTCCTTTGTTCCATGCTGTAAATAATTCCTGTATTTTTTTATTATCCAGTTGTAAAACCTTTTTGAATATTTCATAAGTATCAGCAATCAGTTGCATCAAAGCATATTCAATTCCATTGTGAACCATCTTTACAAAATGCCCCGATGCACCCGGCCCGATATAAGTAACACAAGGTTCGCCATCAACTTTGGCAGCAATTGCTTCAAAGATTGGCTGCACATACTGGTATGCTGTTGTGTCTCCACCCGGCATCATGCTTGGGCCTCTTCTTGCGCCTTCTTCGCCACCGGAAACGCCCATGCCGAAAAAGTGCAGGCCTGCTTTTTCTAATCGCTCCACCCTTGCAGTGGTATCTGTAAAATGCGAATTGCCACCATCAATAATGATATCGCCTTTAGAAAGCAACGGCTGCAATTCATCAATCACTGCATCCACTATCTTGCCGGCAGGAACCAGCAGCAGCAATACTTTCGGCCCATCAAGGCTGTTGATAAAATCAGTGATGGAAGAAAAACCTTTCACCGGTTTGCCTGCTCCTTCTTTTTCCAGCAACGCTAATTTAGCAAGGTCTTTATCATAGCCAGCCACTGCAAATCCATGGTCTGCCATGTTCAATAAAAGATTGCGGCCCATCGTACCTAGCCCAATCATTCCCAAACGAAATTTATCCGTACTCATAATTTTCTTTTTTGTCTTTTATATTTTGATGTTGGAATATTTTCAATTTACAGCTTTTTACTGCATTATATTTTCTCTTTACAAACAATTAACCTCTTTACTTTTAAATACCTTACAAAAGATGCCGAAATTAAATTTGTATGTAATACTGGCAACCGATTAGAAAAAGAGGCTGCAGATTTTTTACAGGCTTGCAGGATGGGTTTTAATAAATACGAAGTATTGAATTATTTTTCAAATTCATAAATGTGCTTGCTGGCATCACCGGTAATTTGCCGGCAGTTGCAATTGCCGCCCCATTCTTTGCTGCCATCAGTAAAATATTCGCATTTCCATATCGGGGCTTCATGTTTTATTTTATCAATGATAAAACGGTTGGCGGCATACGCTTCGCTGCGGTGTGCAGATGCAGTGATGACCACCACCGCAGTTTCTGATACGGCTACTTTTCCGGTACGGTGTACAGCGATGGCAATATTCAGTTGCCATTTTTCATTGGCCTGTTTTAAAATATCAGCAATCATTTTATTGGCCATGGTTTCCTGTGCTTCATACTCCAAATAAGACACTTCTCTGCCATGGCTGTTATCTCTCGTCTCTCCGCTGAACAGTACGATGGCACCCGCTTTGGGGTGATGAGCCGAAGCCAGCAATGCCGGAATATCAATGGCAGTTGCAGAAAGATGATTGGCATTATCCCCCGCTGCTGGGTGGTATGATGTGGATGCTGTCATTGGGTTGTAGTTGAAATTGATTGTCAACAAAATTGTCGTTTACTGCATAGCGGCAACCAGCCAAAATATCTTTTGCCGAAGGATTGCGTTGAATCAAAATAGTATTCAAACTTTCGATCGTATTCACCGCTTCCTCAACAGTAAAGTCCTTATCGAAATAATTTTTTAGTATGGCGTAAACTTGTATTTGCATTTGGTGAATGGTTAATGGTAGATGGTCAATAGTCAATGGCGAATGCTTTGTAGCATCATACTTCACAACAATAATTCAGCAATAAAACAATAAAAAATAAAGTCTCAAACTTATAACTTATAACTTTCCTCACCCTCCAATATGTAGCATACTCAAATCGCTTCCCACAAATTTCACTGCCTGCTTTTGATTCATTGCCAGCTGCAATTTACTGATTAATGAACTTTCCTCCTCATTGTTATCAATTGCAATCGGGTGATTACTGCTGAGGCAACCGTAAATATTTCCATTACTATCCAGCCGAAGCCGGTTGCAATCATGGCAAAAAGGTTCGCTTTCATTGGCGATAATGCCAAACTTTTTCCCCTCTTCTGTGACCCAGTAATTGGCAGTAGCAGCAGCTGATCTTTCTGTTTTTGTAAACTGGTATTGCTGGCTGATTACATTCAAAATATCTTCCTGCGTAAATAAATACTTTGCTGAATTATCATGCAGGTAGCCCATCGCCATGATCTCTAAAAAACGAATGGGAATATTTCTTTCAAAAGCAAATGCCAGCAGTGGCAGCACCTGGTTTTCATTAATGCCTTTCATGATGACGGCATTTATTTTTACCTGCAAACCTGCGGCCAGTGCTGCGTCAATGCCATCCAGTACTTTTTTTACCTGGTTGCGTTTGCTCATCAAAAAGAAAATATCCTCGTCCACCGCATCCAGCGAAACATTGATGGATTGCATACCGGCTTCTTTCATCGGGAGTGCCATCCGCTCCAGTAAAAAACCATTGCTGGTAATTTTTATTTTTGAAATACCTGCTTGTTTTATTCCTTTAATCAATGGAATGAGTTCATGATACAGCAACGGTTCACCACCGGTAAGCCTCACTGTTTCTAAAGCTAAAACTTTATGCAGTTGCTGAATGGTTTGCAATAACTGTTGTGCCGGCGCAATGTGCTCATGCGTATTATTTTCTTTCACTTCATCTTCACCCATGGTGCAGTACACACAGCTAAGGTTGCACCTGCTCAGCAGGCTTACCCTCAGTGTTTTAAACTGCCGGTTATATGTATCTGTTATTAATTCCATTAAGAAAATATCAATTTAACTGCAGCAATACAAAGTACTGCCGACAAAATGTATCGCACTGTAATTAATTTAAAACGGTGACTGCCCAGATATGCACCAGCCAATCCGCCAATCACTGCAGCCCCAATCCAAATATAAGCCGTGCTGGTAAAGCTGCTGCTGTTCAATCCGGAAGCGGCCAACCCTGCCAGTGAGTTGCAAACAATAAACAGGCTGCTCACTGCCGCCGTATCTTTTGTATTGCCCCAGCCCAGTAAAATAATTACCGGGCTTAAAAAAATTCCCCCGCCAATATTGAGAAAACCGGATACAAAACCAATGACAGCACCAAACAATAAAGCGGTCAGCATTTGCAATGGTTTGTATTCTTCTTTCTCTTTAGGCGATTTAGATAATAAACGCACAATTGGAAAAAGTAACGCAATGCCCAGGATCAGTTTATACAAATGTTCGCTGGTGGTAAATTGCGACCCAGCAAATGCAGCCGGTATGGAAGTGAGTAGAAATGGCCAGGCCAGGCTCCATTTAAAATAGCCTGCCCGGTAAAATTGTATACAAGCAATGCCTGCAATGATGATGTTCAAAACCAGCACCACCGGCTTGTACACCGGCATGGCCACATTGAATAAAGTTAGCACTGCAATGTAGCCACTGGCACCACCGTGGCCTACGGAGGAATATAAAAATGCTACGATTAATAGAAGCAGTGGTATTAATATTGTTGCTGTCAAAATGAATTGTTGATTTAATTGATGCGGCAAAGATAAGCCACCGAAAATTGAAGTGATTGGGTTTGAGAAGGGAGATTGATGAAAGAAGTTCGATTATAACAGGAAGCTGGAAATGAAACTCTGCCTATAGCCCAAAATTTCTTAAACAAAATTTTACTGATCCAACTTGTAGTAAATATTACAAAACAATACAGTCAACAATATCTCCTTTTACCAGGTCGGGTTTATTTGCAGGATGTAATGCCAGGGCATCAGCATGTAAAGCAGCAGTAATATCACCGGATGTGTTGAAGTGTAAAGGCTTTGCTGAAGAAGGATTGCCGCTGATATTAACCGGGAAAAACTCATCGAGGTTGTTTTTTTTATTTCTGCTTTCGCTGATTGCTATGGCTAAACCACCTGGCATAGTAAGCTCAAAACATTTGTATAAAAAACTTTCAATAAATAATTTAAAGGTTGCCAATGTTGAAAAAGGATTGCCGGGTAATGCAAAAACTGTTGCACCATTTTCAAATTGTCCAAACCAGATTGGCTTGCCCGGACGGATGGCAACTTTGTGAAATATTTTTTTTGCTCCGGCTTTCACTAATACCTCCGGAACAAAATCTGCATCACCTGCTGATACCGCTCCGCTTAAAATTAAAATGTCCTGCTGTTTGTATTGATTGATAGCAGTGAGTAATAATTCCGCATTGTCTTTTACATGTTCGGTGTTAACAGAACTGATCTTCCATATTTCCAGCAAAGCTTTTAGCAGGTAAACATTGCTGTTGCGTATCTGCACTTCATTTACCTGCTCCGTAATATTTACCACTTCATCGCCGGTAGTAAGGATGCTGACTTTCGGCAACCGCATGACTGCTACTTCATGATAACCCAGCGATGCTAAAGTCATCATAGTGCCTGCAGTACAAAGTTTATTGGTATCAATCACAGCAGTGTGCTGCTGAATATCCTGCCCTTTCAATGCGATATTTTGAAATGGCTTTACTTCGCTAATGGTAATGCTGAGCCGGTTGCCCTCTTCTGTAATATCTTCTTTTCTGATTACTGCATTGGCAGACGGTGGTACTGCAGCGCCGGTCATTATTTTAAAACATTCGCCGCTTTTTATTGATTGTGTTGCAATAGCCCCGGCATAAATTGTTTCCGCTACGGCGAATGAACGGATACCCTTTTCGAAGTCTTCTGTATGGATGGCAATACCATCCATGGTAGCCCTGTTGAATGGTGGATAGTCTCTGTCAGCAATAATGGTTTGTGCTATTGTTCTTCCCAAAGCCTCCTCCAGCGAAACTATTTCTTTGCCAAAAGAATGTGCCTGTTGCAGCACCAATTGTTTTGCTTCCTGTAATGAGATCATGAGTAGAGTTTAAAAATAAGTAGTGAATCAATGGCCTTCACCCAGCAATATTTTTCTTGCATGAAATACGGCTGGCAGTATTGCTTCTAAACTTTCTTTTACACCGCCGGTGCTGCCCGGCAATGATACAATCAATGTGTTGCCCAGTGTGCCTGCCACCGACCTGCTCATCATGGAAAGCGGTGTACGCATTTGGCCATAACTACGCATGGCTTCTGCAATGCCGGCAGCTTCTTTTTCTATTATTTCTTTTACAGCATTGCTGGTATTATCTCTTGGCCCAAGACCAGTGCCACCTGTTGTAAAAATAAATTGTACATCATCAGCAACCCAGCTTTTAATTTGCTGCTGAATTTTTTCTTTATCATCCGGCACAATGCTGTAATGCAGTACTGCAGCCTTTGCCACTTCCAGCATCTCCCGGATTAATTTGCCACTTTTATCTTCTCTTGTTCCTGCGGCGGTGCTGTCAGAACAAACCAATATGGCACAGGTTGCAGTATCAGTTACATATTTTTCCCGGTCGCTTTTGCCGCCTTTTTTATCCAGTAATTTAATGCTGCTAATTTCCAATTGCTTATCTACCGGTTTCAGCATATCATAAATTTCCAATGCTGCCACAGCAACAGCCGTCAGCATTTCCATTTCAATCCCGGTACGGCCAATTGATTTGGCTTCGCCGGTAATTACAATTCCTGTTTTATTAAAAATAGTTTTATCAAAATATTCAGCATGAATTGCTGATTGTAAAAAGTCAAACTGTATATCCATTCCATCAATGCTTACGGGATGGCAATGCGGTAATAATTGTGGAGTGCTTTTGGCTCCAACAAATCCTGCAGCCCTTGCCACATCAAACAAATTACCTTTTGGCAATTCATTGTTTTTTATCAATTCAATTGTGGCAGGAGAACAAAATAATATGCCAATCGCTTTGGCTGTTCTTAATGTAATCTGTTTGTGTGTGATGTCTCTCATCTTTTATTAAAATAGGCTTTCTTTCGTTTGTATAATTTTAATAGTATCGCCGATATTTATTTTACCAATACCTGCTGCAATTACATTTTCACCAAAATAAACTTTGCTGTTCCTGCTTCTATAAGTTGATAATGTTTTCAATGGTTCTTTTCCTTTTTCAGTAGTGTTTTGATTAATGGTTGTTACCACACACCTGGCGCTGGGTTTTGTGCCAAAAAAAGTATGTCCATTAATAGAAAATTCTTTCATCGTATCTTCTATGAATGCACTGCCACCTGCAAAAACCAAGTTGGGCCGAAAACGGTTCATGGGTAATGGGTGTTCAATTTTACTGTTGAGGTTTTGCAAAGATGATTCACTGATCATGAGTATTGGATAGCCATCTGAAAAACTGGTAAGGTCATTATTGATGGCATACTGCTCTTCAATTTTTACGATTGTATTTTCTGCCATGTACACTAACCTGCATGACACATTTAGTATTTGTGAAAACCATTTATCTGCATCTGCATTTACTAATTGTGCTTCACATATTGTTCCCCAAATATCTACTGTGGCCGTTTCACCAGTCATTGGAATAAATGGAATATTGATATAATTAGTTTCATCTTTTTTGTGGTATACTTTTAATCCATCCTCTAAAATTTCTACCTGGAGCAAAGCCATCTCTGCAATTTCTCTTTGTGATAAAAAGCGGTTGTTTTTATCCACCAGCATCCAGCGGCGGTCATGCTGAAAGCCACGATCGGTGACCATTACTGAAGTAACAGAAATGCCTGCCAGTGATTTGATTGGATAAATATAAAGTCCGCTTATTTCCATGATTAAGCTAAGTTACGTTAAATGTCAGCCGGATATTTTTTGCCAGTAATCTATTCCACCCTGCAGGCTAACTGAATTTGGAAAACCTTTGCTGGTAAGCCATTCAACGGCCTGGGTACTTCTTATTCCTTTTTGACAATACAAAACAATCTCATCACATTGAGAAAATTCAAATTCGCTTAATTGTAAAAAGTTTTGCAACGGAATATTTATTCCGCCAATATTAAAATCTTTGTGTTCACCCGTTTCCCTTACATCAATTAAATGAAAATGCTGATTGCTCTTTATCTTTTCTCTCAATACTTGCGGCGAGATAGTTTTACTGTTGTTTGATTGTGCAAACCGCTCAGCACTTTTACTAATACTCTCCGCAACAAATGGATATTTTACTTGTAATATTTTACCAGTAAGTATATCCAGCTGCAGCAGTTTACCAGCTAACACATCTGCATGGTTGAGTAAAATTTTTATCACTTCATTTGCCATCATAGTACCAACAATGCTGGTGATAATATTGTAAGCGCCAATCTCTGCACAACTTGCAATCGTTTCATTTTCATCTTTGGGAAATAAACAACGCAGTGTGGGTGAATGCTGATAATTGAAAACAGTTACATGTCCTTCTGCTTGGTGAATGGCGCCATACACCAATGGTTTGTTTAAAACAACGCAGGCATCATTAATCAGGTACCGGGTGGCGAAATTATCAGTGCCGTCAACAATTACATCGTAGCTGTCAATCAGTTCCAGCACATTACTTTCATCCACTATTAATGGGTGTGTTTGTATTTTGATAAATGGATTGTATTGGGCAAGTCTTTCAGCAGCAACACTAGTTTTTTGTTTGCCGATATCATTGTAATTATACAGGTTCTGCCTGTGAAGATTAGATATTGAAACGGTATCAAAGTCTGCAATGCCAATATTGCCAATACCAGCGCCGGCAAGAGATTGCAGGCAGGGGCAGCCCAAGCCTCCGGCTCCAATTACCAGTGCTTTTTTCTGCTGTAGCTTTTCCTGCCCATCTGTGCCAAAAAAAGAAAGTTTTGAATGGCTGCTGTAATATGATGCTTTATCATCCATTGGTTTCAAAAGTATAATAAAAGCAAAACATAATCATAAAGAAATGGTGGGTGACAATGTTATTGATTACTTTTAAAAAAATAATTCCCACTTTTTTTCATTTCTTGTTGTAGGTTAATTTTTTTCATTAATCAATGTAATACATTTTTTAACAATGAAAATTTTTTT
>JANLQY010000139.1:0-4813 GCA_031368105.1 Chitinophagaceae bacterium
AAAATCAAGAATTTTCTAAACTTTTAAAAAGGTTTTTAGATGATAGATTTATTAATCGAAAAATCGAAAACGATAATAAAAAATTGTTCTCTTTAATTCCAATACTCACCAGTTACAATTAACATTTACTTTTGCAGTTAAAGTAAATCATTTTGAGTTTTCCCATTTTATTACTAACGCCACCTTTTACCCAACTAAATACACCGTACCCGGCTACGGCTTATTTAAAAGGGTTTCTCAATACAAAAAATATTGCATCGGTGCAGGCCGATTTGGGCATTGAAGTAACCATTGAACTGTTTAGTAAAAACGGGTTGACGAAATTGTTTGCTGCAATTGATTCTAACAAAGAGCTGAGTGAAAATACAAGACGCATCATTGCACTGAAAGAAGATTACATCCAAACCATTGATGGAGTGATCTTGTTTTTGCAGGGAAAAAATCCTACACTGGCGCACTTGATTTGCAAGCGTGGATTTTTACCCGAAGCCGCAAGGTTTGCACAAACAGAAGATCTTGCCTGGGCATTCGGCAACATGGGTGTGCAGGACAAAGCCAAACATTTGGCCACTATGTATCTCGAAGATTTATCCGACCTTATCAAAGAATCTGTGGATGAACATTTTGGTTTCAGCAGGTATGCAGAAAAGTTAGGCAGGTCTGCCGGCAACTTTGATGAATTGTACAACGAACTGCAAAAAGAATATACTTTTATTGATACTATTCTCATCAATATTTTATCGCAACGAATGAAGGATGTGCAGCCGCAACTGGTGGCACTCTCTATTCCTTTCCCGGGGAATTTATATGCCGGCTTGCGCTGTGGGCAATGGATAAAGCAACACTATCCATCTGCTAAGGTTGTGATGGGTGGCGGCTTTCCCAATACCGAACTGCGTTCATTGAGTGATGCAAGGGTGTTTGAGTTTGTAGATTTTATTACACTGGATGATGGTGAAGCTCCGCTTGAAAATTTGATTCAGTATTTGCAGGACAATAAAAAAATGGAGGAATTAAAAAGGACTTTTACTTTAGTAAACAACAAGATTACTTACATCAACAACACCGCCTGCACCGATTACCGGCAGGGGCGGGTGGGCACTCCCGACTACAGCGATTTTTTATTAGATAAATATATTTCAGCCATCGAAATCATCAATCCCATGCACAGCCTTTGGAGTGATGGACGATGGAACAAACTCACCATGGCGCATGGCTGCTATTGGGGCAAGTGTACCTTCTGTGATATTTCGCTTGATTACATTAAAAATTACGAGCCGCTTACTGCACATATCCTTTGCGACCGTATGGAAGAAATGATTGCACAAACTGGGCAGAATGGTTTTCATTTTGTAGATGAAGCTGCACCGCCTGCATTGATGCGTTCGCTGGCATTGGAAATTATTAAACGAAAATTAGTAGTGAGCTGGTGGACAAATATCCGCTTTGAAAAAAGCTTTACAAGAGATCTTTGTTTGTTGCTGAAAGCATCCGGCTGCATCGGTGTTTCAGGTGGGTTGGAAGTGGCATCGGACAGATTATTACAATTGATACAAAAAGGAATTACTGTATCGCAGGTGGCAAAAGTGAATAAACATTTTACCGAAGCCGGCATCATGGTTCATGCATATTTGATGTACGGCTTTCCCACACAAACAGCACAGGAAACCATTGATTCATTAGATATGGTGCGGCAGTTATTTGAAGCTGGTATTTTACAATCTGCCTTCTGGCACCAGTTTGCCATGACAGCCCACAGCCCTGTAGGCATGGCTCCTGAGCTATACAAAGTAGAAAAGCAAACAACAGCTATTGGCAGTTTTGCCAACAATGATATTGAACACACCGACCCCACCGGTGCCGATCATGATACTTTCAGTTTTGGACTTAAAAAATCGTTACTGAATTTTATGCATGGCACCTGCCTCGATCATCCATTGCATAAATGGTTTGATTTTAAAACACCTAAAACGACGGTGCCAACAGACTATATTGCAAAGGCTTTGCAGCAAGATGAACTCACCACAAAAGCAGCTGCAAAAATTTTCTGGATGGGCAACCTGCCTTCGATTGAAATATTTACCAAATCAAAAAAAGGAAGCCAGTGGGAGATGTGTTCGCTTACCTTTCAAACAAAGAAAGAAGTGTTTAATATAAAAATAAATGCACCGGAAGGAAGCTGGTTATTTGCAATGCTGCAAAAATTATCAGCCAGTGATAAACATTACACATTGCAGGAAGTAAAAGATGATTATGAAGCTGCCGGATTGGACAACTTCGAATTATTTTGGGATAACAAGCCGGTAAATACTTTGTACAAAGCAGGCTTGCTGCAATTGTAGAAACCTAGCATTCCCAAATGGATTGGTGGATATTAAAGTATGTGCAGTAGATGAAACATGGTCGGGATTAAAATTAGTTATTCCTCTTAAAGGCAAAAAGTAACCTGCTATTTCAAATATTGGTTGTTGAATATGCCTTAAATACCGAAGTATCATTATAATTCCCTCAATTATTTACTCCATCAACTCTCTACTTAAAATTATTAAGGTAATTTTTGTTCTTTTATAGAAAAAAAAACTATTGCAACGTAAAATCTCCATATAAAGTATATATTTATTGTTACATTTTTTAAACTCAATACTTAATATCATTAAATTGCAGCACCAAAACAAAATCACAATGAAGAAAATCTACACATTTTTATTTTTTGCCGCTTTTTCTTTTTCAGCATCACGTGCACAAACAGCTATTTCAGTAGGTTCCAATACAGGACAGGGAACTTACTTAAACCCTGCCAATCCTTATGGCCCGATGACATCTGTTGCTACTGGTGCTTCATGGAACAGGCATGCTTACATTTATCCAGCCAGCCTGCTTACAGGAATAGCTTCCGGTTCCAGCATTGACTCCTTATTTTTTGCCAGATCATGGGATGGTGTAACTACACAAGGTACTTTAGCAGGTACTGTTAACTTTAAGATTTACCTTAAAAATACAGCTACTAATACATTTGCAGCAGGGCCTACCTGGTCAACAGAAATTTCTGGTGCCACTTTGGTATATAATAGCGATCCTACCGTTGTTGTAGGCAATGCAAGTGCATTTATCAGGTTTGATGTGGGTACCCCTTTTACTTACACTGGTGGCAACCTGGAAGTATTGGTGGAATATACACAATCTGCTGCTACAACGGGTTTGGTAGGATGGGCTTATGATAATGGCACCAGTGTACCTGCTTATATTACCAATTCTATTGCAAGTATTTCAGGTACTACAGGTAGCCCTACCAATACACTGTCTACCCTTAATTTAAGGCATCCATCCATGCTGATATACTATACTTTTCTTGCTCCTGTTAATCCTGGATTGAACTTCTTTACCGATTTGCCAAATACAACTTGCCACACGACCAATCAAACTGTGGCAATGCAGTTACAAAACTTTGGTACAAACCCCATCGCACCAGGAGCTGCAGCGGTGACCTTAAAAATTAGCGGAGCTAACGCTTATACTGCTACGCTTTTCAATACAGGAACCATTGCAGCCAACGGCATAGAGACAATTACTTTTTCTGGAATAAATCTAAATACACCTGGTTTAAACATTGATACAGCTTATGTAACCATGGCAGGCGATGCACTTAGTTCAAATGATACGCTTGCTACTGGAGGTAATACCGCCAGCACAATTGCAAGCTTTCCTGCTGTGGAAGATGTAGAAACAACCCTGCCACTAATATCTTATGCTTCAACAGTTGCAGGTGGCCAGTTGTGGACGATACGATCAGACAGTGCTTATATAAATGGAGATATGTTAGACTCATTACATGCACACAGCGGCCTGAGTTTTTTCTTCTTTGATAGTTACCGCAGCCCCAACTCTACAGGTGTTGTATCGAGGTTATTTAGTAACTGTGTTATTTTAAATCCAGCACCAGATGGCAGTACATGTACAAATAATCTCAGCTTTTTTATGAGCCATGATACTACTTTTCTTTCTTCAAACATTGATGACAGTCTTTATATAAGTGTTTCTGCTGATAAGGGTGTTACCTGGAACAGGATAGGAGCTGGCTTCGGAAGACTTGATCCAGCTTTTGGAACTCCGGGCTGGCGTGAAGAACTGGTTGACCTTTCAGCTTATGCAGGACAAACCATCCAGATAGGATTTGAAGGTGTGAGTAATTGGGGCAGCATTATAGGGTTAGATGATATTACAGTTAATTCAAGCTGTGTAACCCCACTGACACTTGTAAGCTTTACTGCACAAAAACAAAACAAAACCAACAAGCTTACCTGGAAAACTGGACAGGAACTTAACACACTGAAATTTGTAATTGAGCAAAGTAAAAATGGACGTGAGTTTGTACAACTGGGTGAAGTAGCAGCAGCAAGAAACAGCAGCACAGAAAGAACCTACAACTTTACACACAACCTGCCGGCAAAAGGCTACAACTATTACCGTCTTAAAATGGTGGACATTGATGGCCGTTTCAAATACAGCCCGGTTCGTAACTTACAAAACCTGGGCATCAATGAAATCAGCAGCTACCCTAATCCAGTAAGGGATAATATGGTGGTAGGCATCAATGCAGATAAAACCGGTATTGCCAATGTGGTAATAACAGACGTTAGCGGTAAAGCTGTATATGCTAAAGTATATACTGTTACTGAAGGCGACAATAATTTCAATATCAATACAGCCAGTCTTACTGCCGGCAATTACATCATCAAAATTCAGCTGAGTGAAGATCTGGTGATGAAGAAATTTATCAAGCTGTAATTTGATTAAATAATTTTCTTTTGAAAAA
>JANLQY010000159.1:0-17732 GCA_031368105.1 Chitinophagaceae bacterium
AACTTGCAACCAGCACCAGGTTTTCTGTTTTATAACCGGTGGCAGCAAAGCTTATTGGATTATCAACAGCTGCATATACAATATTCATTTTGTCATTAGCCACAACTACTTGTGATACTGCTTCTGTTGAAATTAGAGTAAGACAAAATAATATTTTGATTACAGTTCTCATGCTAAGTATAGGAGAATAGTTTCTATTAAAGAAAACAGTTTGCTATAACTAATCTTGCCTTAGTTCCCCCTTCAGGGGGCGGAGGGGGCTAAAACGGCAAATCATCAATCGCATCCGGTGAGCTTGAAGTAAATGTATCCAGTGGCTCCATGTATTCATTGTCAGTTAAAGATTTATCTGCACCCGGTTGTAAAATTTGTTCTACCCTCCAGGCATCCAGGTTGGTGAAGTAACTGGTCTTGCCATCTTTTTCCCACTTGGTTCCTTTAATGTTGAAATGCACTTTTATTTCATCACCAATATTTACTTTGTCAATGATGGCAGTTTTATCCTGCACACTTTGAAACTTTACAAAATTGCTCACTGTACGGCCGCCAATCTCGTCTGTTTTTTCTACCGCAAATTCCCTTACTTTAAAAGTTTCTGTACGTTGTACGGTATCAAATTTGGCAATCAGTTTGCCGGTTAATTCATAACTCATAAAAATATTTTAATGCTGTAAAAGTAATCTTATTTACCAAAAAAATATTTTACGCTTTCTTTTTGATTTGGTTTATAAAAATTGGCTACCTTACCGGGCTTAAATTCATTGCCTGTACATGCGTAAGTTATCATTGTTAAACCTCTTTTTTGTTGCAGCCTTATTTGCCACATCCTGCAAAACTGCCTACCAGCCTCAATCTGTACAATACAAAGATTACCGGATCTCTCAAAAGCAGCCTGCCAGTAATGAGCTGAATGCTTTGCTAAAACCATACTCTGACAGTGTAAACAAGAATATGAATGATGTAATTGCAGTAGCAGGTATGGCATTGGAAAAAAGACAACCCGAAGGCACATTAAATAATGTACTGGCAGATGCCATGCTGGTAATGGCCAAACAAAAATATCAAACCTCCATTGATGCTGCTTTTCTAAATTTTGGCGGCATCCGCCTGCCGTCTATTGCAGCAGGCAATATCACCCGTGGCAAAGTGTATGAGATGGCGCCCTTTGATAATATTATTGTGCTGCAAAAAATAAATGGTAAAGTACTGCAGCAATTTTTAAATTTAGTGGCAGGCAGGGGTGGCTGGCCTTGTGCCGGTATCAGTTTTCAGATACAAAATAAACAGGCCGTTAATATCGTTATCGGCGGCATGCCGATGGAAGAAGGAAAAGATTACATGATTGCCTTATTAGATTATGTTGCCAACGGCGGCGATGATTGTGATATGCTGAGAACTATTCCACAACAAAACAACGGGTACTTATTCAGGGATGCGGTGCTGCAATATTTTTCCACCTTTCGGCAGCAGGGAAAACAAATAACTTCCTCAATAGAAAAACGTGTGAGCAATGCAGAATAGAAGAAAATTTTTACAGCAAACAGCCCTCGCTGCCGGATCATTGCTGGCATCAGGGTCGGTATTTGCAGGTGCATTAACACCTGCTGAAATAAATAAATTAACCATCCTTCATACCAACGATGTACACAGCAGGCTGGAACCTTTCCCGATGGACGGTGGCAAAAACCAGGGGCTTGGTGGTGTAGCTGCCAGGGCTGAGCTGATAAAGAAAATTAAAACAGAAGAAATAAAATCATCTGTAGATGCAAGTGATATTTTTAAGGGGGTAGAAGAAAGCAATGTGCTGCTGCTGGATGCCGGAGATATTTTCCAGGGTACACCTTACTTTAACATTTATAAAGGCGAACCGGAAATAAAAGCCATGACAGCAATGGGCTACGAAGCCGCCACCATGGGCAATCATGATTTTGATGCAGGGCTTGAAAATTTTGCCACCCAATTACAGTTTGCCAATTTTCCTATCCTGTTGTGCAATTATGATTTTACCAACACGCCGATGGAATTGAAAACACAACCCTATAAAATTTTCAAGAAAGGAAAATTGAAAATTGGTGTAACTGGTGTGGGTATTGAAATGAAAGGCCTGGTGCCGGATCTTTTATTTGGCAATACTAAATATTTAAATCCTGTTGAGAATATGAACCGCACTGCAGCCATGCTGAAAAAAGAAAAGGGCTGTGATATGGTTGTTTGCCTCAGCCATCTTGGTTATAAATACAAAGAAGACAGGAACAGGATGTGTGATATCATTCTTGCAAAAGAATCAGAAAATGTAGATTTGATCATCGGCGGTCACACACACACTTTTTTAGATGCACCGGTAACAGAAAAAAATAAAAATGGGGATGATGTTTTGATTAACCAGGTAGGTTGGGCAGGCATTGTGTTGGGCAGACTGGACTTTGAATTTTCCAAATACAGGAATAATAATTTGGCAAAATCCCATACTGTACTGGTAGGAAAAAAAACAAGTGAATAAAAAATTTTTTTTCTGATAATTTATCTTGATATTCGCTGTCCTGCACAGAAATAATTTTATTCGTACATGAAATACATTTTTTGCGACGAGTTTGCTGAAATAATTTAACCACTAAATAAACTGCTTAAGGAATAATGGATAAAGTTTTTGATAAAGTATGGACCAACTGCTTGGAGATAATCAAAGACATCGTAGAGTGGCAGCATTTTAAAACCTGGTTCGAACCAATAAAACCTGTTGCGTTAAAAGATAAAGTTTTAACGATACAGGTACCAAGTCAATTTTTTTTCGAGTACCTTGAAGAACATTACATCAGCTTGCTGGCAAAAACATTAAAGAGAGAATTGGGAAAAGATGCCAGGCTGGAATACAGGATAATGGTGGACAGCGGTAACAGTAAAAATAAGCCACTTACAATGGATGTTCCTGGCAATGGTTATAAATCATTTTCAAATAACGAAATGGACTTTCCTTTAGTCATAAATAACCCGGTTAAAAATCCTTTTGTGATACCTGGTCTTAAAAAGATGCAGATAGATCCGCAATTGAATCATGCTTATACTTTTGACAGCTTTATAGAAGGGGATTGTAACAGGGTGGCAAGAAGGGCAGGAAAAACAGTGGCAGAAAAACCAGGTACCACTTCTTTTAATCCTTTAGTGATATATGGTGGGGTCGGTTTGGGCAAAACACATTTGGCCCAGGCAATTGGAAACGAAGTAAAACGCATCCACAGTAATAAAGTGGTACTGTATGTAAGTTCAGAAAAATTCATCAACCAGTTTATAGATCATGGACGGAATGGCGCCATCAACGATTTCATCCATTTTTATCAATTGATAGATGTGCTGATCATTGATGATGTGCAGTTCTTTAACCGTGCCGAAAAATCACAAGACGCTTTCTTCTCTATTTTTAATCATTTGCACCAGAGCGGCAAGCAGTTAATATTAACCAGTGATAAACCACCCAAAGATTTGGAAGGCGTACAGGAAAGATTGCTGAGCCGTTTTCGCTGGGGGCTTAGTGCCGATCTCCAGGTGCCGGATTATGAAACAAAGATTGAGATATTAGAAAAGAAGATGAAGAATGATGGCCTTGAAATGCCAAAAGAAGTAGTGAAATATATCGCCTACAATATCAACAGCAATGTAAGGGAATTAGAAGGCGCTTTAATATCATTGTTGGCACAATCTTCGCTAAACAAAAGAGAAATCGACCTAGAATTAGCCAAAAAAGTGTTACGAAATTTTGTAAAATCTTCAAGTAAAGAAATAACCATCGATGCCATTCAAAAAATGGTGTGTGATTACTTTGATGTGCCTTATGACAAGCTGTTACAAAAAACCCGTAAGAGGGAAATTGTACAGGCCAGACAAATCACCATGTTTCTTTCCAAATCATTTACTAAAAATTCACTCAAAACCATTGGTGAGCATTTTGGCGGACGTGATCACACCACGGTAATCCACAGTTGCCAAACTGTAAAAGATTTGATGGACACCGACACACTCTTTAAAGAAAGTGTTTTGGAACTGCAGCAAAAAGTTCAGTTGGCTGCTATGTAAACCCCTGTCCCCTAAAGGGGGATAATAAAGATTATTTCATGAAATTTTTTGTAACCAGCTGAAGTCCTTTGTGGCAGCATCGTTGCGTCGCACTCTTGTACGATGTATCATTTTTCAGCAGTTAAAAAATTATTTCCAGATATTACCCAATTAGTTTTGGGTATTACAATGTCGAATTGTATTTTTGCCACCCCTTAATAAATACCGGGTTACACCGGTAGCAATTGAGGGCAGGTAGGAGAGGTGCCTGAGTGGCCGAAAGGAACGGTTTGCTAAATCGTCGTACGGGTAACACTGTACCGTGGGTTCGAATCCCACCCTCTCCGCAAAAAGTTCTTACAATTAAAACTTATTAGTTTTCAGTTCACTGAAAATTAAGATCGGGATGTAGCGTAGCCCGGTATCGCGCCTGGTTTGGGACCAGGAGGTCGCAGGTTCGAATCCTGCCATCCCGACGCAAGAACCCTGCCCCTTCGATTAAAATCGGAGGGGTTTTTTATTGGTGGTATTTCAAGAAATTTTGAACTATCTCTTTTACAGTAAATTTTTATTTCTCAGGCTTTTTACTTTCTACAGCAGTTGTTTTTGCTTTTTGTAATTGAATTGATACTTTCATTCAAAGGGGCGGATGCTGTAATTTTGATTCTTGCTAAACGAAGTAAACTTTGGTGTTGCTATTCTTTGCTGTTAATTTATAGGCAAGAGTTTGAAAGCTTCTTAAATATTGTTTCTCATTTTTATTATTAGGTTAGATTTTTTTTAGATGGCAGATCCACAAAAATATATTGTTGGTTAAAATACTTTTTGGATGAACAACTCATTTGCTTCTTATAAAAACACAGGCAACAGGATGGAGCAAACCATCCGCTGGTATGGCCCCAAAGATCCTGTGAGTTTAGCAGATATTAAACAGGCTGGTTGCAGTGGTATTGTTACGGGGCTGCATCATATTCCTAACGGAGAGGTATGGACAGTGGAAGAAATCAACAAACGCAAAATTGAAATTAAAACTGCAGGATTGGTTTGGAGTGTGGTGGAAAGTGTGCCGGTGCATGAAGCAATTAAAACACAAAGTACGGGCTTTGAAACATGTATTGAAAATTATAAACAATCTCTTCAAAACCTGGCGGCATGTAATGTAAAAATTGTTACCTACAATTTTATGCCGGTACTGGACTGGACAAGAACTGACCTTGCCTATACGGTTGAAGATGGAAGCAAAGCATTGCGTTTTGAAAAAACAGCATTCATTGCATTTGATGTTTTTATTTTACAAAGAAAAAATGCACAAGAAGATTATACCGCAGAAGAATTAGTAAGAGCTGAAAACAGGCTTGCCGAAATGAGTGAGGAAGAAAAAAAAATACTGCAGCAAAATATTATTGCAGGGCTGCCGGGAAGTGAAGAAAGTTTTACTCTGGAGCAATTTCAAAAAGCATTGAATGCTTATAAAAATATTGATGCTGATAAACTGAGAAATCACCTTATTTATTTTTTGCAGCAGATAATTCCTGTAGCAGATGAATGTGGTGTAAAAATGGTAATACATCCGGATGACCCGCCATATTCGATCTTCGGTTTGCCCAGAGTGGTAAGCACTGCCGCTGATATTGAAGCATTAAAAGCTGCTGTTCCTTCACTAAATAACGGCCTTTGTTTTTGTACAGGTTCATTTGGTGTAAGAGCCGATAATGATTTACCAACAATGGTAAGGCTATTCGGTGACCGAATTAATTTCATTCATCTCCGCAGTACCAGGCGAAATGAACTGGGAGATTTTTATGAAGACAATCACCTGGAGGGTGATGTAGATATGTATGCAGTGATAAAAGAAATTGTGCAGGTAATGCAAGACAGAAATATTTCAATTCCTGTTCGGCCAGACCATGGCCACCAGATGCTGGATGATTTAAACAAAAAAACAAACCCTGGTTATTCGGCTATCGGAAGACTAAGGGGGCTGGCTGAAATACGGGGAGTGGAGCTGGGTATTTTAAGAAGTGTGGCCGCAATAAAATAAAAGAGCAGTTAAAAATAAAGGTATAAAAACCAATTGATAATTTTTAAACAATAGCCCGGATTTATTTCTCTCATGAGAATTAAACCGGCAAAATATTTATGGATAAAGAATTACTTGCAATAAAAAGTATAAAGGAGCAGCGGCTGCTGCCATTATTTTATCATGAAGATGCTGCAGTGAGCATTGCTGTAATCAAGACTTTGTACGAGGCCGGCATCCACTGTGTTGAATTTACCAATCGGGTAAGTACAGCACTGGATAATTTTAAAGGCATGATAAAAGAACGGGATGTTTCCATGCCGGGATTGACGCTGGGTATTGGTACTATCGGGAGCAGTGATGAAGCAACTGCATTTGTGGATGCCGGGGCAGATTTTTTAGTAAGCCCATTTTTTGACAGTGGTGTTTGTGATGTGGCGTACATGAATAAAATGTTGTGGATACCCGGCTGCATGACCCCGTCAGAAATTCATGCAGCGCAAAACGCAGGGTGCAGTTTAATAAAACTGTTTCCCGGAAATGTACTGGGGCCGGGCTTTGTAGAGACTGCAGTCCCTTTGTTCAGAGGGCTTGATTTTATTGTAACTGGTGGTGTGGATGCATCAGAAGAAAGCATCAGGAAATGGTTTAAGAGTGGAGTGGCTGCTGTGGGTATTGGTGGTAAATTAATTACAAAGCAAATTTTGCAGAATGGGGAGTATGATGAATTGAAAGCAAAGACAATTGCTTTGACAGATATAATTAAGAAGATAGAATAAGCATCAACAGAGTTGCAACAGGATGCGATTAAAATAGCATAACAAAAAAGTAGCTGCTGACAGAATAATAGTTTTTTATTTGTATTGCCAATTGCAAATAATCGGAAGGATTGATCATTTTCTACTTTCTCCCATTCATAATTAAATAAAGGTTGTACAGCGACAGAAAAAACCCCATGCATGAAATAACCAGTGTCAACCAAAAGCCCCAGAGACGGTAATGAATAAGCTTTAGCCTTGCTTCAAGCAATTCTTCTTTGTGTATTGCTTTTATTTTAAATTCTTCCAGCTCTTTATGTTCGTCTTTTTGTTTGTGCTCCTCTTTATGTTCCTCCTTATGTTCTTCTTTTTCTTTGTGATGATCTTTAGTGCTTTCATTTTCCTTTAAAAAAGATAGATACCCTCCATTCATCATCCAGTATTTTCCAAAGTTGGTAAGTTGCAAAATAGTATGTTCGGCATCAGTGTAGGTAGCCAGCTTATCCCTTACCAGTTGATCGGCCCATGATTTTGTGCAGGCAAACTCGTCACTTTGTGTAGTAAGAATTGCAGCCGAATGATTATATACATTGGCACCGTCTTTATCATAAATGGATTTCATTAGTTGTTGCAGGTATTCTTCTTTCAGCATAATAATGGTTTAGCAGTTTGTATAAAAATGGTATTAAAAAAATACTCACTCCACTCTTGCTTCTTTTATAAAAATTCTGTTTACGTCTTTTTCTTTTTCTGTCAGTTCAAAAAATTCATCCAGGTATCTGGTCATTTCTTTTTTATTACCCATCGTCAGCGGTTCAAAGTTCATTATCAGTAAATTCATTGCCTGCCGGTGGCTGCGGATGTTTTGCAATACTATTTGCAACTCCTCCATCGTTCTGGGAAAACCCCTGTACAACCGTTCCCTCACAGACGTAATTGGCAGCTCTGGTGTGGGGATTGCGTACTCTGCATTTACCAATCCGCAATAATCAAAATCATAGGGCACCGCAAAGGGCTTCGACAAACTATCCTCTTTACTCCGGATGAGTTTTATATTTTTATAAATAGGAACTGCCCAGTCTGTATTGCCAATCATGTATTGAAATAAGGCTACCAGTGTAGTCACATTTCGGTCGATTTTTTCTGTATGAAATTTTACCGACTGAACTTCTACACAGTTATTTCTATCGGCTACATTATCCACCTCTTCAATAAAGAAGGCATAGGAAGTACGTGATTTTATTTTTTCATTTATGTCACGGCAAGTCATCTTTACCAACCTTACCCGAAAACTTTTTTCTGTAAGCAGGTTGTATATTTTATACACCAGGTATTCTTTCAATATCAATTGTTCATCATACACTTTATTGCCACTGGGCCACACTAATTTCAGTTTACCTAATTTTTTAAACCTGGCTGCACCGGGGGTTTTAAAATTCACCATGATGGGGGGCAAATAAAATTCTTCTCTCCGGTATTTCCCCCTCGGCCTTATCTCTACAAGCTCTGTCACTTTTGTACTGTCAGGAAAAATACAGGTAATGGTAGCCGGTTGAAAATTTTTCCTGTAATCTGCTTTCATTTTATTGTCGATCAATTTATTGAAATCAGACTCAATGGTTATTTCAATCACCCGGTCATCTGTAAAAAATTTATTTTTATCAATGGCCTTTGTTTGTGCAGATGCAATAACGGGTACCAAAAAAAGAAGCAATAAGTGTAGCCAGCTATTCTTTCTTTTTGCTTTTAAAACTTTGCTGCGGAAGTCCGGCTGAATAGTGCAGCAGGATTTGCTTGTTGTATTTTCTTTTATCTGGATCATAAAATTTTTACAATAAAAATTATCCTATTTCACTATTTCAGTTATTACTTTTCCTGTGCAGCCACTGGGCATCTGTATCTTAAGCAATGCAGCCAGTGTTGGGGCAATATCTGTCATGGATACCTGTCGGTATATTTTGCCCGGTGCAATATTCCAGCCATACCACAGCAGCGGAATATGTGCATCATAAGGGTGCCAGGTTCCATGTGTGGTGCCGCCTTTTTCAAAACCATCTATCCATTGCGGTGAGGTGAGCAATTGTATATCTCCGCTGCGGTTGTGATAATAACTGTTCACAATCATTTCTTTTATATTGCTGTTCAGCGGAGCCTGCACAATTGTTTCCATATCCAGTGCATCCATTATCCCGGGCTGTTGTAAAAGAAATTGAATAGCCCATTGCGTTATTGCTTTCTTATCCATCTTCAGTGAATCAATCAATCGGTTATTTAATACCACCTGGTTGTTGATGATGGTCAGCACCAAATCATCTTTGCTAAATTTTTCTTTCAGTTTTGCAGTAAGGCTGTCAAACAGCGGTTGCGATTGTATGTTGCCTGCCGGTATTTTATGCTCCTTTAAAAAACCTGGAATATGCGCCACGCCATGATCGGCGGATAAAAATAAAAGGTACTCATTTTTTTTAATTTTTTTATCTAAAAAATCCAGCAGTTCCCCCAGCTCTTTGTCCAGCCGAAGAAAAATATCTTCAGCTTCTATTGAATTGAGACCAAAAGAATGTCCCACATAATCTGGTGAAGAATAACTGATGGCCAGAAAATCAGTGATATCATCTGCCCCAAAATTTTCATTGTTTATAACTGCTTTGGCAAATAAAGTAGTGAGTGTATTGCCATAAGGCGTGGCAATAATGTGGTTATAGTTTTTTCCAATAAGCTGCGAAAGAGTATAAGGAAAACCACTGCCGAATATTTTATTTTCGTACGGCTTATTGTCTTCTGTGCTTTGTGTGTAGCTGTTCAGTGGATATAATGTACTCCAGCCTTTTAAATAAAAACTGTCAGGCCATTTCACTGCATTAAAATCAGTTACCCATGCCGGCAGCTGTTTCATATAATAGGTAGAGGAAATCCAGTTGCCAGTTTTGGTATCATACCAATAAGCGGCATCTGCAGTGTGGCCTGCAGGTAAAATGCCGCCACGGTCTTTTAAGGCAATCCCAATTGTTTTACTTTTAAAATTGGTGGCTAATTTCAATTCATCGCAAATGCTGGTGGTTAGCATATTTTCCGGGCTCATAGCACCGGCTTCTGTATTGATGCTGCCCACTGTTTTCGCTGCCGGATCTTCCGTACAATAACGGTAATTGCTGATAGTTTTATCCCACCAGTCGTTTCCGGTAATACCATGAATGGCAGGCACAGTGCCGGTGTATATACTGGTATGACCACAGGCCGTTACAGTATTCATATGAAGTATCATGGTATTTTCGCAGCTAAAACCCTGCTGCAGCAGGCGTTTAAATCCACCATTTTCTGCATAGCGGTTGTAATAACGGTACAGGTAGTCCCAGCGCATTTGGTCAATCACAATGCCCACTACTAATTTGGGGCGTTCAATTGTTGCCTGCTGAGCATTGGCAGAGATGATAATTGAACCTGTAAATAAAATGGCCAATATTTTTTTCATGAAAAAAAATATTTAGTAAAATACATTATTTAAAAGAAAAATGAAAGCCCTGGTTTTTGGATAAGATCGTTTCTTCAACTTCTTTGAAGGGGTATTGAAGCTGAGTGTTGTTTAGCCAGAAATCTTATTTGAAGCAGCTGCAGAAATTTTTGTTGGATATTGCAGCAATGATAAATTAGTTTGCAGAAATCAATTTTTGAAATTGTAGCTTTATCTTCCTAATACCTAATTCATAAAAATATGGTTAACTGATGTATGCCGGGAAACATAACAGCGATAAGGGTTATACAGCCCTCAATAAAATAAAACTAATTCATGGAGGCAAAGAATATTTTGATCTGTTATTGCATTTAATCAACCAGGCTACAGACAGTATCCACCTGCAAACATATATTTATGGTAATGACAAAACCGGCCAACTGGTGGCGGATGCATTGAAAGCAGCAGCCCAAAGAAATGTAAAAGTTTACCTGTTGGCAGATGGTTATGCTTCGCAGGCAATGCCACAAACTTTTATCAACGAGCTGACGGATGCCGGTATTGAGTTTCGTTTTTTTGAACCTTTTTTTAAAAGTAAAAGTTTTTATTTTGGCAGAAGGCTGCACCATAAAGTTTTTGTAGCCGATGCAAAGTATGCCCTTACAGGAGGGGTCAACATTGCAGACCGGTACAATGATATGCCCAACAATACAGCCTGGCTTGATTTTGCATTATACGCCGAAGGGGCAGTAGTTAAAGAAATGTGTATGCTTTGCTGGAAAACATGGAAGGGCTTTCCTGTAAAAATAAATCATGCACCCTGTGAAGCAAAGTTGCCGGCAGTAGATTTTACAAATGCTGCAACAAGCAAAGTAAGGATGCGGCGCAATGACTGGGTGATGAGGAAAAATCAAATTTCAGTAACCTATTTTGACATGCTGCGTCATGCCCAGTCGGATGTAACGATTATGTGCAGCTATTTTTTACCCGGAAAAATAATCCGCAACTTATTGAGTAATGCTGCTAAACGAGGAGTAAAAATAAGAGTGGTCACAGCCGGTCCTTCGGATATTATGTTGACAAAAAATGCAGAGCGCTGGATGTACGACTGGCTGCTGCGGAATAATATAGAACTGTACGAATATCAAAAAACGGTGTTGCATGCTAAAGTGGCTGTATGCGACAGGGAGTGGCTCACCATTGGTTCTTACAATATTAATAACATCAGTGCCTATGCCAGCGTGGAGCTAAACCTGGATATACGGGATGCTGCTTTTGCATCCGGTGTGCATCAAACACTGGAATTGATTATACAGCGGGATTGTGCAGCCATCACGAGGGAAGAACATTATCACACAAAAAATATTTTCAGGCAGTTTATCCGCTGGTGCTCTTATCAGTTTATCCGTATTGCATTTTTCCTGGTTACTTTTTATTATAAACAAAAAAAATAATCAAGTTTTTCCGGCACCAGGCACTGAATAAATTTTCATTCTTTAATTTTTAATCGGAGTAATAGTTTCTTTCAATTGCTTTACCAGTAGGCGTTTCATGCCTTCCTTTTCTTTTGTCCATCTCTTTTTTATTTTTTCTAGAAGCTCCCGGTTGTGCTGGCTTACCCTGCTGAGGTAGTAAGATTTCAATAAACTAACTGCCATACATTTATTCTGAAAATTTCCCAGTTCATTAATCAATGCCTCAAAATATTGTTCCTCTTTTCCTTTGGCAATGCTGTGTAATAATTTTTTATGCTCTACTCCTTTGTGTAGTGCCAGGTTGTAGAATAAATCTTTCAGATTTTTTCTAATGCTGTGCATGTTGTCATCATTAAAATTTTCTACGGCAATAATGGAATGAATAACGCCCCATTTTTGTTGAGCAAATAATTTGAAATGCCTTACCCAAACATTATCCGGCATAGTTGCTGCCATTTTTTTTCTGCTCTCTGTAATTATTTTTTTGAAATGGATTGCCAATAGCACTGGCTTAAGTTGGCGAATTTCTTTTTGTAAAAGTTTGAGGTATTCATGCGGCTTTTCAGGATCTCCTTTTACAGCTTTTGGTATCCGCTGCCGCTGCAGTTGTAAATCACGGATAGACCCTGAAACAGCGTAAGCTTCTTTTAGTTTTTTTGCAATTTTAATTTCTCCGGATGTTTCATTGCCTTGTGATACCATTCTTGCAAATGCCCGTAACTTTTTATAAGCCACTCTTAGCTCGTGAATATTTTCTATTGTACAATTTTCAGCAATCCGTTCAAATTGTTCTTCCAGTTTTTTGTGCTGCCTGTTGTTGATATGGTTCAGCTGCTTTTTGTTCATGAGTGCTGTTGGGTAATATTAATTTTCAATATCCTTCCGTATCATTTCATACAATTTGTCAGCATCTTCTTTTTTGCATAACTCTGTTCCTGCATTCAGGGTGGCGGCTGTACCGCAGGCTACGCCGTATTGTGCAGCTTCTACAATACCCCTGCCTTTTGAGAGATAAAAAATAATTCCGGCCAGCATACTGTCTCCGGCTCCCACCGTGCTTTTTCTTATTACTGTTGGTGCGGTGATTATTTCAGCCATATCTTTTGTTACCAGCATGGCGCCATCGGCACCCATTGATACCATCATCACCTCACATTTTTCTTTTTCGATTATTGCTCTTGCAATATCTTTTACTTCCATTGTTTGTAAACTGGCTTTACCTGCCAGCGAACATAATTCGCCCAGGTTTGGTTTTAATAAATAAACACCTTCTTCAACGGCCTGCTTTAATGCTTCACCGGAAGTGTCCACCACAAATTTTGCGTTTTTATTTTTAGCGATCCTGGCTAATTGAGCATAGATATTTGACGGAACGCCTGGAGGTAAACTGCCGCTGGCAATAATAAATTCAATATCATTTATTTCTTCCACTGCAGTTAAACATTGTTTCCATTCACTTTTGTTTAATGCTGTACCCGGCATTCCAAAACGGTATTGATTAGCGCTTGATTCATCAAACACAATAATGTTTTCCCTTGTTTCATTATTGGTTTCAATAATTACAGATGGTATATTTTCTTTTTCCAGTAAATGATTAAAATGTTTTCCGGTATAGCCGCCGGATGGGAAGATGGTAATGGCTTCACCACCTAATTTTTTTATGGCTCTTGCTATATTGATGCCACCACCACCGGGTTCCAGTTTTGGAGTACTGCAGTGTAATTTTTTTTCAGGAACCAATGACGCTACTGATGTGCTTTTATCAATGCAGGGACTGAAGGTAATGGTAACAATAGAAGACATATTTCAAGGTAAGATTTTTTCTTTTGAAAGATTAATTACCCTTTATTCTTCTCCAAAAAATACCGGCAGTTTGCCAGTTCCATCCTTCAAACCTTCCTCTTTGCACCACCATTTTATTATCTGCAGGAGGTTGTAAAAAATAATGAAAAGCAAATTTACCCGTAGGGTTTTGCCAGCCCATGATTTGTCCAAAACGCAGGTCATTGATCACAAGTGTATCATGCCATTTTTCCACTGTGTAAAATTGTTGAGAGAAACGGATAAGCTGCTGCAGGTCTTCGTGATTTTTTACAGGGTTTAATAAAGAATCATTGGAGGGGAAATATTGAAAAGTAATTTCTTTTTTACTGTCGAATACAGAACGGAACCCAACATGATAACCACTGTCGGTACCTGCTACTACATACCAAAGCCAGTTTTGCAAAGGTGCCGGAGTAGTAAAATACCTGGTGTAACTGATCTGTTGTTTTTGCAGGATGTCTTTTACATCTGTATCTACTTTTGTTTTATTGACCAGGCAATACAGCAAATACAATCCACTCAATCCAAGCCCCATCCGCCACCATTTTTTTCGTTGCAGTATCCTGCCTTTTAAAAAAATAAGGAACACACAGGCAATACCCGGCCATATAGAAAAAAAGAGGTCGGCCACATAAATGGCATTAAAAGAAATGCGTTGATGGCTGAAAGGTTCAAACCAGCCAACACCATAATTGTTAAAGGCATCAATAAAAATATGAATGAAAATCACTGCTCCAAAAAACAAGATCCACTTTTGTAAACTGATATTGTGAGGCCGGTGCCAGCGTTCGGCAAGTAAAGCAAACAACGGAGTGATGATGGCACAAAATAAAATGGAGTGGGTAAATCCACGGTGGGCTAATAAGCCCGAAGAAGTATCCATCCAGAAAGAAGATATAAAATCAATATCCGGGATGCTTTGTGCCATGGCTCCCCAAAGCATTGCTTTTTTGCCCAGGGGTTTCCCGGCAAAAGCTTCGCCCATGCAGGCTCCGAGGGCAAGATGGGTAATGGAATCCATAGTGATAATTTATTGATGGCATTGGAAGAAATTTAATTTTCAAATTCCTTGTATTTCTTTTTTAACTCTACCCTGTCCAGCCAGCCATTTACTCCTTCGGTGGCAGCATTTTCTTTATCCTTTTTTAGTTCATTCAGGTAGGCGTAGTTAACCGGCTGGTTGGTTAATTCATTTATTTTTTGTGTAAGTTCCTCTGCTTTTATTCTTTCATTTAAAAATGCCTGGAAATAACTGCTGTTAGTATGACGGTGCCCTTTAATTGGCAGCTGGTCATTCTCGTAGTTGATAATTTTGTAAGCAATAAACACCACGAGTGGCACACTGATATAAATGAGGAATTCGGATACATCGTAACTCTCATCCAGCGTTACGCCTGATTTAACAAAAGGCCAAAATTGAGAAGCGTCTGGCACTTCGCCTGCATAAAAGAAAAAACCGAGATGCAGAAAGAACCACATAAAATAGATGATGGTTAAAATTCTTTCGTTTTTTGAAAAATTGTCCATTTTCTTTTTGTGTTGGGATTAGTGTTTACTTTTCGGTAATAAAATTATAACATTTTAAAAACCCGTTATCAAATCTATTATCTTTTTGTTGCATTTTATATCCTTTGTGATAAAACAACTTAAAATGATGTTGTATAGAGTTTATTTGATAAGGATCTTTATTCTTTCTTTGTATAGTTATTTCCGGGTAGCCTCATCCATCCAAATCCTTATTATTCCTTTCATCACAATTGCTGGTAACAGCCAATACCATTCATGCAAATAATACAGCAACTCATCCATAAAAGTTTCATTCATTGTAACATTTAAAATTCCTTTGCGTTCAATCAGCAATGAGAAATTTTAAATTAACTACGATGAAAAGAATATTTACCCTGACAACTGTACTGTTGATTTGCTTAGTAACAACATCTGTTGCCCAGGGCCCGTCATCCGTTACCGGAAAGGTGAAAGACAATGCCAGTAAGCCGTTGCAATCGGTTACTGTATCATTGCTGAATGCAAAAGATTCCAGCCTTGTAAAGACTGATGTAAGTGATGCTAACGGGAATTTTGAAATCAATACAAGTAAACAAGGCAGTTTTTTACTGCGTTATTCAAGCGTTGGTTTTGAGCAGCAGTACTCTGATGCCTTTGAAAAAAAGGACGGACAAAAAGTAGTAATGAAACCAGCAGCCCTGCAGCCTGGTGCCGGCAAACTAAAAGAAATTACTGTGCTGGCAAAAAAGCCAATGATAGAAGTGAAGGCAGATAAAACAGTGTTTAATGTGGAAGCCAGCATTAATGCACAGGGAAGTAATGCTTTGGAGCTGTTACAAAAAAGTCCGGGTGTGCAGGTAGACAACAACGACAATATCAGCATGAAAGGTAAAACAGGAGTAAAGGTTTATGTGGATGGTAAAATGATGCAGCTGGACACCAAAGACCTGGCTGCTTATCTTAAAAGCATTAACAGCAATGATATTGAAGCAATAGAAATGATTAGCAACCCAAGTGCTAAATATGACGCCAGCGGTAATGCCGGTATAATCAACTTTCGGTTGAAAAAAAATAAAAAATTTGGCACCAACGGAAGTGTGAATGCAGGATTTGTGCAGGGAGTAACGCCAAAGGGCAATGGCTCGGTAAACTTAAACTACCGGGATAAAAAAATAAACCTTTTTGGAAATGTGGGCGGCAACCTGGGGCGCTATGAAAACCCTCTTGATTTATACCGGATACAGAAAGATACTTTGTATGATCAAAAAACAATGATGCAAAACAATGATAAAAGTGTAAACATAAAAGGGGGTGCTGATTATTTTATAAATAACAACAACACCATCGGGGTAATGGCCACCACCAATTTTAGTAACAGTGAATCGAATAACAATGGTAAAACGGCAGTTTATTATAACCCTACAGGAGCGTTTGTAAAAAACCTGGAATCATTTAATACAATACCCGGAAACCGGACCAATGCTAATTTTAATTTGAACTACCGTTATACAGATACCAGCGGAAGGGAAGTAAATTTTGATGCTGATTATGGCTTGTTTCGTGGTAAGGGCAGCAGCTACCAGCCAAATTATTATTATGGCAGCAACAATAATTTATTGTACAGTGTAGTGAACAGAAACTATACGCCAACAGACATTAATATCTATACAGCAAAGATTGATGCAGAACAAAAATTGGGCAAAGGCAAGTTAGGTTATGGTGCAAAAACTTCTTTTGTAACAACAAAAAACACCTACGATTTTTTTACAGATACTGCATTGAACAAACCCCTGCAGATTCTTGAAAGAAGCAACAGTTTTAAATACAAGGAAAATGTAAATGCAGCTTACCTCAACTACCAGCAGCAGTTGAATGCCAAATGGAGTTTGCAATTGGGTGTAAGGGCAGAACAAACCAACAGCGAAGGAATATTAACAAGGGCAGATGGAGTGGTGCAGGCAGATAATACAGTGAAAAAAAGTTACCTGAATTTTTTCCCATCAGGTGCAGTAACTTGGAATATCAATGAAAAACATTCCCTTAATTTAACCTACAGCAGAAGGATTGACCGGCCTACATACCAGGATCTGAATCCTTTTGAAAATAAATTGGATGAACTGACTTACGAAAAAGGCAATGCTTTTTTAAGACCGCAGTACACAGACAATATAGAACTGACGCATACTTTTATGGGTATGCTAAACACCACCATCGGATACAGCCATGTGAGTGATTATGCTACAATGGTAACCGATACTACCGGCAATGCTACTTTTGTGCAGCAGCAAAACCTGGCTACACAGCAAATCCTAAGCTTTAATATTGGTGCACCTACGGCAATAAAAAAATGGTGGAATGGCTATGCAAATTTTTGGTACAGTTATCAAATGTTTAAAGGTGCCATCGGAGAAAATAAGGTAAGTGTAAATGTGCCGATGTTTGGAGCATACCTGCAGCAATCATTTACCTTGGGTAAGGATTATACTGCCGAAGTAAGCGGATGGTTTAACGGGCCGGGTGTGTGGGGCGGCACCTGGAAAACTAGTTCACAAGGTTCTGTAGATGTGGGATTGCAAAAACAAATTTTACAAAAGCAGGCTTCAATAAAAATTGCAGCAACAGATATTTTTCATACTGCACCGTGGAAAGCT
>JANLQY010000166.1:0-18996 GCA_031368105.1 Chitinophagaceae bacterium
TTTTTATTACCGGCTCTGTTTAAAAACAGGATGGCTTAAAAGAAAATTTTCTGCAAAAAACATTTCCTATGAAAAAATATTTTTTAGTGAAAGCCCTGCCAGAACTGACTTTCCTGAGCAACTTACCAATGCCATTACCAAAGAAGCAGACCTGCTTGTTGCCGGCAACCTGAAATATTATTCTTACCACCAACAACAAATTGGTAATCCTCCTGATTGGTTTTTAAATCCGTTCAATCAAAAATATTTTCCCAATACCAACTTTCACTGGACAAAATTACCTGATTTTAACAATGCCATTGGCGACATTAAAAACATTTGGGAGCCTTCCCGTTTTGGATGGGCAACCACATTAGGAAGAGCGTATGCAGTTACAGGCAATGCAGTTTATTTGCACACACTCAACAACTGGATAGTTAATTGGACAGAAAAAAATCCGCTGAACATTGGCCCCAACTGGAAGTGTGGACAGGAGACTTCCATCCGGCTGCTGAATGTATTAACCACTGCCGTTATCCTGCAGCAGGATAAAAAACCATCTGCCTCACTGTTGAAATTTGTGGAGTGTCATGTACAAAGAATAGAGCCTACTATCCGGTACGCCATTGCCCAGCGAAACAATCATGCAACAAGTGAGCTGACGGCATTATTTGTTGGATTCAACTGGTTAAGATATCATTCTTCGGATGCTGCAGGCCATCAAAAAAAAGGAAATCATTATCAAACACAATTAGAAAAAATTGTAACCCAGTTAGTATATCCCGATGGAAGTTTTTCTCAACATTCCATTACTTACCACCGCTTGTTTATTGATACTGTTTCCCTCGCTTTGTTTTGGAGTAAGCGTTTAGCAACTCCATCTTTCAGCAATCATTTCAAACAAAAAATTATTTCAGCCATCAATTGGCTTACTGCCATGCTGGATGAAGCGTCAGGCGATTGCCCGAACTTAGGAGCCAACGATGGAGCTTTGTTATTAAATATTCATTCGCTTGATTACAGAAATTTTAAACCAAGCCTGCAATTATGCAAAGCCATTTACCAGGATGAAATGTTGTTTGCTGATGAAGCTGTAAGTGAGCCACTGTACTGGCTTGAAATAAATAAGGCGGCATTAAAAAAAGTTGATTTTGAAAAAAAATCACAGGTGTTTGCATGTGGCTACAGCATTATGCAATCCAATCAATCATGGGCTTTGTGCCGATTTCCTTTTTTTAAATTCAGGCCAAGTCACAATGATGTGCTTCATTTTGATCTTTGGTATAAAGGCAAAAATATTTTGATGGACTCCGGCAGTTATTCTTACAACCCCGGCAAAGATTATACAGGAACTGATTTGAAATCGGTGCATGCACACAACAGCATTTCATTTGACGGAGAAGAGCAGATGCCAAGGCTTAGCAGGTTTTTACTGGCTAAATGGATTGTACCTTCAATGGTTAGTGAAATTGTAACAACTGAAAACGGTGAACAAAATTGGTCGGCTGCTTACAAAGATTACCGGGGCAATTTTCACCAAAGAAAAATTAACTGGGCAAAAGATGAATGGAGTATAACCGACGACTGCAAAGGCTCGGCCTCATCCATTGAACTGATTTTTAATTTTGATGATGACACTGCTTTTGCAGACGAACAAAATAATACCATTCATTTTTCGTGGGGTACTATACATTTGCCGGAAAATGTTCAGGCAACTATTAGGGAACATTTTGTTTCAAAATATTATTGGCAAAAAACAAAAATGCGTCAGTTAAGTATTGTTACCAACAATAACAGCGTTACCAGCATTTTGATCAAACTAAATAAATGAGAGTTTTATATTTCCACCAATATTTTTGTACACCGGCAGGCAACTCCGGCATCAGGTCGTATGGTATGGCAAAGCAATTGGTTGAAAATGGCCACCGGGTTACGATGGTTTTTGCAGAATCACCCAGGTTGAAATCTCCGCTTGATATCGTGCCTTATGTAAAAGGAATGCGAAGAGGACAGTTTGAAGGAATTGACCTGATTGAATTTAATATCAAGTACAATAACAAATTGAGTTTATTCAAAAGGGCGCTGGTTTTTATCAGGTTTTCCATCAGCAGTATCCGGCTTGTTTTTACAGAAGAGTTCGACATTGTGTATGCCACCACTACGCCACTTACCGCAGGCATCCCGGGTATTATCATGAAATTTTTTGGAAAGAAAAAACCTTTTGTTTTTGAAGTAAGAGACTTGTGGCCTGAGCTTCCAAAAGCAATGGGGGTAATAAAAAATAAAGTGGTGCTGTGGGCTATGGGTGTGCTGGAATATTATTCCTACAACAAAGCAGATGCCTGCGTTGCATTATCTCCCGGCATTGCCAAAGGCATTAAAGAAAGATTGAAAAAAGATAAACCCATTTACCTGATTCCGAATGGCTGCGACCTGCAAATATTTAAACCCGGCAAACAGCCAAAGACTATTATCCCCGGTGTGGAAGAAGGTGATTTTGTAGCTGTGTTTACAGGGGCACATGGTATGGCCAATGGCCAAAATGCTGCATTGAATGCGGCTGAATATTTGCAAACAAAAACTGATTATCAAAATATCAAACTGGTGTTTATTGGAGATGGTGCATTAAAACCAAAGCTGGTACAAATGGCAGAAACGAAGGGTTTAAAAAACTGTTTATTTCTAAGCCCGGTACCAAAATTAGCATTGGCAAATTACCTGCAGGCGGCTGATGTGGGCCTGATGCTGCTGGCAAATATTCCTGCATTTTATTATGGCACTTCACCCAATAAATTTTTTGATTACATCGCCATGGGCATGCCCATATTAAATAATTACCCGGGCTGGCTGGCAGAAATTATCAATGAAAATGAACTGGGCATTGCAGTAGCACCAGATGATGCAGCCGCTTTTGCCAATGCACTCATCACACTAAACAACGATCCGGAAAGGGTGAATCAAATGGGAATTAATGCAAGGGCATTTGCCGAAAAAAATTTTGACCGCACCCGTTTGGCAAATGAATTAACTGATGCACTGGTTACAACTTTAGAAACTTATAAAGCGGCTAACAAATAAAATATGAGTGTACTCAATACAGTAAAACAGCAGCTTTCACTCAATGTAAAAAATATCGTTGGATGGAAAACAAAAAGAAAAATTGTTGTTTTTTCTGTGGATGATTATGGTAATGTGCGGTTAGATTCCAAAGCCGCAAGAAATAATTTAGATAAAGCCGGTCTTACAATTCACACACACTTCGATGCTTTTGATGCTCTGGAAACAAAGCAGGATCTGGAATTATTGTTTGATGCATTGACATCTGTGAAAGACAGGAACGGCACTCCTGCAGTGTTTACGCCATTTGCTGTGCCCTGTAATATTGATTTTGAAAAAATGGCGGATACAAATTTTGAGACGTATTATTACGAACTGCTGCCGGATACTTATTCAAAACTGAAAGGATACGAAGGAGCCTGGGATTTGTGGAAAGAAGGAATGGCAAAAGGATTGCTGGTGCCGCAGTTTCATGGAAGGGAACATTTGAACTTAAAAATATTTGAAGAGAAGCTGGCGATTAAAGACGCAGAACTGTTGACTGCATTAAAAAACAGGTCATACACAAGTATCTCTTCTTCCGGTTATCCAACTATTTCTGTTACCGCTGCTTTTGAATTTTGGGAGTTTAAAGAAAACGAACGGTTCAAAAATATTATTGAAGATGGACTGAATGCTTTTGAAAAAGTATTCGGATTCAGGTCAACACATTTTAATCCGCCGGGTGGCAGGGAACATCCGGTCATTCATCAGTACCTGAAACATTGCGGCATCCGGTATATTGATACCGGCTTTATAAAAAAAGAGCACCAGGGATTGGGTAAATATAAAACGGTAGTAAATTACACCGGCAAACACAATCACCTGCAGCAGTTGTACATGGTAAGAAATGTGGTATTTGAACCGACAGATACGGAACGGAATGATTGGGTTGATTTTACATTGGCACAAATAGCCGCTGCCTTCAGGTGGAATAAGCCTGCCGTCATTAGTTCACACCGGGTAAATTTTTGTGGACACATTGATGAAACGAACAGGCAAAAAGGTATTGATGCTTTGCAACAATTATTAAAAAAGATGACAGCCCGCTGGCCCGATATAGAATTTATGGCGGCCAGCCAGTTGTGTGATATCATTGAACAGGAGACCAGCTAACGATGTACAAATTATTTTTCAAGAGGATATTGGATATCATTTTATCATTGGCAGTATTGCTGGTAACATCCCCCATTTTATTAATCGTAGCCATCATCAATTATATCACTCTTAAAGAGTCGCCCTTTTTTTTCCAGGACAGGCCGGGGCAGCATGAAAAAAAAATCAGGATCATTAAGTTCAAATCAATGAATAATAAAAAAGATGCAGATGGAAATTTATTACCCGATTTTCACCGCATTACCAGCTTTGGAGCATTCATCCGCAAAACGTCGATTGATGAATTGCCGCAGATGTTTAATGTAATTGCAGGAGATATGAGTTTGATAGGTCCCCGTCCGCTATTGTTTAAATACATTCCTTTATACAGTGAAAGACAAAAGAGAAGGCATGATGTAAGGCCCGGCATCACGGGCTGGGCACAGGTAAATGGACGAAACACCATTAGCTGGTACGAAAAATTTGAACTCGATGTTTATTATGTAGATAATGTTTCTTTGCTGCTTGATCTTAAAATATTCTGGATGACAATTATGAAAGTGATATTGAGAGAAGACATTAACCAGGGGGCAGACAGGCCAATGAATCCTTTTACAGGCAACAATTAAAAACAATGAAAAGGATATTATACATTTTATATTACTGGAAGGGATTGGATAAACCGAAGTTCAATAAGTTTATCAATTATGTGAGTGAAAAAACAGGGCGGTCAAAATTTTCTATTTGGAAAAGTATTCTTGCTGACAGTTTACGTTACAACATTTCTTTACTTGAATATTTCAATTTTAAATTTTATGAGATTGAAGCAGCAGAGAAGGAAACCTATGCCGGTACAGGATTTATGTACGAATATCAATTGCTGATGAATCCCAAAGCTGGCCGGAATGTATTGGAAGATAAACTTAGTTTTTTAAAAGATTATACAGCATTTGTGCAGCATGATTTTGCATCGTTGAATGATTTGGAAAAAGATGCATCCGTTTCAGAAAGGCTGTTAAAAAACAATTCTGGTAAAATAGTTTTGAAAGATTCCAAAGGCCAGTGCGGAATTGGTATTGTGGTAAAAAAAACTGGCGAACTAAATCCTGCAACATTGGTAGCAGCACTTAAAGAAACCAACAATGATTTTGCCGAAGAGTTTGTAACCCAGCATCCAGATTTAATGAGCTTGTCTCCCTCCGGATTAAATACCATTCGGATCATTACGCAGCTAAATAAAAACAATGAAGTTGATTTATTAGGATGCCGCCTGCGGATCACCATCAATTCTTCGGTAGATAATTTAGCAGCCGGTAATATTGCTGCACTCATTGATGAAAAAACAGGAATAGTTACCGGCCCCGGTGTGTACAGCGACATCACAAAAAATGATGAATCCGTCCATCCGGTAACAGGTGTAAAAATCATTGGCTTCCAGGTGCCCTTTTGGAAAGAGACGATTGCAATGATAAAAAAAGCAGCATTGATAAATACCAGCAACCGGTCCATCGGCTGGGATGTGGCCATTACACAAAATGGTCCTGAATTAATAGAAGGCAATCATGATTGGTGCAAATTGCTTTGGCAGTTACCGGTAAAAAAAGGTTTAAAACCTGTACTGCAATCATATCTCCTCGAAAAAATATAATGGATAAAAATAACAAACGGATGAAAATATTGATGACAGGTGTTGGAGGGCCAACGCCCCGGAGTTTTGCAATTGCATTAAAAAAATACAGTCACTACAAACAGTTTGAATTATTTGCAACCGATATTAATCCGTTAGCCATCGGGCTTTATCAGAAAGAATTATTTTCAAAATCATTCATCGTACCACGGTGTACAGATGAAGGTTATTGGGAAGCAATCAATAAAATTATACAGGAGAATAATATTGAGTATGCCGTCATTCTCCCAGAACTGGAAGTGATGGAATGGAGCAAACAAATGGAAGCCGGAAAGCTGCCCTGCAAAGCGTTGTTGCCGGCATCAGCCATGGCCAGTCTTTTGGTTGACAAAGCTAAAATGACAGAGGTATTGCAGCCGCTATCTATAGTGCCGGCCTCTGTTGAATTTGAAAGAAATGAAACGAATCTTGACAAAGTTTACCAAACACTCGGGTTTCCTTTTTGGGTAAGAAGTACACAGGGTACCAGTGGTCTTGGATCGTTGAAAGTAGAAAATGAAGCAGCACTAAAAAATTGGGTCACCATCAATCCGGGAGTAAATCAGTTTTTAGCAAGTACCTTTTTGCCCGGCAGAAATTTAGCTTGCAAGATGCTGTATTTTGAGGGTGTTTTAGTTCGTACCGCCTGCGGTGAGAGGGTAAATTATATAATGGCAAAAGTAGCACCTTCCGGTATTACCGGTAATACGTCGTTTGGAAGGTTGCTGAATGAACCTGCATTAACGGCAGTTGCAAAAAAGGCAATGGATCATCTTTTTGAATACACGAATGCAAAAAAACATGGGTTTTTTACTGTTGATTTTAAAGAAGATAAAGAGGGGAAACCTTATATAACTGAGATCAATGTAAGACATGTAGCCTTTACCCAATGCTTTGCTGCAGCCGGTGCAAACTTCGCAGAAGATACCATCAGGCTTATTGACGGTGATGGGCAATTTGATAAAAAATATACCATGTACGAATTTGAGCCGGGGCAGATATTTTTACGGGATGTAGATTCTCTTCCGGTGTTGATGAAAGAGGCTGACTTATTGAAATAAAAATGTTTCGCCCTTTTTTTCTATCAATAATTTTCCTTTAATAAAAGTTGGTAATGAATGAGAGGCTTCCCAACTTTGCCTGTTAGTCATTTATAAATTCCAACAACAATTGCACAATATATTCTTTGCATTAAAGCAACACGCTACTGTACTCAGCTTTCTTCTGTTGCTATCATTACTGGCTTTTGCAGCCTGGCGGTTTCACAAAAAAAAGGTTGTTGTCTTTTTGATTATTTTCGCCACCCTCATTTTTCTTGCCTCCTCTACGGCTTACCTGCCAAGATATCTTACCAAACAGGTAGAGAATAAATACCTTCCTTTTAATCCTGCCAGCATCGCTAATAAAAATGAAAGAATTTACATTCATGTACTAGGCAGCGGTTACAATTTAGATAGTCGGCTGCCTGCTACTTCACAAATTGGAGTGGCAGCCATAGGCAGGCTGACAGAGGCTCTAAGGATTTACCGGCAATTAAGCAACAGTATAATTGTTTGTTCTGCCAATTCTATGATGGGGCTTGAAACACAGGCATCCGTAACAAAAAGGGCAGCCATTTTATTAGGAGCTGATGGCAGCAGGGTAGAAAGACTGGACACTCCCTCAACTACCCAGGAGGAAGCAATAGCACTGCATGCTCATTATGGAAATAAAATAAAAGTGATCATTGTAAGCGATGCTATGCACCTGCCAAGGGCAATGAAGCTTTTTGAAAAAGAAGGTTTTGATGCCATTGCTGCACCCACTAATTTTAAAGTACCGGAAGATTCAAAACAAAATTTATTTGGCTGGTGGCCCGCCACTGTAAATATTAATTTGATGGATCTTGTGTTGCATGAGTACCTTGCCCGGCTAAAAGAATAGAAATAATTTTTTACTAATTACAGGATAAAAATATGAATGAAAAGATTTGGCTTTCTTCACCACACATGGGAGGGAAAGAACGCGGATATGTAAACGAAGCATTTGATACCAACTGGATAGCACCGCTTGGTCCGCATGTAGATGGTTTTGAAAAAGAGTTAGGAGAATATACCGGCACTAAAGCGGTAGCGGCACTCAGCAGTGGTACTGCGGCCATTCATTTAGCACTTATCTTACTGGATGTAAAAGCTGGCGATGAAGTAATCTGCCAGAGTTTTACTTTTTCAGCATCTGCCAATCCAATTGTGTACCAGGGAGCAATACCTGTATTTGTAGATTCTGAAAAAGAAACATGGAATATGAGCCCCGAACATTTACGGGCTGCCATCACAGCCCGGATAGCAAAAGGAAAAAAACCAAAAGCCATTATTCCGGTACACTTGTATGGTATGCCTTCCAAAATGAAGGAGATTATGGCTATTGCCCACGAATTTGAAATACCTGTTATCGAGGATGCGGCTGAAGCCCTCGGCTCCGAAATAAACGGTAAGGCCTGCGGCAGTTTTGGTGAGATGGGAATATTGTCATTCAATGGCAATAAGATCATCACCACTTCTGGTGGCGGGGCATTAATTTCAGCAAAGGAAGAGTACATTATTCGGGCAAGATTTTTGGCCACCCAGGCCAGAGATGCAGGACCCCATTACCAGCATTCTGTTATTGGGTATAATTACAGGATGAGCAATGTTTGTGCAGGTATCGGCAGGGGACAGTTGGAAGTGTTGCCAGACAGGGTAAAACAAAGAAGGGCAAATTTTTCATTTTATGAAAATGAACTAAAAAACATAAACGGGATTTCTTTTTTACCTGAACCGGATGGCTATTTTAGCAACAGGTGGCTTACAGCAATAATTGTTGATCCGGAGCTAACGGGTGGAAAAACAAGAGAGGATATCCGGCTATTTTTAGAGAAGCAAAATATTGAAAGCCGCCCTTTATGGAAGCCAATGCACCAGCAGCCGGTGTTCCGAGATTATCCATTTTATGGTGATGGCACTGCTGAAAAATTATTTGAAAATGGTTTGTGCCTTCCTTCGGGCAGCAACCTTGCAGCAGAAGATTTAAGCAGGGTGACAAATGGGATAAAAGCGTTATTTACTTAACAGCATCCGGATTTCAACAGTTAATTTCTTCAACAGTTAAGTTGTTTATTATCAGTTATTTCAACTTAGGCCAAGTTTTTGTCCGCAGGTAAAAGAGCTGGAAGTAAATGCCATTCTGCTTTTTAAGCCATAAAAAAATATAGGTTTTATGCAAAAAAGATATACATTCGTATACCTTTAAGAAAAACCGTTGAATGATTTATCCTGATTGATTACTGACACCCTATCAGTGTTGGCGATTAGATGTATTTGTAATAAAAACTCCAGAGTTTGTGCGCTGGTAGCGAAATAAAAAAAATTCAATATGCCTAAAAGATACCTCAAAAATTTTGCCCCACGTTGGATAATTTTTTGCTGCGATATAACTTTAATAAGTATTTCATTTGCCTTATCCTTTTTTCTTATTCATCATCTTTCTGTTGACCTTACCGATATTAATAATTTTTTGCCAGCGCTGGCTGCTAACCTTGTTATAGGAACTACCTGTATTGTCATGCTTGCTATTTACAAAGGGATTATCCGTTATTCAGAAATTAAAGATATTGTCCGGATCATAAAATTTGCCTTTCTTCAATTTGGTTTATGGATGCTTGTTTTTTTAGTGGCTTCCCATAACCCTATCATAAGTGTAACCACTGCGCCATTACTTTTAATAAATTTCTTTGTTGTTATTTTCCTGCTGGTTACTTTCAGATTGCTCGTAAAAGAAATTTACTTCAGGGCTGCACAGACAAAATCCAGTTCAGATCACCGGACACTTATTTTTGGTGCTGGCATGATGGGGCAGATCACAAAAAAAGTATTAGAGCAGGATGTTAATATCAATACTACATTGGTTGGATTTATCGATGACAGTTATTATAAAATTGGAAAAAAAATTGAAGGCCTTCCTATCTACAATGCAGTGGATCCTCATTTAACCAAGCTCATAAAGGAAAAAGGAATTACGCAGATTTATATTGCCATCAATAAATTATCTGTTGAAAGAAAAATTGCCCTTGCGGATGTTTGTGCACCATTTAAAATTAAAATAAATGTGGTGCCACATGCCAATCAATGGTCTGGTGGACTTTTCCAAAAAAACCAGGTAAGGGAAATGAATATTGAAGAATTGTTGCAGAGAGATGAGATCATTATACCGAACGATTTATCAACTGCAAATTACCAGGATGCCACTATATTGGTTACGGGTGCTGCAGGCTCGATTGGCAGTGAAATTTGCCGCCAGTTGGTAAGACACAATCTGAATAAATTAATTTTATTAGACCAGTCCGAATCAGGACTGTTTGATCTTGAATATGAATTGAGGCAAAAGGGATTTAATAAAAGCCTGCATGTGGAAGTGGCATCAGCACGGGATTACCAGCGGATAAAAAAAGCTTTTAGCACTTACAAGCCAACAATTGTTTTTCACGTGGCAGCATACAAGCATGTGCCTTTAATGGAAGAATTTCCCGGCGAAGCAGTGCTTACCAATATTTTCGGCACTAAGGTAATTGCAGACCTCTCAGTTTTGTTCAGCGTAAAAACATTTGTGCTGGTATCTACTGATAAAGCAGTAAACCCAACCAATGTAATGGGAGCCACCAAACGCATCTCAGAAATATATATCCAGTCTTTAAACGACCGGTTTGAATCCAATACCAATTTTATCACCACCCGTTTTGGCAATGTGTTAGGGTCTGCAGGTTCTGTGGTAGCGACCTTTAAAAAACAGATTTCAGAAGGTGGGCCAATTACTATCACCCACCCTGATATAACCAGGTATTTTATGACAATACCCGAAGCTGCCAAGCTGGTATTGGAAGCTGGCAAAATAGGAAAGACAGGGGATATCCTGATATTTGATATGGGCAAACCTGTACGTGTGCTGGATCTTGCGACCCGGATGATTCAGCTCGCCGGCCTGGAAGCTGGAAAAGATATTGATATAAAATATACCCAGCTGCGACCCGGAGAAAAAATGTATGAGGAGTTATTTAAAGACTCAGAAGAACTGGCTGCTACTGATCATCCAAAAATATTAAGAGCCAAAAGGGCTGCTGATACTAACCCCGACTTTTATACATTGCTGAATGAACTGCAGGAATCAGCAAAGACCCATAACACCGAAGCCATCCTTGAACTAATAGGTAAAATGTTACCAGAGTTCAGACATTCTCCCAATAAACTGAAGAAGGAAGTAGTGTATAATAATGAAACGCTTTAATCTGACAATTTTTATACATCCGCTTTTACAGCTAACCATGGGAAGGTAAAACAAGCCTCTTCAAAAAGTGAATAATTAGATTTGCCATTTACTGCAAAGGTTTTTACAATTGCCGCTTCGTTTAAAAGCTGCCTGGCATATTCAAGCGTAGCGCCGGTTTTCACCCTATCCTCCACCAAAATTATTTTCTTTCCTTTCACATCAAACTGTATTGGCGTTACCAGTTTTGGAGCATCATAAAGCGGCTTGTGGCTGCTGTTCCTGTAACTTAGCTTTAATAGCTCAACAGGTATTTTAGTTTTTGATGTAGAGCAGGTATTATCCCTCCATTTGCAATGGCTGCAATCACATCAAATGTTTCTTAAAATTTGATGTCCATTATTTTTCCGGCTATTTCTTCCCACGATTTATTATTCATAAGCAGCCATCTTTTTTAATAAGAGGTACCCTCCAAAAATTTGGATCAGCATACCCGGTATGCCTATCCTGAAATCCTGCAGAGCCTTGCAGATACTTTGTGTTGAAGCCCATTCTGCAAGCGAGCCAATGAACTGGTAACCGAGAACAACTATCAGCAAATGAAGGAAGGAAATTTGTTTATACCTTTTTGCTACAATTCCGTCAATGAATGCCAGTAAGAAAGATTTTATCAGGATAATCGGCAACACAGCAACAAGGCGGCATACCAAATAAAAAAGAATTGAGCAATGGTGATAGCAGGGCAGTTAGTAAACCCACCTTCAAACCAAATTTGTAAGCTGCTATCAGGGTAAAAAAATAAATAGGTAAAAAGATCAACCCACCTGAAGGTATCATGTGAGTAACTTGAGGCAGCAATAAATTACCCAAAACAAACAAGAAAATAAAAAGATAGGTACGGGTGCTTGTAAAAGAAAAAGATGGCTGATGAAAAGCTGTTGCAGTAAACATAGCTAATGTGTTTAATTTTTATTTTATTATGAGTATACTTTAAAGTTGACCCAACTTTAAAACTCAATCTTTCTGATCCTCTCCTGTTGAAGGCTTCTGCTTATTTGTAAAAAGAAAATTAATAAACCAATAAATAACAAATGGCAATGGTGTTTCCAGCCTTGAAACAGTTTTATAATAGCTTCCAATAATGATATCAAAACGGAATACTTTGTTGAACAAATGTACCTCCCCTAATTGACTGGCTATATAAAGCACCAGATACCTTAAAACCCATAAAGAAAAATATACGATCAGGAATATTTTTAAAGAAGCTGGTGGTATGGTAAACCTTAATGCTATAATACCACCAATGATTGTTGGAACCATAATGGGGCTTAGGGCTATTTGCTGACCAGCGAAATTGAAGTAATAAGTGTTTAGATTAAACCAGCTTAAAATGAGAGAACAGACAAGCAGCGCCAATATATACACCAGTAATACCTTGGCAGCCTTATTCATACGTTTTTTTACCTTTTTTTATAAATAACATCCACCCATAAAATATCAATACATACATCAACAAGGTAAAAAGATAGTGGTGGCTGAAATTAAAAGCACTGCGTTGATAAACATAAATAAAATACAAAGCGCTAATCCGGATAACATTGGCAAATATAATCGCCAAGACCCCGCCAATACTGAAAATTAGTTTTCTTTTAAAAGAATAAGGTAAAAGCATAATAATACCCACATAAATAAACATAAGATCAATTCCATTACAAACATCAAATATTCCGAAAACCGGGGAGCCATTTTGGACCAGTTGTGAACAGGATCTTTTTGTTTCTGGAAACCAGGAAATAGCAGGTGTAGATGGGGAAAAAAAATTGACACACTTTACTACTAAAATGGTAATAAAATTGGTAACAGGCCTGTCGATAACCCTGGTGGGTTTTAAAATAAGGTTGTAGCAAATAAACCAAACGGAGAACAATGCAAATAGCTTTATAAAAAAATAAAAGACACGCTTGTTGTACACCGGTGAAGCTTTATCGTATTTTATATTTTCTGTCTGCATTGTTGGTATTAATTGTACTAAAATATTTGCCAGGTAAAATTTTAAACAGGCGTTGCAAATTTACAGTATTTAGGTACTTCAAACTCCGTTTCAGGCAATGGAGATAAACAACATTGTAAATGGTGAAAAGGGAAAAATTATAGATCAATCAGCTAACTCCATTCTTTTTCTTCCTTAGCCCTTCTTTTATCAACCATACTGGCCAAGAAAATGCTGACCCAGTAAAGTAAAACCAGTGGGATAGCCACCAGGAATTGGCTTGTCCAGTCTGGTGATGGTGTGATAACAGCTGCTACAACAAGGATGATAACAAAGGCAAATTTGAAATATTTTTTTAAAAATGCACCGGTAATGATACCCAGTTTTGCAAGTATATAGGATAGTACCGGAAGCTCAAATGCAATACCACAGCCTAAAAGCAAATTTGTAAGGCTCTCGATATAATCATTGATAGAAGGGATGTACTGGATTGAATTCGTAGTTCCAAGCGTAAAGCCGGCCAAAAAATTAAAGGTAAAAGGAGCCAGCAAATAGTAGCCAAAAGCAACCCCGGTAAAAAAACAAAGCGATACCCAAAAAATACTGCCCCGGGCATACTTTCTTTCCTTTGCAGAAAGCGCCGGCATTATAAAGCGCCAAACCTCCCAAAAAATGTACGGGAAGGCAAGGATTAATCCACCTATCATAGCAATATTAATGGCAGAAGTAAAAGTGCCATTTACAATATTTACCTGGAAACTTATTTTTATAGGAGGCATATAAAAAGAGTCGCCCACACCAATCCAGTGGCCGAAACGGCGCAAAGCACCATACATAAAAAATTTTTCATTGGTAGGTGCTAAAATTACATTGTCGTACACCCAGTCTTTATAAATAAAAATTCCAATGGCAGCCGTAAGCCATGCTATCACACTTCTCAAGATGTGCCAGCGCAACTCTTCAATATGGTCGAAGAAGGTCATTTCAACCTGCTCGGTGCTGGGTTTTCCGCTGATGCGGCTGAAAAATGATTTTCTTTCAGAAGCTGTGGTGGCCAATTTTATTATTTGAATTTAAGTAATAGTAAGCAAATTATCCGTTGCTGTAAGCTGGCGCAAAAGTAAAACTCTTTTGCCATTAGTAGCGTTTCATTATGCTGTTATTAACATGAACAGCATTACCCAAAAACAAGCTTTGTTTTTTATTGGCAAATTGAAAATTACCCACTGGCATTTGTTGAAGATGCTATTTATCTAAGGCCGGTTTTCTCCGAACCCTATTATACAAAAGCACTATTGCTGATTGATTCTAAAAATTTTAAAGAGGCAGAGCAGAGTTGTGATTTTGCACTGGCAACACAACCAGACGCAAACTTCGACCTGGCAGATATCCTGGAAGTAAAAGGAATTACTTTGTATCAATAGGGAAAAGAAAAAGAAGCAGGGAAATATTTTGCTGCTGCACAAAAATTAAATCCGCTTAGCCTGAAGATAGGCAGCTACCTCAAATCAAAAAAAGGAAATTAAATTAGCAGGCTGATGTAAAAGAGAAGCCCCGATAGAAATCGGGGCCGTTTACCAAAACTAACTGCTTATGAGAAAATCTTAAATTAAATTTATTATGTTATTATTATTAAATACGCAAATGAAGTGCCATTAGTTTTTTACCGCTGTTAAAATTTTGATAACAGCTTTTTGCAACTCCTCTTGCAGTGATATAACGAAAAAAAGAACTGTTTATTTTAAATGTTGCATTTAATTTTTTAATCTGCTACATTTAATTGTCTGATATAAAGGTAAACCAATAGTTTAATCTACAATTACCATTACTCCAATAATCAGTTGCTTTAACAATTATTTAAAGGAGCCTACTTTATAAAGCCTTTGATTAAATCCATCAATCCGCCTCCGCCTGCCTGGGCTTGCTGTTGCTGATGTTGTGCGCCACCAGTAACTTTGCTGATAATATCATCAAAGCCTAAATGACCATCTCCATTAGCATCCAACCCACCACCAGCCAGCTTGCTAATAATTCCACCCAGGTCAAATCCACCATTTGTTTGAGTGGCACCGCCACCGCCTGTTAAAGATCCAATAATGCTGTTGATATCAAAGCTGCTATCGCCGGGGTTATTTGTCTTGCTGATCAGGCTGCTGATAACACCAGGTATCAAACTGTTTGCAATGCCACCAGCCTGGTCACTTGCAATACCATGGTTGTTGATAAGCTTGTTGGTAAAACTGCTGATTATATTACTCACAATGGGGTTGTTTAACAAACTGCTTCCCCCGCCAGCAGAGCCTCCGCCGCCAAAAAGGGATAATACGTTTTGTAAACCGCCACTCGCCAGTGTGCCCTGCAATTCTTCAGCAACAGAATGTGTGGCAGAAGCAATTACAGCATCATTTTGTTCATTAGGTACTACAGGGTTGTTGATTACGGCTTCGCCGCCCTGTTGTTTAATTAAATTGAAGAGATTTTCAAGCATGACAATTTTCTTAAGGTTTAAATATAATGCGTTCGGTTAATAACTCAAAGCATAAATGATATTATCTTCAGATGGTTTGCATTTTAATTTTGAGTAGCCAGCTTTTCTGCGTTTTCTGCAAACTGAAGTGCTTCAATAAATTCCTGCACCCCTCCATTCAGCACTTCATCTAAATTATACACCGTAAGCCCGATGCGGTGGTCAGTCACCCGGCCCTGGGGATAATTGTAGGTTCTTATTTTAGCACTTCTGTCACCGGTGCTTACCAGGCTTTTTCTTTTGTGAGCAATGGCTTCCTCTGCTTTGCGTACTTCTTCATCGTACAATCTTGTCCTCAGCATATCCATTGCTTTTTCTTTGTTGCCAAGCTGGCTGCGTTCTGTCTGGCACATCACCACAATGCCAGTAGGCTTATGCGTAAGGAATACTTTTGTTTCCACTTTGTTTACATTCTGTCCGCCTGCACCACCACTTCGGGCAGTTTCCATTTTCACATCACTTTCTTTCAGTTCAAAATCTACTTCTTCTGCTTCCGGCATTACTGCTACCGTGGCAGCGCTGGTATGCACCCTGCCGCTTGCTTCTGTATCTGGCACACGCTGTACCCTGTGTACACCACTTTCAAATTTTAAAGTACCGTATACATCATCCCCCACCACTTCCAGCTGCACTTCTTTGTATCCGCCAACAGTACCTTCACTCTCACTAAGCAGGGCTGTTTTCCATCCTTTCTTTTCACAATATTTTAAATACATCCGCAACAGGTTGCCGGCAAATAAAGAAGCTTCATCACCGCCGGTGCCAGCCCTTATTTCCAGGATGGCATTCTTTTCATCATACGGGTCTTTTGGTATCAGCATATTCCTGAGCTGTTTTTCCATTGTCTCCTTTGTTTCTTCCAGCCCGGGAAGTTCCTGTTTGGCCAGGTCCCTCATTTCTGCATCATCGCTGTTCAGCACTTCTTTGTTGAAGGCAATATCTTCCAGCAGCGATACATAAGCATCCCTTGCCTGCACAATCTTTTCCAGGCTGCGGTATTCTTTACTGATGGCAGTAAATTTTTTATTGTCGCTCACAATTTCAGGATTGGTCAATGCCACACCCAAGTTTTCAAACTTTCCCTTTATCGCATCTAATTTGTCTAACATACTGTAATTTTATTTTTTTGGTAACGGGCAGTAGTGCTGCTATTTTACATAGTTGTGTCACTCACTTGTACCGAATACCTAATATGCAGCTTTTTCAACCGCTCTGAAAAATTCAGCAATCATGGTTGAAGCGGCGGCAAATTTACATTATCTCAACCAATCATTTTGTATAGAAAATTTACTGCCGATCATATTTTTACCGGGCATCAAATGTTGCCCGGCAATTTTGTATTAATCACCGATGCAGAAGGCGCGGTGCAGGATGTAACCGCAGCAGCAGATGCCGGCGATGATATTGAAAAATTCAGGGGCATCCTCAGCCCGGGCTTTATCAATGCACACTGCCATCTTGAGCTCAGCCACATGAAAGGCTTCATCCCTGAAAAAACCGGGCTGGTTGATTTTATTTTTAAAGTGGTATTCGACCGGCACTTTGAAGAAGCTGAAATTTTAGCAGCCATTGCGAATGCAGAAAATGAAATGCTGCAAAACGGGATTGTTGCAGTAGGAGATATTTGCAACAATACATTGACCATTCCTCAAAAAAATAAACACCTACTCCGCTATCATAATTTTATTGAAGCAAGCGGCTTTCCTCCTTCGGTTGCTGAAGTTCGTTTTAAACGAAGCCTTGATTTTTATAAAGAATACGCAGCGCTATTTCCTGCCAGCAGTATTGTGCCGCATGCACCCTATTCAGTTTCGCCGGAAATATTCAGGATGATCAATGATTTCACCAATAACAGAATCCTCACCATCCACAATCAGGAAACCGCCGCAGAAAATGAGCTGTACGAAAAAGGACAGGGCGATTTTTTACGCTTGTATCAAACAATGAATATTGACATTTCATTTTTTAAACCATCCGGCAAAAGCAGCCTGCAAACTTACCTGCCCAATTTAACCAACCGTCAATCACTGATCCTGATACACAATGTTTGCACAACAAAAGAAGATATAATCTTTGAGCAACATCAAACATCAAATATCAAATATCAAACCTTCTATTGTCTTTGCCCCAATGCCAATCAATACATCACAGGCCTGTTGCCGGATGTAGATCTTTTAATCAATCAACAATGCAATATCGTTTTAGGAACAGACAGCCTTGCATCCAATCACCAGCTTAGTATTTTGGAAGAGATGAAAACACTGCAGCAAAACTTTCCTCATATTGAAACCAAAACTTTACTGCAATGGGCAACCATCAACGGAGCAAAAGCTTTGCAAATGGATAAAGAATTAGGCAGTTTTGAAAAAGGAAAAACCCCGGGTATTATTTTGATAGAACAGGCAACAGAGAATGCTTTATCAAATACATCAACTGCCAGAAGAATTTTGTAAACAGGATAACTACCGGCATAATAATTCGAATAAATTATCAGAATAAATTGTATTTTTCACAAGCAATTTACTTCAGCAAAAAATATTTCAATAATACTTTTAATGTTTTAAAAAATAAAACATGATACAACTGACCGTTAATAAAAAACAATACAACGTGGATGTGCCGCCCAATATGCCTTTGCTCTGGTTGATAAGAGATGTGATCGGCCTTACCGGCACTAAGTATGGTTGTGGTATGGCGCAATGTGGTGCCTGCACCATTCATTTAAATGGCGAAGCAGTACGCTCCTGTGTAACGCCGGTATCAAAAGCTGTCAATAAAAAAATCACCACCATTGAAGGGCTTTCAAACGATAACAGCCATCCGATACAAAAAGCATGGCTGCTGGAAGATGCACCACAATGTGGCTATTGCCAAAGCGGACAAATAATGAGTGCGGCCGTTTTATTAAAAGAAAATCCCAACCCGAGCGACCAGGATATTGATGATGCCATGAGTGGTAACATCTGCCGCTGCGGCACTTACCCAAGAATAAGAAAAGCCATTCACACCGCAGCCAAACTGCAAAAAGAAGGAGGTATCAAATGAGTAATACAACATTCAATACAAGCCGCCGCAATTTTTTAAAAACAGGTGCCAGCCTTGGTGGCGGGCTGCTTATCGGGTTTATAATTCCTGCACATGCAGGCCGACTCCAAAAAATATTAGGCGAACCTGCAGGAGCCATCACATTTGCGCCGAATGCTTTTTTACAAATTGGCAATGATAACCGTATTAAAATTTTACTGGCACATGCCGAAATGGGCCAGGGCATCTGGACAACACTTGCCATGTTGCTGGGAGAAGAGCTGGATGCAGACTGGAAAAATATAAAAGTAGAACATGCACCTCCGGCAAAAGAATATTTTCACA
>JANLQY010000184.1:0-18349 GCA_031368105.1 Chitinophagaceae bacterium
CACTACTGTCCCGTTAAGTTGTGCATTTTTTGACAGAATATAGAACAGATAGGAGTTTCGTGGAGTTCTTTGATTTTACGATTTGAACTTAAACCAGGTTTTTTGCTATTCAAATTAGCACTATGAACCAAGGCAGTTATGTACTTGCACAAGTTTTTGATTTAATCAACCGGTATGAGTTTGATAAATGTGTCAATACCCATAATGGTAATTACCGTGTAAAAGTATTTAAGTGCTGGGAACAGTTTATTGTAATGAGCTTTGCTCAATTATCGTATCGGGAAAGTTTAAGAGATATAGAATTTTGCCTTGGCGGTATGCAATCAAAACTATATCACTGCGACCTTAAAACTAAAATTGCCAGAAGCACACTTGCCAAAGCAAATGAAAACCGGTCATGGGAAATGTATGCAGATTTAGCACAAATTCTTATTACTAAAACGATACCACTTTATAAAGGAGAAAACAATCTTGCAAAAGAGCTTGAAACAATTGTGTATGCTTTTGACAGTACAATTATCGACTTGTGTGCAACATTATTTCCGTGGGCAAAATTCAGGTCAACGACCAATGCTATAAAAGTACATGTGCTTTTAAACATCGATGGTTCAATTCCTGAATTTGTACGAATAACAGAAGGTAATACACAGGATGTAAATTTACTGGATGAGATTATCTATACCAGTGGCTGCTTTTACGTGGTAGACAAAGCTTACATAGATTTTAAAAGATTGTATAAAATAGAATTACAGAAAGCTTTTTTTGTGATGAGAGCAAAAGAAAATCTTGCTTACAGTGTAGAAGCAGTTAATAAAATAAATAAGGGGACCGGCGTTAGAAAAGATGAATTTGTGAAGTTAAAATGGCATCATGGAAAAAGGAAATACCCGATTGCTTTCAGGAGAATTGAGTACGTAGATGCAGTAACAAAAAAAGAGTTGACATTTATAACAAACCATCTGACGATTGAAGCCGTAAACATTGCAAGGCTTTATAAAGAAAGGTGGAAAGTAGAATTATTTTTTAAGTGGATAAAACAAAATCTTAAAATCAAACGGTTTTATGGCAACAGTGAAAATGCAGTAAAAACACAAATATGGATTGCCGTGTGCGATTATTTATTAATTGCAATTTTAAAAAAGCACTTGAAAATTGATGCGTCATTTAATCAAATATTGCAAATACTAATCAGCTTATTTGAAAAATGTAACATCAAAGAATTATTTACAAAAGAAGAAACTAAACTGATTAGTAATCAGGGTATTTTATTCTGAAAGTTAACGGGACAGTAGTGAAGATGCAATGAAATACCAAAGCTGGTATCAAAAAAATCTTTATTCTGTAAAAGAGAAAAATGTATCAGGCACTTTCATTCTTTTCTTTAAACGCTCTTTTATGTACAAACGAATTAAAGAAAGAAAGCAGAATACTGAACAGCATGGCATGCCAGAAATCCGGCACTTCAAAGCCATGTACAAAGTGGGCATCAACTAAAATAATACAGGCATTGATAACAAAAAGAAAAAGCCCCAGTGTAAGGATTGTGACTGGCAAAGTAAGTAAAATAAGCAGCGGCTTAATAAATGCATCCAGCAAAGCCAATACAGCAGCAACTAAAATGGCAGTGTAAATATTGTTGTTTTTAATTTCAATACCGGGCAGTATGTAAGCCAGTATAAAAACGTTTACGGTGGTAATCAATATTTTTAATAAAAACTTCATGACTCTTTTTTACAACCAATAATTACAAGATAAAGATCAACGTTATTTTTTTAAATTACAACCAATTCATAAAAATTTTCCGGTATAAAATATTGTTTTGCCAAAGCTTGTAGTTCTTCTGCCGGAATTTTTTTGATGGTATCGATAGAATGATAAAAATATTTTTCATCCAGGTTATTGAGGATAATGTTTTTCCAGCGGCCAATGATTTGGAATGGCCCATCTAAATCACCTAAAATAATCCCGATAAGATAATTGCGTACCAGCAATAATTCTTCTTCATCTATCAGCTCTTCCCTCAGCAATTTCATTTCTTTGTATATCTCTTCAATCGTTGCCTCACACACATCTTTACCAGCTTCGGTGCTTATCATAAGTGCGGTATCCTGCAAATGATTTTGTACATAACTGTGTATGCCGTAAGTGTAGCCTTTCTCTTCCCGGATATTGCTCATCAGTCTTGAACCAAAATAGCCACCAAACACAGTATTGAGCACCATCATTTTTGTAAAGTCTGGATGCTGGCGGTTAGGAAATTCGGTAGCCAGCCTGATAGCACCCTGCACTCCATTGGCATCGTTTTGAATGCGGTATTTTTTTTCTGCAGCGGAAAATATTTTATTTGCTGTTTGAAGTTTGGTGCCTGCTGTTATGCTTAAAGTGCCAAACTGTTTATTGAGTTGTTCAAACAAATCATCCGGCAGTTTTCCGGCAACAAAAATTACACATTTACCATTAACATAGTATTGCTGAAAATGTGTTTTTAACTGTACTGTTGTTAAGGCATCATAATCATCGGCTTTAATATATTTTCCATAAGAATGATCTTCGCCGAAGAGGTAAGCATCTATTAAACGGTTAGCAACAAAATCACATTTCTGTAAACTTACCGACAGTTTTTGTTTGCTGTTTTGTTTGTAGGTATCCAGTTCTTCTTCTTTAAAAGCACTGTCTGTTATCATTTCTTTTATCACCGGCAACAGCTCTGGCAAATATTTGCTGAGTGTATGCAGCGATACTACTGCGGTTTCATTGTGGCAGGTTCTGGTGCAAAAAGCGCCGAAGTATTCAAAGCTTTCATTTATTTCAAAAGCAGATTTTGTGCTGGTGCCATTTTTGAGCAAATAGTTGGTGGCAGCTGCTACTGCATTAGCAGCTTCATAACTGTTACCTGCATAAAATACCATTTCCATTTGCAGTACTTCCTGTGAGCCTGCGTCAATTGCATACACGGCAACACCATTATCTAATACAAATTTTTGGTAAGGCTTTAATTGCAAATCAAATTCTATGGCGTCTTTTATTAATGGAGCTTCCTTTCTGTTGAGCATTTATTTTATTTGTGGTAATGTTATTGTTGATTTGAAAAATGAGGCATTCACTCATTTCATTTTTAGTTGGCAAAATAGTAAAGTGTATTGCAGTTATTTTCATCAAAGATCAACCTGCTTTCTGTTTTGATTTCTTCTGCAGTTACTGCCTGGTACATCCCCAGTTCTTTATTGATCAGGTCTGCATCGCCTAATAATTCATACATCGCCAGGTTAGTGGCCCGGTTCATCACACTCATATCTTCAAAGGCGAGCATACTTTCTGTTTTGTTCTTTACTTTTTGCAGTTCTTTTTCGCTTATGCCGTCTTGCTGCAGTTTATTGATTTCTTCAATTATCGCAGCTTCCGCATCTTTCATACTTACACCTTTTACCAACTTGCCTTCAATGGCCATCAAGCCTGGATCGGTGCTGCCAGTGTGGTGACATTCTATATTGCTGAATAATTTTTTTTCTTTTACCAATGCCTGGAACAAACGGGATGATCCGCCGCCGCTTAGTATTTCAGATATTAATTCTGTGGCATAATATCTTTCATCCAACCGGGAGGCAATATGCCAGCATTTATACAATGCATCTAACGGCACATTGGCTTTTACTTCCATCGTTCTTGGAGCTTTTTGCTTTGGTTCCTGCGGCAGGTTGCGTTCATATTTATTTCCTTTGGCAATAGGGCCAAACCATTTTTCGGCTAATACTTTTACAGCATCAGTGGTTACATTACCGGCTACTACCAATATGGCATTTGCCGGTGTATAATGTTTAGAAAAAAAATCTTTTACATCCTGCAGGGTGGCATCTTCCACATGTTTCAATTCTTTACCAATCGTCATCCAGCGGTAGGGATGTGTGGTATAAGCCAGTTCCCTGATCTTATGCCAGGTGTCGCCGTAAGGTTTATTAATGTAGTGCTCTTTAAATTCTTCACACACCACTTTGCGCTGCACTGCCAAACTTTTTTCGCTAAAGGCAAGGCTCAGCATCCGGTCGCTTTCGAGCCAAAAAGCAGTCTCAATATTTTCTACCGGCAACTGGCAATAATAGTTGGTGAGGTCATTGGTGGTAAATGCATTGTTTTCGCCACCGGCTACCTGCAGCGGTTCATCATAGTTGGGAATATTGATACTTCCGCCAAACATCAGGTGTTCAAATAAATGGGCAAAGCCTGTCTTGTCGGGGCTTTCATCCCTGGCGCCTACATCATAAATAACATTCACTACTGCCATGGGGGTGCTTTTATCTTCATGCACCAATACCCTTAACCCATTACTGAGGGTAAATTTATCAAACTGAATCATGCGGCAAAGTTAAGGGGAGCGGCATAATGCCATTTATGTTTTTAGGATAAAAAAATGAGCTGAGATACCAGGGCTTTCTTCCTGTAGATCAGGATACTATTTACATAATGCTTTTGGGTTTTATATGCAACTGCATTAACTCTCCGTTTCGGCGTATTAAAATAGAGATTCTTTCATTTATAGATTGCAGCTGATTTTTATACTGCATGATGTTGTTGCTAAAATTAGTGCCTACAGCAATAACAATATCATCTGTCTTTAATCCTGCTTTATCTGCCGGGGAATCTTCCGTCACGTTATCAACAATTATCTGTCCATTTACATAATATAATGACATACCAGTGAACGCATAATCAAAGGGATCATTAAAATGTTCATTGGGCAGCAAATGAATTTCTCTTTTTGGATAGTTGAGAATTAAATTAAACCGCCTTAAAATATCGTTGCCTAATAAACCGCCAACATAAGGATAGGAAGTGACATTGTAATCATCCTTGAATATGTAAGTGGGTACCTGTCTGAATTTATATTTCCCAATCTGTACTAATTTTACTAACGTTAATTTCATTTGCAATTTACCGCCCACTCCTTCAGCCTGCGTAATAACTGGCTTGCGCTTGCTTAATAAAACACTGCTGTCTTCTGCAAAACTTTCACTCATTAAAAAACACAATCCTGCACCGGTATCTAAATAAAAATTAAAGTCAACATTTTTTTTATCTTTTATATGGAGATTTTGTATTGGTAAATTGGTAAAGGCAGGCCTTATCACTGTTCCGTTTTTGGGATACTCAAATTCGCCGGGGCTGTATACTTCAATATTGGTGCTGTCAAAATTAATCCTGACAATATAACGGCTAAAAAAATTATAGCCGATAATGCCGTCAATCCTTTCTCCGTACACACTGCTCAGCACCTCGTAATTATTAATATGAAAATCAAGTTTATTAACAGTAAGCCCCGGAAAATGCAATTGCTGGTTATAAACATACTTTACCTTGTGTGCTGTTCCCATACCCGTAATAGTTGTGTCGGATAATCTTCCCTCTATTCCTAATACGGCACAGGTGGTTGAGTCTAAGGAGATGCCGCCGCTGCCGGTGTCTAAAATAAAGTTCAGTGTGTCGGAAAAATTATTCAGCAATCCCTGCACAATCATTACACCTCCGCTGTATTGTTTAAATGTAAACCGGGTAATGAATTTTGCTTCCGGCAATGGGGTAAGAATTTCCTGTGCCATGGCTGCAGACAGTAAGCAGGCAAAAAAAAATATGCAAAACATTTTCTTCATATAAGCAATATCGATAAATATACAACCTATTGGATGTACTTTTGTTATGAATTATTCAAACGGTTTTATGCAATTAAACGAATTATATAGCAGGGCACTCAATTTTGAAATGCTGTCTGTGGAAGAGGGAGTTTATTTATTTGAACATGCATCATTAGCTGAACTAATGTTTGTGGCGAATGAATTGAGGAAAAAACAGGTGCCGCACGGTAAAGTAACCTGGATCATTGACCGAAATTTAAATACCACCAATGTGTGCATTGCCAATTGCAAGTTTTGTAATTTTTACAGGATTCCCGGCCATCCGGAAGCATACATCACAGACATTGAAACCTACAAAAGAAAAATTGATGAAACCATTCGCTATGGTGGTGAACAATTGTTACTGCAGGGAGGCCATCACCCCGATCTTGGTTTAAGTTATTATATAAATCTTTTTAAAGAATTAAAAAGCCTTTACCCCAATATTAAATTGCATACGCTGGGACCGCCGGAAGTGGCTCACATAACTAAGTTAGAAAAAAGCACTCACCGGGAAGTATTGATTGCATTAAAGGAAGCCGGTCTGGATAGTCTGCCAGGGCCAGGTGCAGAGATACTAACCGACAGGGTAAGGCGCCTGATTAGCAAAGGAAAATGTGGCAGTCAGGAATGGTTGGATGTAATGCATGAAGCACACAAACTTAATATTACTACCAGCGCCACCATGATGTTTGGACATGTGGAAACAATCGCAGAACGCTTTGAACATTTGGTGAAGTTAAGAGAAGTGCAAAGCCGCAAACCCGAAAATGCAAAGGGGTTTATTGCATTTATCCCCTGGACTTTTCAGGATGTGGATACGTTGCTGGCGAAGATCAGGGGTGTACATAATTTAACCACCGCAGAAGAATATATCCGGATGATTGCCATGAGCCGGATCATGCTGCCCAATGTAAAAAACATACAAGCCAGTTGGCTTACAGTAGGGAAAAAAACAGCACAGCTTTGCCTTAATGCAGGTGCCAATGATTTTGGCAGTATTATGATTGAAGAAAATGTGGTAAGTGCTGCCGGGGCGCCACATCGCTTTACCAGCAAAGGAATCCAGGATGCCATCAGGGAAGCAGGTTTTGAACCACAGCTTCGCAACCAGCAATATGAATTCAGAGCAATGCCAAAAGTGATGGAGGAGCAAGTAATTGATTATTGATTTTTTGAACGCATAATTTTATCATCGGCCTTTGGTTTTTACCAAAGGCTTTTTTAATAACAATAAATTTGTGGCCGTACTTTTTGAGGTTATTATCATACCTCCATAATGGTAAGGCAAAGTTAAATTCAACTTGAAGGATGAATTAAAATCCATGTGGCATTAGATTTTCGTTAATGAAAGAATGACATTCAACTACAATATTTTTCTATGTGTATCGTTTTCAACTTGTAAATACCCTACGAAATGAATAACAGCAACTCAAAACATCCGGCAGCGCCGCTTATGAAGGCGGTTAAAAACTTCTTTAGTAAATTGGTAAAAACAAACGATGAGTATCCCATCAAGTATTACAAAAGGGATAAGCATCCAGTAAGGGGGAAGCAGCAGGCATAGAACCAGCAACATTTTTACTAACTCATCCTGATATAAAAGCCTTTACTTTTTGTGAGGGCTTTGTTTTTCGTTACTTTAAATTGGAATCTGTGGAGATTAAATATTTTACACAATAATTTATCTTGCCCTACGTTAATGCTACACATTAATATCTTTTACCATGAAAAATAATAATAACACAAGCAGCAGTAACTCTGTATTCAGGGTATTTCAAAACCTTTTTGGCCGTTTAACACGGTCGCCGGATGTATATCCTATCAAATTTTACATGAAGGGGAAGAAGATTCGCCGCAGCAGGTATATGTATCTTACTGATTAAAGAAAGATTTCAAAACCCATATTTATAGAGCCTTCACTTTTTGTGAGGGCTTTTTTTATGAAAAAAATATGACCCGTCAGCAAAAATTTCAAAAAATACCCTAAAAGGGGTATTGCTACCAATATAAGTAACCGATATCTTTGTTAAGGTTTTTCATAGGATATTGGATTTTAAAGCGGGGCTGGATTTTTATCCTGGCTCCTTTTTTATTTTACAGAGAAATTTGTAACGGGCTGGCCTACTTTTAAAAAATGAATGGTTTCTATTAACACCTCTTCCATCGCTGCAGGAAATGTAGTCAATATCCAGGGATGTTTCCTGTCAAATACATGGTTGCTTTCTATGATAAATAAAGTTGCCAGAGGCTGCCATTCTTTTAGCAGGTATGCTTTTTCAACTGGCACAGCAATATCATGGGAACCATGGCAGATCAATAAAGGGATAGATAATTGCTTAATTGCTTTTTCAATATCCAATCTTGATTGGTTTTTTTCAAAATCTTGGTACAATTGATAATACAAAGGCAGTTGCTGGTTAGTACGGGTGTTGGTATAATACGCTACTCCCTTTTCTTTCCATTCTTTTATTTTTTCCACAGGCCAGCTGCCCCAGGGTATTTTACATTCACTAATGCCAGCCCAGGTAACGAGTTTTTTTATACGTTTATCTTCTGCTGCAAATAGTATAGCAATGCCAGCGCCCATGCTATGCCCTGTTAGAAAAATATTTTCCGTATCTAATACAGGTTGGTAAGGGTTTTTTATGCTGCAGATCCAGTTTGTTACCAGTAATAAATCTTCTAATTGTTTGGTGTAATTATTATTTCCAAATGCTTCCAGGTCTGCAAATTCTTCCAGCTGTTCCAGAGTGGTGCCATTGTGAGAAAAATTAAATTTAACCATCGCAAAACCTGCACTGGCAAAGGCTGCAGCTACCAGGTCAAAATTGCCCCAGTCTTTAAAACCATTAAATCCATGGGCATAAATAACAACCGGTAATTTGTGTTCACTTTCTTTAAAAAAAATATCCAGCGTTATCGATTTGCCACCTGCTCCAGGCAGTATAATATTTTTAATCCTATTCATAATTACAAATTCTTTTCTGTATTAAACAATGCAGAATCGCAGGGCACAATTGGTTGTTTAGTTTTGTTATTTCTTTCAGCAAGGCTAAATTTATTTTTTATCGCCTATCTTCATTTAACAGTTAAGATAAATTAAAAATGGCAGCAATTAAAAATATCATTTTCGATCTTGGCGGCGTACTGCTCGACATTGATTATTACAAAACTTCTGATGCGTTCAAAGAACTGGAAGTAAAAAATTTCGATGATTTTTATACACAGGCCAACGCAAATGAACTGTTTGAAGCACTCGAAACCGGCAAAATTTCTGAAGAAGATTTTTACGCCACTATGCAACCGTATTGTGCGTCAGGCACTACTTACAACCAATTACAAACGGCATGGAATGCAATGCTGCTAAGCTTTAGAAAAGAAAGCCTTCTTTTTTTGCCACAACTAAAAGAAAGGTACCAGCTGTTTTTACTAAGCAATACCAACAGTATTCATCACACTGAGTTTAATAAAATATTTAACAGGGAAATTGGGGCTTCTTCATTTGATGATCACTTTATTAAAAGCTATTATTCTCATCTCATAAACAAACGCAAACCTTACCAATCAACTTACCAATTTGTATTAGAAGATGCAGGGCTAAAGGCGGAGGAAACGCTGTTCATTGATGACTCAGATAAAAATATTGAAGGGGCAAAAGCAATCGGGATATACACTCACCTGTTGCTGCCGGATGAAAAGGTTGAAACCCTCTGGATTTTATAATTAATCTTGTAACTGGAGTAAAAAAATTTCAAGAACAGCCTATTTTACTTCTTCAAAGTCAATGTAGTCGTCGCTTTTGCCTTTGGGAGCAGAAGAAGGAGTGGTGGAATAATTAGCCTGTTGCTGACTGGCTTGCTGCTGATTCATTTTCTCCTGCATTTGTTGACTCATATCCGAAAATTGCTTCTTTACCTGCTTGGTGGTTTTAGCAACAGGGATAATAAAATCAAAAACTAATTTGTACAAAATATAAAGCGCAAAGAGCTCAAAGGCGAGTCTAAAAAAGTTCATACTGCAAATGTATAAATTGATCGGCAGTCACGCTGTTAATATTTAGCAATAATATAAACTCCCGATATTTTAAAAAAGTACTCTGTTTTGGAGGGTAACTATTTGTTACTTACATTTGCCTCGGAAAAAAGAAACAGATGAAGGGAACGAAGACGTTCCCTTCTTTTTTTACAATGAACCAGGCATCACCCATACAGGCAACAGAAGCATTAATTGAAAAATTAATTGAGGGCAACGAAGATATTTTTTTAGTTTCTGTCCGTATTAAAGCTACTAATAACATAAAAGTGTTTTTAGATGCAGACAGTGGGTTGAGCATTGAAAAATGTATCAAAATAAACCGGGCTTTGTACAAAACAATTGAAGAAGAAGCCTGGTATCCTGATGGTAATTTTTCACTGGAAGTATCCAGCCCGGGAGTGGATGAGCCGCTGAAAATGCTGCGGCAGTACAAAAAAAATATTGGCCGCAAGCTGGAGGTAACGTTTACAGACGATACCAAAAAAGAAGGTAAATTGTTGAGTGCAGATGAAAATGGTATCCAGATTGAATACACAGAAGGAAAAAATAAAAAAGCAGTAACACACATAAAAGACATTGCTTTTAACGAGATAAAACAGGCAATTGTATTGATATCTTTTTAATTTTTATAATAAAACTCCCCTGCCGGCGGGGATACAAAAGTGAGGCTGGTAAGGTATATGGCACGTATTAATTTAATTGATTCCTTCCAGGAATTTAAAGATGCAGAAAACATAGATCGTCCTACGTTGATGAAAGTAATGGAAGATGTTTTTAAAACATTGATCCGTAAAAAATATGGCAGCGATGAGCAGTTTGATGTGATCGTAAATGACCAGAAAGGCGATTTGGAAATTTTCCGCCGTCGTACCATTGTAGATAATGACGATGTGTACAACACCCTTACGGAAATTGAATACAAAGACGCTATCAAAATTGAACCCGATTATCAGGTGGGGGAAGAATTGTACGAGGAAGTGGATATTCAAAAAGAATTTGGCCGCAGGGCAATATTGGCAGGAAAGCAAACACTGGCAAGCCGTATCAACGATTTAAAGAAAAATTTGTTGATTAAAAAATATGAAGACAGGGTAGGCGAAATTGTGAGTGGGGAAGTGTACCAGGTTTGGAAAAAAGAAGTGTTGCTGCTGGATGAAGAAGGCAATGAAATGATTTTACCAAAATCTGAGCAAATTCCTTCTGACTATTTTAAGAAAGGCGAAAATGTAAGAGGCGTTGTAAAGAAAGTGGAGTTAAAAAATAACCAGGCAGTAATTTTAATTTCAAGAACAAGCCCTTCTTTCCTTGAAAAATTATTAGAAATAGAAGTACCCGAAATATTTGATGGCCTGATTGTAGTGAAAAAGATTGTGAGGGATCCGGGAGAAAGGGCTAAGATTGCGGTAGAAAGTTTTGATGACAGGATTGATCCGGTGGGAGCATGTGTGGGGATGAAAGGAAGCCGCATTCATGGTATTGTAAGAGAATTGAAAAATGAAAATATTGATGTAATCAACTGGACAAGCAATATTCAATTATTGATCCAACGTTCACTTACGCCGGCAAAAATTACCAGCATTGATATTGATGACGAAAAGAAACATGCTACTGTTTACCTGAAGCCAGATCAGGTTTCCCTGGCAATTGGCAGAAGAGGGGTGAACATTAAACTGGCATGTGAATTAACAGGATTTGAAATTGATGTATTCAGGGATAGTGAAGGTGAAGTAGATGAATTTGATATTGACCTGGAAGAATTCAGCGATGAGATCGAACCATGGGTAATTGAAGCGTTGAAAAAAGTGGGATGTGATACAGCAAGATCAGTATTGGAATTAAATGCAGAAGAATTAGAACGCAGAACTGACTTGGAAAAAGAAACCATTGCAGATGTATTGAGGATATTGAAAGAAGAGTTTGAAAAAGAGTAAGAAGATTGATTTCAGCAAGTAACAGAATTTAATAATTATAACGGAATACATTAGTCCCATTGGGATTCAGGTACAAAATCAAGAATGTCAGAAGTAGCAACAAATACACCCAGATTAATGGCGGCGGCCAAAGAGTTTAATATTGGAAAAGACACCCTTATTGAATTTTTGGAGTCAAAAGGTTTTAGCAACGAAGACCTGAAGCCTACTGCAAAGCTTACGGAACAAATGTACCGTGTGCTGCAGTCAGAGTTTCAGCAGGACAAAGTAGCTAAGCAAAATGCTGAAAAGATTGAACTAACAAAAGGGGCTGCAGGTGCAGAGCCTAAAAAGAAAAGAGATGAAGAAGATCTCTCTTTCAAGAAAAAAGAAACAGTAGCTCCTGCTCCTCCAGCCCCCCCGGTGGTGGAAAAAGTAGCTGAAGTGGTGGTGGCAGAGCCTGTAGTTGCAGAGCCAGTAGCAGAGCCTGCTCCCAAAGAAACAACACCGGCACCGGTAGTGGAAGAAGCCGACAAAAAAGTAACAGTAGTAAAAATTGAAGCCCCGGAATTAGAAGCACCTAAAGTAGTTACTAAGATAGACTTAGATGCTATTGATTCATCTACAAGACCTAAAAAATCTACCAAAAAAATAGAGGAAAAAGTAGAGAAACCGGCAACAAAAAAAGCAGCAGAGAAACCAGTGGAACCCCCGGTACCAGTACCTGAAAAGCCGGCTCCTGTTGCAGAGGTAATTGCAGAAGAACCTAAAGCGGATGTTCCTGCAACAATTGAAAATATTAAAGCAGACAGGCTTGAAGGTCCTAAGATATTGGGCAAAATTGAATTGCCGGTTGACAACGACACCAGGCCAAAGAAGGATAGTGATGATAAACGTAAACGCAAACGTATTCCTGTAGAAAGAAAAGGCGGAGGATCTCCGCCGCCGCAGGGAGGACAAGCTCCGGGGAATCATCCTCCAAGACAGGGCGGAGGATTCGATCCCAACAGAAATAGACCAGGCGGAGCACCCGGTGGATTTAACAGGCCTGCCGGTCAGGGACAAGGCCAGGGCAGTCAGGGTCAGGGCAGGTTTAATAACAGGCCATCAACTCCGGCCCGTAGAGAAGACAAAGAAATTGACGCTAAAGAAATTCAGGATAAAATAAAAGAAACACAGGCCAAATTATCTGGCGGCGGCGGCAGGGGCAAAAGCCTGAAAGCCAAGTACCGCAAGGCTAAAAGAGGTGAACAGGCAGAGCAAAGAGATGGTGATAGTGAAGGAACAAATAAACTGCAGGTAACAGAATTTATTTCAGTAAGCGAACTGGCCAACCTGATGGATGTAAGTTTTGCAGATGTTATCAGCAAGTGTATGAACCTTGGTATCATGGTTTCCATTAATCAGCGTTTAGAGGCTGACGTTATTGAACTGGTAGCAAGCGAATTTAATTACGAAGTGGAATTTATTGGTGTGGAAGACGCAGCCGGTTTGGAAGAAGATGATGAAGAAGTTAGAGCAGAAGACCAAAAGCCAAGGGCGCCAATTGTTACCATCATGGGCCACGTAGATCATGGTAAAACATCTTTGCTGGATCATATCAGAAATACAAATGTAATTGCCGGTGAAGCTGGTGGTATCACACAGCATATCGGTGCTTATGAAGTTACTTTAAAAGACGGAAGGCACATCACCTTCCTGGATACTCCCGGCCACGAAGCCTTTACGGCCATGAGGGCAAGGGGTGCCAAGGTTACAGATATTGCTGTAATAGTGGTGGCTGCAGATGATGCTGTAATGCCACAAACAAAAGAGGCAATATCGCATGCACAGGCAGCTAATGTACCAATGATATTTGCCATCAATAAAATTGACCGGGATGGATCCAATCCTGAAAAGATTAAGGAGCAACTGGCATCGATGAATATATTGGTGGAAAGCTGGGGCGGTAAATACCAAAGCCAGGAAATAAGCGCCAAGCAGGGATTAAACATTGACCTGTTGCTGGAAAAAATATTACTGGAAGCAGATATTTTAGAATTAAAAGCCAATCCTGTAAAGGCTGCAAACGGAACCGTTATTGAAGCTTCGCTTGATAAAGGCCGTGGTTATGTAGCAACTATTTTGGTACAAAACGGTACCCTTAAGCAGGGCGACATGATTGTGTCAGGCCAAAATTTTGGTAAGGTAAAAGCAATGTACAATGAGCGTAACCAGCGTGCTGATATTGCGCCGCCATCTACTCCCGTTTTAATTTTAGGATTGAATGGTGCACCACAGGCTGGCGAAACATTTAAAGTATATGCAAATGAAAGTGAGGCAAGAGAAAAAGCTTATCAACGTGGACAGATATTGAGGGAACAGGGTATGAGGGCTAAGAAACACATTACACTGGATGAAATTGGCCGCCGTTTGGCATTGGGCAACTTTAAAGAATTAAATGTAATTATTAAAGGTGATGTGGATGGTTCGGTAGAAGCATTGAGTGATTCATTACAGAAATTAAGCACTGAAGAAATTGTGGTGAAAGTGATTCACAAAGCCGTAGGTGCTATTACAGAAAGCGATGTTACTTTGGCAAATGCGTCCGATGCAATCATCATTGGTTTTAATGTTCGTCCGTCAATACAGGCAGCCAGACTGGCCGAGGCTGAGTCCATACAAATCAAACTGTACTCTATTATCTACAATGCCATTGAAGAAATCAGGAGTGCAATGGAAGGTATGCTGGAACCGGCTGTTGAAGAGAAGATACTGGCCAATGTGGAAATCAAGGAAATGTACAAATTTGATAAGGCTACGGTGGCAGGTTGTATTGTAATCGAAGGTAAAATTGCCAGGAACAACCGCATCCGTTTGGTTAGAGATGGCATCGTAATATTTACCGGAGAGCTTGGTAGTTTGAAACGCTATAAAGATGATGTGAAAGAAGTAACCAATAATATGGAGTGCGGATTGACCATTAAGAATTATGCAAACATCCAGGTTGGAGATATTGTAGAAGCCTTTGAAGAAGTAGAAGTGAAGCGGACTTTGTAATCTTTGGCAAAACAAACATTTGTTAATAAAGCAGGCAGATGATTTCATCGTATTTCATCTGCCTTATTTTTGAAAATAATTTTTTGAAGATGAAAATAATTTTTGCATTTCTTATTTCTAATTTTTTATTCATCGCTTCTCAGGCCCAGCCAAAGAAAGTGCAGGCAGATAAAATCATTGCAGTAGTAGGTGATAAGATTGTTTTAAAAAGCGATATTGATAATACAATACTCGATATGCAACGGCAGGGAGTGGAAGTTCCGGTAAATGCAAAATGCCTTTCCTTAGAACAGGCAATGGGCATCAAAGCCCTTGTGCTGCAGGCCGAAAAAGATTCACTGCCAATATCAGAAGAAGAAATAGCCGCAGACATCGACAACCAAATACGAGGGTTCATCAATGCTTACGGATCGAAAGAAAAATTAGAAGAAATTTCGGGCAGAACGCTTTACCAGTTAAAAGAAGATTTTAAAGATGGTTTCAGGGAAAGGAAGCTGGCTGGCTTAATGCGTAATAAAATTGTGGAAGGCATCCGCATCACACCCAATGAAGTGAAAGCGTATTTTGATAAAATCCCCAAAGACAGTTTGTCTTTTTATGAAAGCGAACTGGAGATTGGCCAGATTGTAACCTTTCCAAAAGCCGGCAGGGATGCAGAAGAATATGCTATCGACCAATTAAAAGAATTCAAATTACAGTTAGAAACCGGGAAGAAAGATTTTTGCACATTGGCAGCACTTTATTCAGAAGATCCGGGAAGTAAAGACAAGTGTGGTAAATATGAATTGAACAGGAATGAAAAGCAATGGGATCCTGCATTTTTACAAAAAGCTTTTTCATTAAAAGAAGGCCAGGTATCCAGCCCATTTAAAAGTAAGTTTGGCTATCATATTATTCAAATGATAAATCGGGCTGGCGATGATGCGGTGGTAAGGCACATCCTCAAAATTGCACAGGTAACAAAGACAGAAGCAACTGGAGCCAAACAAAAACTGGATTCTGTAAGGGCTAAATTAATTGCAGGCACCATACAATTTGGAGAAGCTGTTGCTAAATACAGTGATGATGATGCAAGCAAATTTACAGGGGGAAGAAAGTCGAATACAGAAGGAAGCACTTATATTACTATCGACCAGTTAGATAAAGACATGGTGGTAATGATGAAAAATTTAAAGGTTGGTGAATATTCTCAGCCAACAGAATTTGCTGATGAAAGAGGCAAACGGGGGGTAAGGATTGTGTACCTGTTAAGCAGGAGTGAACCACACAGGGAAAACATAAAAGATGATTACAGCAAAATTGCTCAAAGGGCTTTAGAAGAAAAAAAGAATAACAGCCTGGAAAAATGGTTCACAGAAAAAATACCTACTTATTATATTAAGATTGATGCAGAATATAAAACCTGTGAAGAAATGCAAAAATGGGTAATCCCGGCAAAAGAAACAGTAGTAAATTAATTATAACAATTCAATTTATTTAAAGCGTTCCTGTAGCAGGAACGCTTTATTTTTGCATGTCATCCCGACGAATGAGGGATCTGCCAAACATTTGTATTACACATCAACACATCCCTCCTTAGTCGGGATGACATAAAAAAGAAAATACTTTGATAGAGAAAAGAAAATTTAAACAGGAACAAAAAACGGTGCTGGTGGGCCTGGTAACAGCAGAGCAAACAGAACTGCAGCTAAAAGACTATTTAGATGAGCTGGCATTTTTAGCAGAAACGGCAGGGGTGACAGCTGTAAAAAGATTTACCCAAAAACTGCCTCACCCGGATAGCCGCACATTTGTTGGTAAGGGTAAGCTGGAAGAAATTAAAAAATTTGTATCCCTACAGCCGGATGTGGATCTGGTGGTTTTTGATGATGAACTCACCGGCTCACAAATTCAAAATATAGAAAAAGAACTGGGAGTAAAAACAATTGACCGCAGCGATTTGATACTGGATATTTTTGCCAGCCGTGCCAAATCAGCACAGGCAAAAACCCAGGTGGAGCTGGCACAGTACCAATACATTTTACCCAGGCTGAAAGGGATGTGGAAGCATTTGGAAAGGCAGGGTGGTGGCGTAGGAACAAGGGGCCCGGGTGAAACAGAAATTGAAACTGACCGACGTATTGTGAAAGATAAAATAACTTTACTGCGCAAACGGTTAGCCGAAATTGATAAGCAGTCATTTACACAAAGAAAAGAAAGAGGTGAATTTATAAGGGTGTCACTGGTAGGCTACACCAATGTTGGTAAATCAACCCTGATGAACCTGCTGAGTAAAAGTGAAGTGTTTGCAGAAAATAAATTATTTGCAACGCTGGATACCACTACAAGAAAAGTGGTGTTTGAACAAACGCCTTTCCTGTTAAGCGATACAGTAGGGTTCATTCGCAAGCTGCCACATCATTTGGTGGAAAGTTTTAAAAGTACACTCGATGAAGTAAGAGAAGCAGATATATTGCTGCATGTGGTGGATATGTCGCATCCGCAATTCGAAGAGCAACTGAAAGTGGTGAACAAAACATTAGCCGAATTAGAAGTTGGCGAAAAGCCGACAGTTACCATTTTTAATAAAATGGATAAATACGAACTGGAAGCTTTTGACAAGTGGCTGGAACCCGAAGTAAAAAAAGAAATACTTGACGACCTAAAAGCAAGATGGCAAAATGAAACAAAGGGAAACTGTGTATTTGTTTCTGCCATCGAAAAAACAAATATTGATTTGCTCAAGCAAACGATCCTTAATAAAGTAAGGGACATGTACCAAGTGCGGTATCCATACCGGGCAGAATTTTTTTACTAAACCGTTAAATCATTTTAATGGAGGCATCAAAAAAATATACCTGGCATAAAGTAGCAAATAGTCAGGAAGAATTATTTTTTAATGAAAATAATTTGCTCCAGGTAGATGTGGCGGATAAAAAAATATGCCTTTCAAAAAAAGAAAATGTGATAAATGCCTGTATTGCCAAATGCCCTCATGCCGGCGGCACCCTGGCAGATGGTTACATAGATGCTTTGGGAAATATTGTTTGCCCGCTGCATCGATACCGCTTTAATGTAACCAATGGCAGAAACAGCAGCGGGGAAGGATATTTTTTAAAAACATTTCCTATAGAAGTAAGGCCAGAAGGCGTATTTGTTGGCTTTGAAGAAAATAAATTATTCAATTGGTTGAAATAACTACTTAATTATTTTGCTAAAAAATAAAAAGCCTTATTTTTGCCGCCCATTCCTCCTTAGCTCAGTTGGTTAGAGCATCTGACTGTTAATCAGAGGGTCGCCCGTTCAAGTCGGGCAGGGGGAGCTTAAAAATCAAGCAGTTATGATCTAATTCATAGCTGCTTTTTTATTTTGTGACCATGAATGTGACCATAAGGTTTAATATTTGTACTCAAAACTCTCTTCAAATACTTTTTAATTCCTGTCATATTTTTTGATTTGATTTTCTTTTAAGCGTGAGGATTTGACAGTATGCATCGACAACACCCTTTTTCAGATTTTTTTTTAATTTTTTTTTACGTTGACATCTAATGCAGCATAGATAGCTAAATCTGCAGATTCAATTTGCAATGTGTGTATTGAGGGGGTAACGGTACCCTCCAACTACCAACCCCTCCCTTAACTCAACCTCCGGTACCCCCCTTAACTCCGGAGGTACTTAAACAGGTATTTCACTAAACCTATTTTTTAACACTTAAACCA
>JANLQY010000187.1:0-26040 GCA_031368105.1 Chitinophagaceae bacterium
ATATATAGTACTTTAAATTTTTCTGAATTAATATCTGTTGCCAGCTGATTCAATTCCGGTGTTTCCCTGGCACAGTCAATGCACCAGGTTTGGTAGCAGGATACAATTACGACACTTCCTTTAAAGTCATTGATGGTTACTTTTTGGTTGTTGTCAATGCCCGTTAACGCTGCAGCTGCAAACTTCATGGCAGGTGAAAATAACTGGCGGATATGTGATCTTCCCAACCAGGCGGCGGCCAGTAAAATAAAAAGGCCTGTCAATATTTTTTGCTGATGTTTTTTCATTTTAAAGGATTGCGGCTAATGAATGATTGGTCTTCTGCTTTGTTGAATTTTTTTAAAAAATAATTTAGAGTGAGCCTTGCTAACGGGTTACTGATTTTTATATAATTGAAAATCTGTTTGGGCAAAGCTCCCAGGTTTGTTTTTGCTTCTCTTGCCGTTCTGCCCAGTTCCAGTTTGTTATCCCGGCGTTCAATCATTTTTTTAATCCCCCAAAATAAAATATTGAAATAAAGTTTATACTTTTTATTGGCCTCATAATCCAGGCCAATGTAGTGGGTCTCCATTTCATTTTCATAAAATACAAACGTGTAGAAGCCCACCATTATTTCATTTTCATACAAAGCATGAAACTCAAAGTTCTGTTGCAGGTCGTTTTTTAATTCATAGAAATAAGCGGCATTTACGGTTCCCAATTTGATGGTTTGTTTGTTTACCACATTCCAGTACAGGTTTTCTATTGCCACAGATTGTTGTAAAATATCAGCAGCGGCCAGTTCTCTTTTTTCGATGGGTTCAAATGAGTGCAGAATTTTTTTAGCCCTTTTTAAATAATCTTTCTTTAGGTCTTTTAAATAATCATCAAACAAATGCCAGTGTGCTCTTCTGCCAATCTCCATGGTAACATCACCATTAAAAAACTGGTAGCCCGACAAGCGGCAGCGTTGCTCAATAAAATCATCATTGCAATCCTTGATCATAATGCCGCAGGGTTTTTCCTTTTTATTTTCACGGATGAATAAATCAATGGCATCAAAAAGCAGTGATTGGTGAGAAGGATTTTTAAAATAAAAGCCGGGGTAATTAATCCTGAACAAATGCCCACATACCAGCAGGAGCAGCCGTTTCGGCAATATCATTTTTATCAGCCTGCTCCACCCAGACTGATCGTTTTTAAAATTCAAATGTTTGTGTTGAAAACCGAACTGCTGCAGGTACAGCAGACCAATCAATTGATTGTTTAAGAAAACCTGTACATAATTATTTTGAATGTCGGCAATAGCGGATTGCTCAAAACCCAGCAGGTGGTGGCTTTTTAAGTGATGGGCTTCAGGTAAAAAATCATCCCAGCTGTTTGCACAGGTTGAAATATTTTTTGTTATAGTGATGTTGATCTTCAAATGTTGGTTTGTGCAAATATCTGCTATCGTATCTTTCTGTACGCATTTAAAACATTAGCGGTAAAAGTATTTTGCAGGGAGTTATAATAGTAACGCAGCTGTTAGTATTATTTTTTTGTTCCTTTCAATGTTTTCTTTGGGGTGGCTGTCCTTAATGCTTTGGCATTCTGACTGCTCACAATTTGTTTGCCGCTTTTGGCTTCAATCGCTTTACGGGTGTTACCAGCAATATCGCCGCCCTGCTTTGCAATCAGTTTGTTTTCATCAAAATTTTTCGGCTTTTTCTCCTTGCTTATTTCTGTTGTGGAAGCTTCAGCCAGCATGTTCAGCACCAGTTCAAGATTGGTCATGTTATCCCGTAAGTTTTCTTTCTTCAGGTTCTTGTGCTGTTTGTATTCTTTCACGGTTTTACCACTCCATGCTTTGGTGATAATATCTGTAAGCGATGCAAACTCCTGCCCTTTTTTTACGCCCCGTTCTTCCCATTCATCTGTCAACTCTTTTCTTACTTCAATACTTTTGAGGCGTTGGTTAATCCAGTTTTTGCTGTAACCAAGTTTCAGGTAATTTTCCATTGCCTTGTCAATGCTCAGTTCAGGATTTTGCGATTCTTCAATTCTTTCATAACCCGTTTTTGCCAGCCATTGTTTAAAGGGTTCTGCCTTGGGTGAAGGAATTGATTGGATAAGGCGGAAGAGTTGTTCAGTGTCGGCAACATCGGTAAGTCTTTGCTTACCATCGGGAGCTTGCATTTTCAAACCGTTACAATTTGTAACGGTTTCATTTCCTTCTTCAGCAAGGCGTTTTTTTAATACTCTCCAGTAAACTTGCGGATTTGCGCTGTCAGTTAAAACTGCAATTATATCTACTATAGCAAAATACCATTTTTCCTCAGCTGCATCCCAATGGCTGCGGATTTGTTTATGTTCAAAAAGTTTTATGTTGCTCATGGAAGTTTGTTGTTGTAGCAAAGTAAAGAGTTTTTATTTAATGTCAAAATATTTAGTAAATTTGAACCTAATAAAATTAGCTAAACATGGCGAAAGAACCATCTACATTCGAACAGATAAAAAAGACAAATGAAATAGGTCAGGAATACTGGAGTGCAAGAGGGCTTTTTGCAACTCTTCAATATATCAAGTGGGACAAGTTTTTAAACGTAATTGCCAAAGCCAAGGAAGCTTGTGAAAACAGCGGCCAGTCTGTACAAGACCATTTTTCCCGTGTGGAGAAAATGGTAACGATTGGTTCTGGAGCAACAAGAGATATTGGCGACCTGCACTTAAGCAGATATGCCTGTTATTTGATTATTCAAAATGCAGACCCTTCAAAAGAAGTGGTGGCGCTTGGGCAAACATATTTTGCTGTGCAAACCCGTAAACAGGAATTGCTGGAAGATGCTTTTGAAAAGTTAGGTAGTGAAGAAGAAAAGCGCCTGTATTTAAGAAAAGAAACGGCGGAGCATAATAAGCAATTAGCTGATGCCGCCAAAGCAGCAGGTGTAATTCAACCGTATGAGTACGCCATTTTTCAAAATCATGGATATATGGGTTTGTACAATGGGCTTGATGCAAAGGGAATTCATAAAAAGAAAGGACTAAAAAAGAGCGAAGGTATTTTAGACCACATGGGAAGTACGGAATTAGCTGCCAACCTTTTCCGGGCCACACAAACTGAGGAAAAACTGAAACGTGATAAAGTGAAAGGAAAAAATAATGCTAACAAAACACATTTTGAAGTAGGGAGGAAAGTGAGGCAGACGATTGAAGAGTTAGGGGGAACAATGCCGGAGGATTTGCCGAGTGCAGAGAGTATTAAGAGAATTGAGAATAAAACGGATAAAAGAAATTGATAAATAAAATACTAACCGAATCCATATTTTTTTGGTTAGATATTTTTAATCATCGACATTTCTTAAAACTATATCTTCACAAAAGATATCTGCGTATTCATAGGATATAATACTTATTATGAAAAGGAAAGTTTCAGCCACCACTCGTTTATTGCATGACCTTTTTACCCAATATCAAAGTACTTTTCTTGCATTTTGTGAATTAATAAATAATTCGATACAGGCTGATGCCAAAAATATTGATATTACAATTGATTATTCTGGCGAAAATGAACTAGCTCCAACCCAAATAAAAAAAATTATTGTAAGAGATGATGGTATTGGTGTTCATCAAAATAGTATTCAGGATAGATTGATGGATTTTGGAGACTCAAGCAAAAAAGGAGGGAAAGGAATTGGAAGATTTGCAGCATTGCAAATAGGTTCAAATATTGAAATTGAAACTGTGGGTTTTGACTCAGATAATAATACCTATTCAAAAGTTATAATCCCATTTAGTGAGCAGTACATAAAAAGTGTAAAAAAAATCGAAGATTTAGAAATTGATACAGATGAAAGTATCCTGATGGGGAATCATAAAACATATTATCAAGTTTCAATAAATAATATTTATGACCCAGTAATAACAGGGAAGAATCAAAAAAGAAAAATATCAGAAAGATTACTAAAAGATAATATTAATAATGCCATATTTGAAAGGTATCCGATTGTAATTTTTAATAAGTCAATTAAGTTTAAGATAAATAAGGCGTTATTAAAGCCAGAAGATTTTATTCAAGGAGTGCCAGAAAAAATTTCTGGCTTCCTTTAAAGACAAAAAAGGCAAGGAACACAACCTACTATTCACTTACATTCAACTTAAGTCGACCATTGATGAAATAAGGATTTTTCTTACTACAAAAAATGCAGGGGTAGATACTATTGTAAGTGGTTTTCAATACGATGCCGATTGGTTGGGTCCAAAATCTAAAGGGTGGTTTGTGTATATTCATTCAGATGTTCTTGAAACTGACTTGTATAGAAACTTAGATATTGACGGACTGGATGATAATGTCCATCACTTTAAAGCTTTTATAAAGGATAAATTAAATCATTTCTTCAAAGGAAAAAATAAAGAATATGAAGGCTTTTTATCAAAGCTAAAAAAAGATAGTTTCTATCCATACAAAGAAGTTTCAAATGCTACTTCAAAATCAAAGGTTATACTATTTGATAAAGTTGCTTATTTAGTTGAAGAAAGATATAATCTTTTTACGACCAACAAACAACTCAGAGAAATAATCTATCCATTAATTGATAGAACTATTACAACAGGAGAACTTGATAAGATACTTCAAAAAATTCTAAGGCTTGATACGAAACATGTAAAAAAATTCAATGATTTACTTGACCGTGCCGAAATAGAGGATGTTATTGAATTTTCAGAAAAGGTTTCAAAAAAAATAGAAGATTTGGAATTTGTGGAAAAGTTGGCATGTAGTGAAATATCTAAGCATATTGCTGAACGTAAAGAACTTCATAAAGTTTTAGAAAAGACTTTATGGATTTTTGGCGAAAAGTATTTGGATAGCACACGGCTTTTATCTGATACTAATCTTGAGAACAATTTAAAAAAACTTAGAGAGGAAAACTTAATATATAAGCCCAATAAAAAAGAGGACAATATTAATAATGAGATTGATGTAAAGGCACGTTCAATTACAGACTTGTTTATTTATAGTGAAAAACCAATAGATGAAATCAAAAGGGAGGTATTAATCGTTGAATTAAAAGCACCGAAAGTGAAAATCAGCCCAGTCGAATTGCAACAAGTAAAAAAATATGCTCGGGAAATTGAAGAAAGTTCTTTTTATTCCGAAGACGTAAACTTTCATATAATATTAATAAGTTCTGAAATTAATAAGTCTGGCAGATATGAAATAGATGGTGCCCCAAAACCAAGGGAGAACCCTTATTTTTATTTTCAAAATGAAAATAAAAACATTACGATATCGGTAATGAAATGGGCTCACTTGATTGAAATGAATAAAAGAAAACTTAGTTATTTATCCTTAAAATTAAAAGTGAAGGATATGAGTGTTGAAGAAAAAATAAAAACAGACTTTGATGAAATTAGTTTCGACAAGGTAAAATCTGTTCTAAGAAAAGTAGCAGTTCAAGATTGACCATATTGCCAAGAAGTACTGCATAAACACCAGCTCTTATTTTGCCACAATTTTTTCTTTCACAAACTAATACCTCCACCTCCTCCTTTCGTACCTTCGCAACATGCACAATTACTTAGACGAACTGAACGAACCCCAGAGAGAAGCGGTTATCCACAAAGACGGCCCTTTAATGATTATAGCCGGTGCAGGCAGCGGTAAAACAAAAGTATTAACCACAAGAATTGCACACCTGATGGCGGAGCACAATGTTGATTCATTCAACATACTGGCGCTTACTTTTACAAACAAGGCAGCAAAAGAAATGAAGGAAAGGGTGGAGCGTACGCTGGGCAACAATGAAGCTAGAAATTTATACATCGGCACTTTTCACAGTGTGTTTGCAAGGATACTGAGAGGTGAGGCTAACAAAATCGGTTACCCCAGCAACTTTACTATTTACGATACGGATGATGCCAAGAGTGTGATCAAAGCGGTGATCAACGAAATGGAACTGGATGATAAAATTTACAAACCCAATGTTGTTTACAACCGAATCTCTTCTGCCAAAAACAGTTTGATAAGCCCGGAAGAATACAAGAACGACTGGGCATTGCAGCAGGAAGATGCAAGGGCCAATCGGCCTGCACTCGGTAGAATTTATGATGCGTACAACAAGCGCTGTTTTAAAAATGGCGCCATGGATTTTGACGACCTGTTGTTTAAAATGTATGAACTACTGAAGAACCATCCCGATGCGTTGAGCAAATACCAGCGCAAGTTTAAGTACATCATGATTGATGAGTACCAGGATACCAATACTTCTCAATATGAAATAATAAAGTTGCTTGGTGCTATGCATGAAAATATTTGTGTGGTAGGAGATGATGCTCAAAGCATTTACAGTTTTCGTGGTGCCACCATTGAGAACATTCTGCAGTTTGAAAAAGATTATGACGATGTAAAAGTGGTGAAGCTGGAACAAAACTACCGCAGCACAAAAAGCATTTTAAATGTAGCCAACGAAATTATCAGCAACAATAAAAACCAATTGCCCAAAACCCTGTGGACCGATAAAGGCGATGGTGATAAAATAAAACTGGTTCGTACTGCTACCGATAACGAAGAAGGAAAATATGTGGCCGATACCATACAGGAAGAAAAATTGCGGAACCATTTTTTCAATAATGAATTTGCAATTTTATACCGCACCAATGCACAGAGCCGCAGCTATGAAGAAAGTCTGCGGAGGATGAATATTCCTTACCGCATTTATGGCGGCTTATCATTTTACCAGCGCAAAGAAATTAAAGATTACATCGCTTACCTGAGAGTGGTGGTAAACCCAAGCGATGAAGAAGCTTTGAAACGCATTATCAATTTTCCTGCAAGGGGCATTGGCAAAACGAGTTTGGACAGGGCAATTTTAGCAGCCAATGAAAATGATTTAACGCTTTGGCAGGTAATTGAGAAAGCTTCGCTGTATGGCTTTAAAGCCGGTACACTGGAAGCCATCAACAACTTTGTGATGATGATAAAAATGTTTCAGAGTGAATTGCAGAAAAAGAATGCGTACGATCTGGCAGTGATTGTGGGAAAGAGTACATTGATTGTAAAAGAATTATTCAATGACAAAACCACCGAAGGTGTTGCCCGGTATGAGAATGTGCAGGAATTATTAAACTCAATTAAAGAATTTACAGAAACGCCGATGAATGAAGAAGATGGCGAAGTGGGAGATAAAAGCCTCGGTACTTTTTTACAGCAGGTTTCTTTATATACCGATGCAGACAATAATAAAGATGATGCAGACAGTGTAAAGCTGATGACAATACATGCGGCAAAAGGATTGGAATTTAGTTGTGTGTTTGTGGGTGGCCTGGAAGAAACTTTGTTCCCCAGCGGCATGAGCATCAATACAAGAGAAGAGCTGGAAGAAGAACGCCGCTTATTCTATGTAGCCATCACCAGGGCAAAGAAAAAACTGTGGCTAACGTATGCGAATGCCCGTTACCGTTTTGGACAATTACAACAAAATGAACCGAGCCGTTTTATTGATGAAATGCCGGAAGATTATATTGATAAAAGTTTTGCAGGCGGCGGTGTACGCAACCAGGGCGGGCACAGTAATAACTGGGGTGGCAGTGCTTTTGACAGAATGGGTGGCGGAAGTAAACCAGCTTTTCCAGCAAGGAAAGAAGAGAAAAGCAGGCCTGCTTATTTAGTGCCTGTTCGTCCGCAAACGAAAGAACATACCCCTTCGGCAGACTTTGCACCGAGTGATACCAGCAACCTGCAGGCAGGGCAAAAAGTAGAACATCAGAAATTTGGTTTTGGTGAAGTATTGAAGATGGAAGGTGCTGCACACAACCCGATTGCCAGTGTGCTGTTTGAATTAAATGGGGAGAAAAAAATTATGCTGAATTATGCAAAGCTGAGGATATTACCCCAAACCCCTCCCGATTTTATCGGGATAAATTCCGGGGCTTAAAGGCAAGAGTTCAAAAATTTAAAGTGTTTGCTGCGATGTTTGATGTTATTATCCTTGATTGGCAAAGAACAATAGTTGATGTGGAAGATAAAATAATTATTAACGGTTTGATGTACCGCCTCACCCCTTTAGAGGGAGAGGAAGGGTGCTGGGGTGTTTAAATAATTACCTCAAGCCTGAACCCAGGTTTCCCTTCCACACTTTCCAGGTTGAAGTTGCCGTCAAATGCTTCTGTCTTTTCCTGTATGTTAGAAAATCCTTTGCCATATTGAATCGCTTTCAGGTTGATGCCAATGCCATCATCCTCTATTGTCATCCTGATCTTGCTGCCCAGTGTTTCCACTTTTATTAAAATATTTTTAGCAGCAGAATGTTTTTCAATATTTGTTACCTGCTCTTGTGTTATGCGGTACAAAACAGTTTGTATGTCGGCGGTGGCAATGTTGATGGCATTTTCATCCAGCAAAATTTTGTAGTGGATATTTTTATTTTGCTGCAATCCTTTCAGCAGGTCGTCCAGCGCCAGCTCAAAACCAAGATCATTCAGCACAATTGGCGATAAGCGTTTAGAAATATTCCTGATACCCGATATAGAATCCAGCAACAACTCCTGTGCCTCCTGCAGCCAGCCCAACCCGGCTTTATTAATTTGGGTTTTGGCCTGTGCAAGGTGCATGTTAATGGCAGCCAGCACCTGGTTGATATTTTCATTCAGTTCTTCACTGATCACTTTGCGTTCGTTTTCTTCTGCCTGGAAAATAGCCCTCATCATATTAGTGTGGTGCTGCCTGCGAATCTTGTCGAGCTGTTGCTGCAGGGCATCTATTTCTGTAAGATCCTGCATGGTACCGATAAGGCGTAGTGCTTTTTGGTTTTCATCTCTCACAACAAAAAGCCTGTCCAGTATCAATTTGTAACTGCCGTCTTTGGCCCTGAACTGGTACTTGCCCCACCACACTGATTTAGTGCTGGCTATTATTTCATCCACTTCTGTAATCACTCTTTTTTTATCCTGCGGATGCAGGTTGTTGCGCCACCAGGTTTCATTATCGGCCATCTCTTCATTGCTGTAGCCAAACAGTTCAATCATTCCTTCATTATAAAATGATTGACGGGTATCAAAATCATATTCCCAAATACCTTCTTTGGTAGCAATGGATAAAAGCTGGAAACGGTTGATGGATTTAAAATAATCTTCCGAATTTGAAACAGAAAGTGTCGATTCCTGAGTTTGCAGCATATTACTGAATTATTATTTGCCTGTAAGCTAAATAAGTTTTTTTGTGTTTATTTTATTTTGTGATGAACAGCTTTGTATAAAAAAACAATTTAACTTTTTGTTCGCCGGGCAAATAGATTTTAATATCCTTTTGCATAATAAAGCAGTACAGCGGCATCGCCAAAAACCAATTCTTTTTTGTCAGCCTTGTACACAAACAGCGACCAGGAATATTCACCTGCCGTAATATCCATACCGGCATTGGTAACTTTTACAGTACAGGGCAATGCTGTTGATTTATCTGTTTGATAAAAAGTTATTTCGCCTGATGCCGTGTTCACTCCGGTGCTGTCGGTAATTTTCAGGTACTGAATAATGTTTACCGGAGGGTTTACCGTACCGGGCTTTGCATCTTTTTTGTACACCATCCATTTACCCATCAGCTCTGCAAGCGTAACTGCTACCGGGTCTTTATATACATCCGGGTTCACCGCAAGCTTGCCATAATTTTCATAAAAAAACTGGTTGGCTTTTTTAAATGTATGAATATAGTTTTCCTGGTTATCCATCACCAGCTGGCTGTCGGCCACTGACAATATCGTGTACACATCGGCCGCAGCCAGCAATACATTTCCTGGTTCTTCAATAGAAGCAGCGCCGGTCATGTTGGTCATGTTGTTTCCCTCCCGGGTAATCACTTTTGAGGAGCTGGTAAAATTCAAATAAATGGTATCCGTAAAATCAACTGCTTGTTTACTTTTATCTGTACGGCCAATTTCCTGCCATTTGCCTGCCAGCTGTTCCATTGCAAAAACAGGCTTGTTTTTATTGCCCGGCCGTTTGTTTTTTGAAACATCTATTGGCTGCACACCTTTCCGCTTAACTCTTTGTGCAGAGACTGCAGCTGTGAGGCTGATTAATAAAACTAAGCTGGCAATATTTTTTATGTGCATAAAATATGGATTTGAATATTTTAAAGAGGCTTTTTGCAAACACATCGTTGCACCGGAACTTGTAATATTATTTAAAATAAAAAAAATAACCTGCTTTAATTAATGTGCTGTTGCATAAAACCCCGCCTTAAAGATAAAAAATCCCCTAACATCCGCTCATATTTTCGAGATTGGAAATTATTAACCTCAAAACAGTGAGCTAAAAGGCGGATTAAAACAAAATACTGGCATTACCGTTAAATTTGCAAAGTAACATCAAATTACTTTTTATGATAAAAACAGGAAGCACCGTTATCAGCATATATACAGAGATGACACCCAACCCGGAAACAATGAAATTTGTAGCCAACAAATTATTGTATCCCGGTAAAAGCATAGACTTTCCAGATGAAGCCAGTGCCGCACCTTCTCCACTGGCGCAGGAATTATTTACTTTCCCTTTTATTAAATCAGTTTTTATAGCAAGTAATTTTATTACGCTTACTAAAACGAATGAAACGAATGACTGGCAGGATGTGATACCAACCATTAAACAATTTTTGAAGGAATACCTGGAAGATGGAAAAGTGGTGGTGAATGAAGAAGCCGTTGCCAGCATGAAAACCGAAAGCAGCAACACTGTTAGTGAAGATGATGACGATGTGGTAAAACGCATTAAGGAGTTATTGGAAAATTATGTAAAACCTGCAGTGGAAATGGATGGCGGCGCCATTCAGTTTAAAAGCTATAATGATGGTGTTGTAAACCTGATGCTGCAGGGAAGCTGCAGTGGCTGCCCTTCTTCGATGATCACTTTAAAATCTGGTATTGAAGGAATGATGAAGCGGATGATACCGGAAGTAAAAGAAGTGGTGGCGGAAGCAGAGTAAGTTGCCCCTATCCCCTAAAGGGGTGTTTTAAAAAGTAAAATAAATTTTGAGCATCTTTTACAGATGCTTTTTTATTTTGCAAATGACTTTGTGTAAAAGTGAATGCTCCTATAAAATCAAAAATATCTTTTACAACAAAACGGTAATTTGCCTGCTGAAGAAATAAAAATATTCAATGAGCTTAACAGAAATCTGGCAACAGTTTGTAACAGGAATGAAGGATACCGGCTGGCTGGAATACATTGCTGTATTTGCAGGTATTGCAAGTGTATGGTTTTCCAGAGTTGAAAATATACTGGTGTATCCTGTTGGGTTGTTCAGTACTATTTTTTATGTGTACCTGAGTATGAAGGGGCAATTGCTGGGTGAAGCTTCTGTAAATTTATATTACACTGTCATGAGCTTTTATGGATGGTATTTATGGACTAAGAAAAACAACCAGCAGGATCACATCGTTCACATCAGTTATTCCAATAAAAAATGGCAGCTTTACCAGGGTTTGTTTTTTGCTGCTTTTTACATCGGCATATTTGCATCGCTTACTTATTTAAAAAAAGATTTTGCACCCGGTGCTATTCCCTGGGCAGATGCATTTGCTTCTGCCACTGCTTTTACCGGCATGTGGCTGATGACAAAGAAAAAAGTAGAGAGCTGGTACTGGTGGATTGCCACCAACATTGCTTCCGTTCCTTTGTACTTTGTAAAGCAATATGTTTTTACGAGTGTGTTTTATGTGGTTTTATTTATTATGGCAATGTTCGGGTTAATGGAATGGATGAAGAGAGCGAACACAAATTCAAAATAAACAAGAAAAGCTATGTCGTATTGCAAAGCCATTGGCTTTATGAAAGTGAATGAAGTTTCTGTTCATAAAATATACCACGATACCCAGTATGGTTTTCCTATTGAGGATGACAATGAATTATTCTGCCGCCTCATTTTAGAAATCAACCAGGCGGGCCTTAGCTGGACCACCATTTTAAAAAAACAGAAAGGTTTTAGAAAAGCCTATCACAATTTTAATATTAAAAAAGTAGCAACTTACACCGATAAAGATTTTGAGCGGCTGATGAATGATGCCAACATTATCCGCAACCGGTTAAAAATTAATGCGGCAATAGAAAATGCAAAAACTATTGTACAATTGCAAAAAGAATTTAAGTCTTTTAAAAACTGGCTGGGTCATCATCATCCAAAAACAAAAGAGGAATGGACAAAGCTATTTAAAAAAACATTCCGTTTTACGGGTGGAGAAATTGTAAATGAATTTTTGATGAGTACGGGTTACTTACCCGGGGCACATCACAAAGATTGCCCGGTATTTAAAAAAGTAATAAAGGCTAAACCAGCCTGGAAATCCTTCGACTCTGTTCAGGATAAAAAAAATTGAATGAAAAAAATTGTTATTGTTGGCCCGGAATCAACAGGAAAAAGCACTTTGTGTGAAAAGCTGGCAGCACATTATAATACCATTTGGGTAAAAGAATATGCACGGGAATATCTTTTAAAAAACGGCACTGATTATACTTTTGAAAACCTGCTGGATGTAGCCAAAGGCCAGCTTGCATTAGAAGAAACAGCCGTAGCCTGTTTGCCGCTGACCAGAGAGAATCAAAACGTTCAACAGCCGGCAATTAACAATCAACTTATTTTTATCGACACCGATATGTATGTACTAAAAGTATGGTGTGAGTTTGTTTTCGATAAATGCCACAACTGGATACTGAACCAGATAGTGGATAGAAAATATGATCTGTATTTGTTAGGTAATATTGATGCCCCCTGGGTAAAAGATGAATTGAGAGAATATCCAGACCTGGTGATCCGTGAAAAATTATACCACCATTACAAAGACATCATGATCAACCAAAAAGAACCCTGGGTTGATATCAGCGGAAATTATGATGAACGTTTACAAAAAGCCATTGCAGCCGTGGATGAATTATTGCTGAAAGGATAGTATCAAATATCCTGCACCACCAGCCTTACCAAATCTGTTTCAAAACCTTTCATTAAAAGATGATTCTGCAGTTTTCTTTTTTTGATAAAAATATTTTTTTCGCTTTTCAGTGTTTTTAATTTCAGGCCGGCCAGTTTATACAACAGTTTTTTATAGTCTGCATCCTCAATTTCTTTCAATGCTTTTTTGATGCAGTAGTCGCTTACATTTTTTTGCTTCAGCTCATATTTTATTTTCACTTTGCCCCATTGCTTTATCCTGAATTTGCCACCGGCAAAATGAATGGCAAAGCGTTCTTCATTCAGGTAATTTTCTTCAATCAGTTTGCTGATGATTTCTTCTGCATCATTTTTAAATACACCGTAACTGTAAAGCTTATCTTTTACTTCGTTGTGGCAACGTTCCTGGTAAGCACAATACTGCTTTAGTTTGGGCAATGCCTGTTGCGGTGTCATTTTTTGTTGCATCATCTGCACACAAGATAAAAAGTAGTTGGTTTGCCAGCACTATTTTATTTTTTCCAGTCCTGCCAAACTGGATGCGTCTGCAGGCTTTATCAGCAACGCTTTATTAAATAAAATTTTTGCATCGTTGTTCCTGCCGTTATTCAAATAACTCCATGCCAGCATGTGGTTGGCATCATAATCAAAGGGATACAAGTTCACTAATTTCTCAAATAATTTTGTGGCAGCTTCATACTTTTTACGGTTGTAATAAATATTGCCTGCCCAGTAATTGGCAGTATAATTTTGGGCATCCACTTTTAAAATTTCTTCATACTGTTCCAATACTTTATCCCAGCTTTCTAAAACAGATAAGGGTTTTACCAATCCCAACTTTGCCTCTACTGAATACGGTTTTAAGGAAACTGCTTTTTGATAATGCGCCTGCGACTGGGGATAGTTTTTATTTAAATAATTCAACCAGCCAAGCCGTAGATTAACTTCATAATTTTCATCACTACTTACTTTGCTGATGGGAGCAATGGCTTCCGGGTATTTTTTATAATACTCCTGGGTATAACTTTCGCTGAATGCTTTTTGCATAGCGGCTTCGTTTTGTGCTTTAGCACTTACGGATAACAATGCGATGATTGTTATTAAAAATGTTTTTCTTAAAATTTGCATGATAAACCTCCTGTAATTGAATGTTGATTAAATGTATTGATAGATTTAAAAAGTTCCCTTTGTTCAAAAGTATAACCTAGTTGTGCTGTAATTTTTGGGTTCAATGTAATATATGCTGTGGCCCCAGCTTTAAACTTGTTCTTGTCAATGGCGTTGTACACATACAAAGCATCGTTCTCCATAAAATTGCTGAAAGAGCCGAATGTAGCATTGCCTTCCAGCCATAAAAATTTCAAGAGTTTAGCTCCCAGCACTTGTTTAAAGTTAAATGCTGATTTAGTATTTCTGTTACTCAATGAGGCTGTAGAAAAACTATACAAATTTAAATTGCCTAACGGATACAAGCCAAGTTGTAAATTGTATTGCTGCAAACTAGTATCAGTCATTTTGCCAAAAATTCCATCTGCCTGAATGGTGAAATAATGGCTATTGTATTTGATACCAACTAAACCAATATTACTGTTGTAAGTAAGATTATTGAATGGCGTATAGAGATAATGATATGCAGCAACGAGCTGCCATTTTTTATTTAAGTTGATGATTGTTTTATTATAGTATTCTTTTTGATTGATGTCAATATTGCTGTTGTTGGTAACTGTCGGGAGCTTTGGCTCTGCAATGCTTTGATTGTATATAGCAACAGCATGATACATATTGATATTCCTGTAAAGGCGCATATGCAAATCCAACCTTGCATAGATGCCGTTGCCCCTTGGTGTAAGTTCTGTACTTTTATAACTTACCTCTGTACCAATTTGTGTTACCGCAAAAGATTGCAACTTTTCTTTCTGCATCAACTCCTTAGAAAAATATTTTAAATGTGCATCTGCCAGTTCAGATTGATTCAAATATTTTCTGCACAGCCAGCTATAGTAATGTGCTGTTTCATTGTATGAATCTTTTTTCAACACTGCCTCATATTGCTTTAATGCTTCACTAAAATTATTCAGCATAGATGCAGCATACCCCATCCGCAATCGTAGTAAAATAAAGTCTGGTGATTCTGCTACATACGCTTTACCATAATCAAGCAATGCTTTCCAATCTGCTTTTTGATACAGTTCGTAGCTCTTTACATTGGCTTCTTCAAAGCTGATGCTTTGCTGAGCCTTTACTTTGCTGCCACTGGCTAAAGTAAAAATAAAAATGGTAATCAGTTTTCTGCAACGCATGTTACCTGTAGTTTTATATTGTTTTTGGTGCTGGTGAATGATTGTAACTGTCCGTTGCTTACTTCCATTTCGAAATTTCTTTTTTCTTTCATCCACCAAAATAATTGTTGTGTTTGTTTGCTGTTACATTTTATTTTGCCGCTGCTTAATACATCCTGCGAAGCCTCCATGTGGCTTTCAAATTTCATTTTAATAAAAATATAAAATGGTGATACCACATCCTGCAGCCAGCGGACCGGGTGCAAGCCAAATACATTGATGGGATAATTATCTTTCAGCACAATACCTTTATCAGAACTTAACAGCACAGTGTATGCACACAAATAAAATTGATACAACAAAGTGTCTTTCGGTCCAAAATAATTGGTGAAATAAAATACAGAACCATTGTTGATAAAATAAGCGAACGCATTTTTTTCTTTACAGTACAAATAAGATTCATTGTAAAAACTAGTAACCGTTTCCCACTCTTCTGATAGATATTCTTCAGCACTTACTTTCATACAATAACCCGGCTGAAAATTAAAAGCCTGCTGCAATTGTGCATTCGGAGTAAGGTTACTTACAAAACTCCCTTCTGTTGGTGCCACAAAGTTTTTTAATTCCACTTCGTTATTTGTCCTGCTTTTAAAATAAGCAAGGGGATAGTTGAATGTTTTAGAACCGATATACGGGGTAGCCTGCACCTGCAGGTGCAGGTGTGGCTCTGGCGAACGACCACTATTGCCGCAGGTAGCAACAATATCCCCACGTTTTATATAAGCCCCTTTAGTAGTTTTAAAGCTGTTTTTTTTTAGGTGAGATAATTTGGTGTACAACCCCTCGGCATGTTTTATCACAATTGTATTACCCCAATTTTGCGCCGTATTATTTTTACCAATTTCATTGTCGTCTATATGATCAACTACTTCCTGCACAATACCATCTGCAGGTGCCAACACAGGTTTGTTGAAACAATAAAAATGTTCTGTCAAATTACCAGGTGCTGCAAAGGTTTTCATTTCATTATCCAGTATCACAAAATCAAGGGCCTTGCTCCACTCGCCTTTGTGGGTCATTGCTCCATCATGCCCCTGACTCACCATCCATTCTCCCATCACGGGCAAATACAAGTGAAAATAAAACTTATTCAGCAGCCTTTCTTTTCCATTCAGGTAGCGATATAAATTTTGTTCGGGACTGTAGTATTGTATCGGTGTCAATACCAACCTACGTGGTACTACCCTCAATTGCAGGCAATACAAAACCAGTATTACCACTATACAAAAAGGCAAAGAAAAAACAGGCATGCCCCAGGTATAAGTGATCTTACTTAAACCCACCACCAGCAAATAAGAAATGGGCACCGCAATAACTGCCAGCAAAAATGAACGCACAGAAGGAATAACATAAAAGCCCCCAATGGCAACTGCCACCAGCATGAAGTTGGTACCAAGGTTGTAATAATTTCCGCCCCCACTGAATCCTCCCATTAAATAATTAAACCCCATTGCAGTACTATAACCAAGCACCATCAGCATAAATGCAATACGTGAATACAATATCAATCCTACCGATAAAACAATGCCGGCTGCAACATTACTTTGAAATAAAATTGCACTCAACGACCTGAAGAAACCGGATACATAATCCGGCATTGGCCAGCTTTCAATTTTTTGAATAATGTTGATGAGGGTGCTGCCGCCGGTGGCATACATTTCATTGAGCCAGTAAATATTTCTTTGCGTTAGCCCGAGTGCAGAAAATTCTTTTGCTGCCAATATCACAATCCAAAGGCTGAGGATAAAACCAATGGAAAGTGCCGGCAGTTGTTGTTTCCCCAATATTGCAAGCAAGGCTACTGAAATAAAAAGGGTAAATAATGACGCCAGTGCCAGCAATATCCAGAATGCGCTGCTGCCTTCATAAAAAGTGCCCATACCCAGGCCAAGCAATACGGCACTGTAAGTATAAAGCCCTGTTTTTATCTGTGCTTTATCAAAGCCTACAGCGTAGGCTGCAATCACTGCAATGCTTGCGGCAACAAGGCCCGACAAGCCTGTAAAAGGATTGAAAAAAGAAACCAGTAAAATAAGAATTGAAAAAGTTTTGTTCCTGGAAAAGAACAGCATACCGTAGCTATTGAGTATGGCTATGGCAATGTATTTAAAGAATGATATGGTGCGGTTTATTTTCACACCTCACCCTCCTTCTCCCTCTCCTTCAGAAAGGGAGTGGTGCTTTTTATCTTTAATAAACATTTGTTCTTCCACATTTTCGTTTGTTCTTTAATCGTCAATTACATAACCCACCGGCAAATCAGCAAACACTTTAAAGTTTTGAACTCTTGTATTAGTTCCCCTTTAGGAGGCAAGATGTTCCGGCATTTTTTCCATTTGCTCAATGTACTCTAATGTTTCGGCCTGGCGTATCAAATGATGCTGTCCTTTTTCATCAATCAGCACTACGTTTGGCCGCATTTGTATAAACTGCATCCACTGTGTCATATTATAAGCACCCACCCGATGCACCACTACATGGTCTCCACGATTGAGCAATGGCAAGGTAATAGCCGATCGTACCACATCAATATTCATACACAGCGGGCCATACAACACGGTATCTTCTGTGTGATGTGTAAAATCCTGTGCAGGGCTTATTTTATGTTCGTACCAAAAAGCGGTGAACAAAATGTTTACGCCAAAGTCCATGATGGTACTTCTCCGGCCATCGCTCAATCTTTTATTCGCCAGTACGGTGCCAAGCAAAAAGCCTGCGTCATCAATCAACGCCCGGCCGGTTTCTAAAATTAGCAGCGGCTGTTCTTCTGTTTTAAAACCATAATTCAATAATGCACTTGTAATCGCTTCGGCAAATTCATCCACTGAAGGAATCGTATCTTTTGCAGGCAGGTAACTTCCACGCAAATCATTTGCCGTAGGAAGTCCGCCGCCCATATCAAGGTATTGAATAACGGTATTGAGCTGCGTCTTGCAATTCCATGCAAGGTCACAAAGTTTGTTGGCGGCAATAGCATAAGCCGTTGTCACCATCATGTAAGTACCGATGTGGCAATGCAAACCAACAAGATTTAATTTTCCCGAAGCAACAATTTTTGTGAGAGCCTGCCATGCCGTTCCGTTTTCATAATTAAAACCAAATCGGTCCCAGATAGGATAGATGCCCGTATCCATGTTGACACGAATGGCCACCCTTGGTTTTTTATTCATCCTGTCAGCAATATCAATCAGTTGATATAACTCATCAAAATGGTCTATGTGAATCAACGAATCATTGTTGATGGCCAACTCTAATTCAGCGTCCGATTTCTCCGGGCCATTAAAAATAATTTTGTTGCCGGGCACACCATTACCTAACGCCTTTCTGTATTCGAAACCACTCACCACTTCTCCCCAGCTACCTTCCTGGTGAAAAATATTGCACACGGCATTAATGTAATTTGTTTTATAACTCCAGGCAAACTGCACTTTTGGATAGCGGGTACTAAATGCCCTCACTGCATTTTGGTATGTTTTACGGATGGTACGTTCACTAATCACAAACACAGGTGAGCCGTAGGTTTCAATCAACTGTTTCACCGGTACGCCATCAATTTGTTTCACCGGTACGTATTCGGTACGGGTGCCAAATTTGTTCATCAGGCCTGCATTCATTTTTAAAATCAACGGCCGTTCGTAGGGAAGTTTTGTCATTTTGTTTAGAGCGTTTGTTGTTTAGTATTTTTTGTAATGAACATTTGTTTTTTATGTTGGCATCGTTGTGAACTTGTTCTGTTATTCTTTCTTTTTGGTAAAAAGAAAGAATAATCTCACTTGTACTTTTTATCATTCGGGAGCTTTGCTCAAAATATTTTTTCTCACACAAAGAAGCAAAGACTTAATTTTTTTTTGCCACTTTTCCTTTTAGCGTCTTGGCGTGAAATCTTTATAATTCCCCTAATCCACTTATTTGTTGAAACTCACTCACATCCACAATGTGGTCCCAGGCATAACGAATAAACATTTTTCCTACTGCATATTCTGTGTATGGCTGTACTTCTTCACCCATTGCCATTCTTGCTAATGCAGCCGGTTGATTTTGCCCGGCGCCAGCTGTTAAATAAATCCATGCAGGAAAGCGTGGGTTTATTTCCATGATGTAAGGCCTGCCATCTGCAGTACGCATAATTTCTAATTCACAACCTCCTTTCCAGCTGGTAGCTTTTACAAAAGTTTTTGCCAACGCAATTAATGTGTCATCTTCCAATGTGATGCCGGCCCATGCTTTTCCTTTATCGGTGATGTACAATTTCCTCATCGGGATGATGCTGGTAGCATTGCCTTTTCCATCGCCCAACACTGCAATGTTTATTTCTGTACCGGTAATAAACTGTTGCACAATAATAGGGAAGCCCCATTTGGCTGTCAGTTTATAAAATGCTTTTTGTGCCTGTTCTAACGTGTGTGCTATAATAGCATCATAAAATTTTCCTTTTACCACCAATGGATAACCCATTGCTTCAGCACAGCCATATAATTCATCGGCGCTATAAATAATTTTATCCATCGGCACCATCAGGTTATACTTCAATCCAAATTGATACAAATTGATTTTATCCCTTGCATCAAACTGTTCCTGTGAGGGTAAAAATGTTTGAATGCCGATTGATTTTAAAGAGGGGCTTAATTTTATAAAGTTGTATAACTCTGCATCAAAGTTGGGAATGAGTACATTGATTTTCTCCTTTTCATGGATGTATTGCAATCGTGACAGTAATGCATCGCTGCCTGCTGAGGGATAAGGAATCTGGTAAGTTTTATCCACCACATCATGCAGGTAAATGCCGGGCTCCAGTGTTTCATACGCCAGGCCAATAATGCGGATGTTGGGCAAACCATCTCTCAAAGCCCTTATCACAGCCACTCCCGGGCCGGGGCTGTCAATGGCGTTCAATCCCGTTACTGCTATTACCAGCGGTTGATTATAATCAGGCATCCAATAAAATTTTTGAGTAAAAATTTTTCGATATTAACTATCTAACAGGTTAGCTTCCCTCAACTGTGTATTAAAATCATCCCAATCCTTTTCTAGTACGTTGGCCTCTACATTGTATTTATCAAGGATATTTTTTTTGATTTCGGAGGGGGCTGTCCCATCTTTCAGTTGCAATAAAATGTCTGCAGCAATGGGATTGGCAGAAAAGGAATCACCGGTACCTGGGTGAAAGATGAAACCAGACTCGCTGGTGGCAATATTTTTTTTCAATCGCATGTTAGATTCGTTTAGACTGTTGTTGTTAGAGCAGGTTTAAACTATTAGAAGATTTATTTTAAAAAAAACTTCGTTGCCAAAAAAAAATTTACCAGCCCCTCAGTTTTACCCAGATATAATCATCCATCAATACAGCATTTTTCAACACCGCCTTTCTTCTTACGCCTTCAAGGTAAAAACCATTTTTCTCCAGCACCCTCATAGAGGCTTTGTTGGTTTCAAACACTTCTGCATACAGTCGGACAATATCAAAATAGTAAAATGTGTACTCCATCATTTGCCTTATTGCTTCAGTGCCAATACCTTTCCCCCAGTGTGCCTCTCCTATCCAGTAGCCAATTTCAGCAGACATTACATATACATCGCTGTTTAATATTAAGCCAACACCACCAACTGCTTCTCCATCCAAATCAATTGCAAAATTTACTACAGGTGTTGCCCCAATTGTTTTTTCCAGCCACTCTTTCCCTGTTTGTTCCGTGTAAGGGTGAGGAAAATAATTCCGAAGGTTGTTCCAAATATTAATATTGTTGGCATGCAGTACCAGGCTTTGCAAATCATTTTCTGTCCATTGACGGATAATTACGGCCATTGTATTGAAAGAAGTTTTTTTAAAAATAGGATTAATAATTTAAATCAACCACTGGAATATAGACGCAGCATCTGCTACAAAACTTCGGATAACCCAGTGTAATGGTATAAAATCATTTTTATGCCCCTACGTCCGTTTGTTAAAATATTCATCATACATCGTTTTTACTTTATAACATTTAACTTGCAACCCTAAAAAAGAAATTATATGGATTATAACAAACTCGTTTCTATAACTGGCTTAGGCGGTTTATTTGAATTAATGTCTTCAAAAGCAGATGGCGGTATAGTACGTTCATTAGAAGATAAAAGCACCAAATTTGTAAGCACCCGTTTGCATAGTTTTTCTCACCTTGAAAGTGTAGAAATATTTACTGTAAAAGACAATGTAAACCTGGTGGAGATATTAACTGCTATTAAAAACAGCAGCGAAAAATTACCGGATGCCAGCGATGCCAAAGCGGTGAAAGCCTATTTTCAAAAAGTATATCCCGACATGGATTTTGAAAGAGTGTATGGCAGCGACATGAAAAAAATAATCAAGTGGTATGCACAATTGCTGGCCAATGAGGTGGAGATAAAACTCTCTGACAATCCAGAGCATGACAGTGTTGCACATGAAGCTGTAACCCCAAAAGCAAAAGCTGCTGAACCAAAGCAGGTAACGGCCAAGGCTGCCCCTCCAAAGAAAATTAATTCGCCGAGGAAGATGGCATAACCCCCATCCCCTAAAGGGGTGTAAGGCCAGTATGTAAAAAAGCCAACAGACTGAACAAAGGAAGAAACCATATTTTTTAATTCTCCAACTCCCCGCTGGCTAGCGGGGATGGGGCAGGATTTAGTGCAAATGAATTATACCGCTGATATCAAAAAACTTCCCCGCCATTTTGTGCCTGCTGATTTTGTTGTGACCGACTGGCTGAGCATTGAACCATTCTTTAAATCATTATTGGAAAAAGAAATCAATACAAAAGAAGAACTGGAAGAATGGCTGCAGCAAATGAGCGAAGTGGAAGCGGTGGTAAGCGAAGATGCCTGCTGGCGGCAGATCAAAATGACCTGCGATACCACAGATAAATTATTGGAAGAATCTTTTAATTTTTTCTGTACCGAAATACAACCCAACATTCAGCCTTACGCAGATGCATTGAATAAAAAACTGGTGAACCATCCGTTGACAAATACACTGGACGAAAAAGAATACTTTACTTACCTCCGCAGTATTAAAAAAAACATTGAACTTTTTAGGGAAGAAAATATTCCGTTGCAATCGGAGCTGGCAATGATGCAGCAACACTTTGGCGTTATCGGCGGCAAGATGACGGTTACCATCAATGGCAATGAATACACTTTGCAGCAGGCCGCTAAGTTTTTAGAAAATCCTGACAGTACGGTAAGAGAAGATGCCTATCGAAAAATACAGGAAAGAAGATTGCAGGATAAAGATGCACTGAATGAATTGTTCAACCAGCTGATGGCAAAACGGAATGAAGTGGCTGCCAATGCAGGCTACAGTAATTACACCGATTACCGCTTTAAAGAATTGGGCAGGTTTGATTACAGTAAAGAAGATTGCTTTGCTTTTCATAAGGCAGTGAAAGAGGAAGTGGTGCCGCTGGTAAAAATGATTTATGAAAAGAAAAAAGCAAAGCTGGGCCTTGATACATTGAGGCCCTGGGATATTGAAGCAGAGCTGCCCGGAGTAAAACCACTGCAGCCTTTTACAACCGGCAATGAACTGGTAGAAAAAACAATTGAGTGCTTTGCAAAGCTGCGTCCTTTTTTTGGTGATTGCCTTACAAAGATGAACGCCATCAAACACCTTGACCTGGAAAGCCGCATGGGCAAGGCTCCCGGCGGATACAACTGTCCCCTGCCGGAAAGTGGCGCTCCATTTATTTTTATGAATGCCGCAGGGCAAATGCATGATGTAACCACTATGGTACATGAAGGCGGTCATGCTGTTCACTCTTTTTTAGCACACCCATTAGCCCTTACCGGTTTTAAAGAATACCCGATGGAAATTGCGGAAGTGGCCAGCATGGCGATGGAGCTTTTCAGCATGGATCATTGGGATGTTTTTTTTAGTAATGAAGAAGAATTAAAAAGAGCAAAAGAACACCAGCTGGAAAGGGTGATTACTTTATTTCCGTGGATTGCCATCATTGATGAATTTCAGTACTGGCTGTATGATAACAGCGGCCATACCAATGAAGAACGTACTGCAAAGTGGATGGAGATATTAGCAGAATACAGCGATGGCATAGTTGATTACACCGGGCTGGAAAACTACCGCAGCAATGCATGGCAGCGCCAGCTGCATTTATTTGAAGTGCCATTTTATTATATTGAATACGGCATTGCACAGTTAGGCGCAATCGGCATGTGGATGCAATTCAAAAAAAATCAACAACTGGCTTTGGATAATTATTGCAATGCATTGGCGCTTGGTGGTACCGCTACCTTACCAGACTTATTTAAAACCGCTGGTTTAAAATTTGATTTCTCTTCTGCTGCTATAAAAGAGTTGATGGAGTTTGTGAAAGATGAATTGGAAAAAATTGCTTAAGCTTTTCAACAAGCTCTTTTAATTTATTCATTTGCAATCCCCACACACTCCACTCACCACCATTTGTGCATCGTCTGGTTTGAAACCAGCCGGCAGCTTTACCTGCGGCACGGTTACCTCCTCCAAGCAAATTGTTTTACTGCATACACTGCAAATAAAATGAACATGGTTATCATGATGGTGGCCGGCTTCACAATTATCTTTGCACAATGCATATAAGATAGAATTGTCTGTAGTGGGTATCAGGTGGATGATCCCTTTATCTACAAATGTCTGCAGCGTTCTGTAAACCGTTACCCGGTCAAAAATTTCTCCTGTACTTTTTTCAATATCAGCATGTGCCAATGCGCCGCTGCTGTTCATAAACAGTTCCAATATTTTTTTGCGTCCCTCTGTTACGCTCAGTTGATTTTTCTTTAAAATATCCAGCACCATCTTAACTCAATTTAAAAATAAAAAATCTTACCCCCTGTTGCCCCTCAATTATTTAAAGCCCTGTTCTGATATTTCTCTTTCAGGAGGCCTTTGATATCCTTTATCAATTTTTCTATTTCATCTCCTTTCAGCCCATCGTACACCATGCCCCTCAACCTTGTTTGTTTATCTACCAAAGCAAACAGTTGTGTATGGATAAACTGGTCGGCAATATTGGAGAGGGTATCGGCAGTTTTGTTATTGTCAATCAAATAGCTGTGCCGGGCCATGTCATATAATTGTTTCTTATCGCCGGTTACAAAGTACCAGTTGCTGTTGGCGGCAGCCGGTTTATCCATCGTAGAATCGTATTCGATTTTATAAGAGCCCTCTTCATTTTTTTTCAGGTTGCCATTCAGCATTTTGGTTTCATATTTTTTCAGCAAAGGTGCCGAATCTGTTTCCGGCATACAGGTGTGAGAGATGATCATAAAATTGCTGTCGGTTTTAAATTCATCAAATACCCTCCGCATGTTGGCATTCATTTTTGGACAGATTCCTTTGCAGGTGGTAAAGAAAAACTCAGCTACATACACTTTGCCCTCCACATCTTTCTCTGTAATTTTTTTCCCATTTTGATCAGTGAAAGAAAAAGACTGCACATTGTTATTAATCACCGGAAGGTTGGATTGTGAAATATCTGTTTGCGAAAAAACAAAAACAAAATACCCGGCAAAAAGCAGCACAAAAAAACCAACGTACCAAACCCATTTATTTTTCATTATCCAATTTTTTTGTAAAGCTACTGGTAAAGATGCTGTCAATGCAATTGTGTGCAGGAGAAAGCCTGTTTAAAATAGTTGCAACAACATTGCAAATATACTATATTTGCGGTGCTGAAAATGTCAACAAAAGTTAATTGGGATATGATGGGTATTGCTGCTTCGGTGGCCTGTGCCATTCACTGTGCCCTGCTGCCGGTGATGGTAAGCAGCCTGCCTTTGTTTGGTATCAATATCATTCACAATGCTTTTTTTGAGTGGGGCATGATTGCGCTGGCATTTATTGTGGGCTCCTATTCCCTATTTCATGGTTTTGTAAAACACCATCGTTCGTTTACCCCAATTTTTATTTTTGCTGCCGGGGGTTTTTTCCTGGTGCTGAAACAATTTTTTCATCCCATCGAAAATTGGTTACTGTTGCCAGCAGTTGCATTGATCATCAGTGCACATTATTATAATTACCGGCTTTGCCAACAGCGTAAATGCAGTTCGCCTCATCATCGGCATTAAAAGCTGGTGGATTTTATTAATTTTAGTTTGTTATTCATTATTAAGGCACAAGCGGACGCTTGCGCCAATAGGGGGTAACACAAAGTTTTTATACGAAAGATTTAAAGACAGGTAAAATGATTGCAGTTCCTACAAATAATTTTAGAATTGAAGGTTCAGGTAATAAAGTAAAAGTTTTTCCTATTAATCCAACTAGATAAAAATGATTGCATTTAACTTTTTTAATTTGTATTATTATTTATCCCAGTCTCTATTAGGGCGGATTACTACTAATATTCTCGGAATATCTGTAGAGCGTATTCAGGATGATAAAATTATGCTACATGTTTATGTAAATAGCACCCCTTCTGCAATTGAAAAAGAAAATATGCTTTCTGCCCTATCAGAAACAGATAGTTATTTTGATACAGCTTTAGATTACGATGTGGAATTCAAAATTATAAAAGGTAAGTTATCCGAAAATGAAGCATATAGTTTTTGGTTATTTTTGCAATATGCTGAAGGCGGGTAGTGCTTCATTTGTTACAAAATAAAAAAAGATCATAACTGGTAATATATAAAAGTATTTGCGGTTTTTTATTGCGCCGGGCAACGTCCAAGACCCTTACAAAATACCCTGTTCGGAATTCCGACCACCATACTAGCCCCTTTCAAACTTTTAAAAAATGGGTTTTTTTAATAACTTGCTTTCAATAGTAAACTTCAATAATTTTTTAAGATTTAACCGCCTTG
>JANLQY010000141.1:0-25442 GCA_031368105.1 Chitinophagaceae bacterium
TCAGGTTCAATTGAAGTATATAACAAGAAAACAAAAGACTTGCTGAGTGTGGTACCGGTAGCTGCCGGAGGCAATTTTGACATCCAGATATTAACGAATGTTGGGAATATCGAAAATATAGGAGTTGAATTTACATTGAATACCACCCCCGTTAAGAAAGGAAAACTGGTATGGGACTTTGGATTTAACGTTACCTATAACAACAGCAAAATCACCAACCTCTTAAAAAACCAGGATCCAAATTTCAAAGGGATTCCTGTTGGAGGAATTTCTGGAGGTACCGGAAATAATATTCAGCGGCACGTGGTTGGCTACTCACCAAATACATTCTTTGTATTTAAACAGGTATATGATAAAGCTACCGGAAACCCAATTGAAGGATTGTACGAAGACTTAAACCGTGATGGTATTATCAATGAAAGCGACAGGTATCTTTATAAAAAACCTTCTGCAGATGTATTATTCGGCATCAATACACAGGTTACTTACGGAGCATTTACACTGGGGCTGGCAGCACATGGCACTATTGGTAATTATGCCTACAATAACTATTTCTCTGGTTCAGGTGTATTAAGGGCTATAAAAAATCCTTTAAACTTTATAAGCAATGTATCCCGTAATTACCTCGATACGAAATTCAACAACAATCAATATGTATCTGATTATTACATAGAGAATGCCTCCTTCTTAAGGCTGGATAATATTAACGTGGGATATAATTTCGGAAAAGTATTTAACAAAACTGCTAACCTCCGTGTTTCAGCCAGTGTGCAAAATGTTTTTGTTGTAACAAAATACAAAGGGCTTGATCCAGAAATTGCAAGTAACGAACAAATTGATAATAATATTTATCCAAGGCCACGGGTTTATTCACTTGGCGTTAATTTAGATTTTTAATCTTTAAATAATTGATTGTTATGAAAAATAAAATATTAAAATTCTCATTGTACACATTGATTGTAACGGTTGTTGCAAGTTCATGTGCTAAAAAACTGGATTTGTATCCCCAGAATGATCTTACTCCAGAAAAAACCTATTCCACTGCAAAGGGGTATAAAAGTGTTTTGGCTAAAATTTATGGCACTCTTGCTACATCAGGTAACACTGGGGCTGCAGGTTCTGCTGATATCAGTGGCGGTCTTGATGAAGGATCCCAAATTGCTTTTATCAGGATGTTCTTTAATTGCCAGGAACTGCCCACAGATGAAGCGGTGGTAGCCTGGAATGACCAGACAATCAAAGATTTTCACAATCTTAAATGGAATGATGCTGATCCATTTTTAAAAGGTATTTATGCAAGGCCTATTTACAACGTTACTTTAATAAATGAATACCTGAGAGAATCTACAGATGCTAAACTGAGCGAAAGAGGAATTACAGGTGCAGAAGCATCAGACATTAAAAAATCAGCTGCAGAGGTTCGTTTTTTAAGAGCCTTTAATTACTGGGTAATGTTGGACCTGTTTGGTAAATCAACTTTTATTACAGAGCAGGATAATGTAGGAGCTACCTTACCAAAAGAGATCAGCAAGAGCGATTTGTTTGCGTATATCGAATCAGAATTAAAAGCAATTGAAACAGAGCTTGCCCCGGTAAAAACAATAGAATATGGCCGTGTAGATCAGGGCGCTGCCTGGGCTTTACTGGCACGTTTATATTTAAATGCTGCAGTTTATACAGGAACACCAAAATATACAGAGGCAATTACTTATGCTACCAAAGTAATCAATGGCGGATATTCTTTATACACAGGATACCCAAGGGTATTTATGGCGGATAATGATAAAGCAAAAGATGAATTTATTTATGCTATCAATTGTGATGGTTTAAAAACAACCGGGTACGGAAATACTACTTTCTTTGTTCATTGTGCATCAGGAGATGATCACAATGATTATGGTGTAGGTGGCGGCTGGTATGGTTACAGAGCAACTTCAGCACTTGTAAATTTATTTGAAGACAAAACTGGCGCTACAGATAAAAGGGCATTGTTTACAACTTCAAAATATGGTACAGATGCGGCACAGTTGGTATTAACTGATATAGCTGATTTTAACAGCGGCCCCCATGTAAACAAGTATAAAAATATCCGGTCAGACGGCGGTTCTGTTTCAGATATAGCTCAAACTTTTTCTGATGTTGACTTCCCTGTGTTTCGTCTTTCAGAAATGTATTTGATTTATGCAGAAGCTGTATTGCGGGGAGGCACAGGCGGCGACTTAGCCACAGCCTTGACTTATATTAATAAGATAAGAGAAAGAGCTTATGGAACTACAGGCCAGGGACAGGTAAATGCAAGTGATTTAACACTGCAATTCATTTTAGATGAAAGAGCAAGAGAATTATATTGGGAAGGCCACCGCAGAACAGATTTAATCCGCTACGGATTATTAACTACCGGCACTTATGTGTGGCCTTGGAAAGGTGGTGTTGCCTCAGGTACTGGTGTGGATGCTAAATATAATTTGTTTGCAATACCTGCATCTAATTTAGTTGCTAATACCAACCTTACACAAAACCCAGGCTATTAATTTAAAAAAATAAAATAATTGATATGAAAAATGTAATAAAAATTTTACTGGGTTCTTTCTTACTTACAAGTTTTTTATTCTCTTGTAAAAAGGATGAGAACAAAGTATATTATGAAAATGGCACGGCTCCGGTATTGACAGCTTCTGCTCTTACCGATTTAGTGTTGAACAGAGCTAACAGTGCTAATACGGCTGTAACATTCACCTGGACAAATCCTGATTATAAATTTAATACCGGCATCAGTTCGCAGGATGTTAATTATACGCTGCAAATAGATACCACCGGATCAAACTTTACCAATCCAAGTATACAGGAGGCTGCCATTTCCAGTGCTTTACGCCTCGATCTTACGGTGAAAGATTTGAATACATACTTAACAAAACTGGGGCTTAATGATGGTGTTCCTTACAATGTGGAGTTTAGGCTGAAGTCAGCTCTGGCTAATGGCTCAGTTGCTTTATACTCAAATGTTATCAAAATAAAAGTAACAAGTTACCTTGATGTAGCCATCGCTATACCGGTTACAGGAGAATTGTTTATCACAGGCAACGGGGTACCAAGCGATTGGACTAATGACCCACCTGCTAACCAAAAGTGTACAAAAGTATCCAACACGGAATATAATATTACAATGAGTTTCACCCCGGGTAAATACTACAAATTTTTAACCACATTAACTCAATGGCAACCACAATATGGCCTTAAGCCGGGATCAGGAGGCACAGGAGCAAGTGGCGATTTGGGGTTAAACCCTGGTGGTGGCAGCGATCCTGATGCGATACCAACTCCGGCTGTTTCGGGTACTTATAAAGTAACATTGAATTTTAAAACAGGAAAGTACACTGCTGTAAAATTATAATTTGCCATAAAAATTTTTAAAATGAAAAATATTTCTAAATTAATTATAGCTGCAATTGCCCTCACTGGTTTTTTTGCGGCTTGCAGTAAAGTTGATAACCTGAAAAAGGTTGATCCTTTGCCGGTTTATCAATTGGGAGTGTCACCAGTATTAACAAGTTCCTCCAATACATTGGCTCCTGCGCTTGCCGATTCCAATGCCAATGTGGTTACTTTTTCCTGGACAAATCCAAAATATGCCAATGATTCAGCTACTACTAAATATGTAATAGAGATTGATACCACTGGAGGAAGCTTTGCTAATCCTGCTACAAAAACAGTTAGTGGATTATTTAGCACCACGCTGACCGGAAGAGAATTGAATGCAATTTTACTCGGCTTTGGATACCAGGCTGGCACTGCAAAAAGTATTGATGTAAGGGTTATTTCTTCTTATGCCAACAACAATGAAAGGTATGTATCCAACATTGTAAAAATTACAGCCGCTGTTTTTGCAGATCCTTCTTTACTTACTGGTTCAGCCACTTCAGTTACACTAAGCCTTGCAAATGCCGCCACCAATGCAATAGACTTTTCCTGGACCCGTTCTTTTATTGGGTACACCGGAGGCATTAATTATACATTGCAATATGATTCTGCAGGAAAAGGGTTTACCTCTCCCCTGGAACTTACACTTAGTACTGCTGCAGCATTATCAAGGTCTGTAATACAAAGTGATTTAAACACAGCAGCAATGAATGCCGGCATACCAGGCGGCAATACAGGACAGTTAGAGTTTCGCATTAAAGCCGTTACAGCTTTAGGGGCAATCGCTTATTCAAATATATATATCTTAACAGTAAATACTTATTTCCCAATACGTCGTTTTTATATGCCCGGAGGCTATCAGTCATCCACCGGTAATGGAAATGACTGGGATCCTCCAACAGCTCCAGAGTTTATTAGGGATCAGCGTCCGGGGTTATTAAACAACATGTATTACATGTACATTTATATCCCTGCCGGACAAGAGTTTAAAATTACACAGGGAAGAGCATGGGATATAAATTATGGAGGTTCAGGTGGCGATCTTGCACAAAATGGCTCAAATTTTTCTGTACCTGCTTCCGGATTTTATCGTATCAGCTTTAATGCTTCTACCATGAAGTATGATATCAGGGAAGGAAGAATGGGATTCGTTGGCGGTGCTACAGGCGCAGGTTGGAATCCCCCAAATGTTTTCCCTAACTATGCAATGGGTGGTGCAGCCACTAACTTATTTGTTGGATTAACAGATTTTACAACAGATGGATGGAAGCTTATTGATAATGATCAATGGAATAACGGAAGTGGTGCAGTTGATGAAACAAGAAGCTATGGTTCCACTGGCCCTGACGGAAGTTCTTTGGTAACAAATGCTGATAATTTTCCAAACATTACCACCGCAGGCAGGTACAGGGTTATCTGGGATGGCCGTGACAGGGATAATGTAAAATATCAGATGAGCCCAGCATCAGAAATGAGATTGGTTGGGGATGGTATCAATGAACTTGGTGTAAATGCCTGGGATCCGGCATCATCACCCCAAATGACTTATACAGGAAATGGTATCTGGACACTTAATGTTCATTTGTTTGGCAACAAAGACGTTAAGTTCCTTGCCGGCAACGCCTGGGGTGCTTTTGATTACGAAGACAACAGTGGCGGAAGCCAGGCAACAGGTACTCCCCGTGCCATAAAATGGGAAGGTGGCAGCAATTTTAAAACACCATCGGCTGATGGTCTATACACAATTATCTTAAATGAAAATACTCAAACTGTAACGATCAACTAATACAGCACTTAATACTTTTAAGCAAAGGGCTAACAGGAAATGTTAGCCCTTTTTGTTTGTAATGAAAAAAATAGTCAAAATTTTTACTGAAAACCAATTAATTACAAAGGCTCAATAAAAAAACTTCCCTTTTTTGTAGGAAATTGAACATCATCCCGTTACCTTCGCCGTCCAAATTAAAAAGCACCCGGGATAGCGGCTGCATAACTTAAAAAATTATACAATGAGCAAACTACATTTCACCACAAAACATGCGAACGAGGCTTCCGTTATTCACAACTGGTATGTGATTGATGGTACTAATCAAACCGTTGGACGTATGTGTTCTAAAATTGCGGCCGTTCTTCGTGGCAAGAACAAAGCCTACTACACTCCACACGTTGATTGCGGAGATTTTGTAATCGTAACCAATTGCGACAAGATAAAACTGACCGGCAATAAAATGGACGAGAAGATTTACGACAACTTTAGCGGATACCCCGGTGGCCGTAAAGAAGAAGTAGCAAAAGATCTTTTAAGACGCAGGCCGGAAGTAATTATAGAAAGAGCAATAAAAGGGATGTTGCCAAAAAACAAGCTGGGAAGAAAAATGTATAAAAAATTATTTGTATACGTCGGCACAGCTCATCCACATGGTGCACAACAACCCAAAGAACTTAAATTTTAATCATCAAACAATTGAATAGGAGATTGACAAAGTACATTTTCAAATCTCCGAATTTTCAAATTTTCAAATTGAAATAATGGAAAAGCAAAAAAATGCAGTTGGCCGCAGAAAAGAAGCAGTAACCCGTGTTTTCTTAAGCAAGGGAGAAGGCAAAATAACGGTTAACGGTAAAGATTACAAAACGTACTTCCCATTGGTGTATTTGCAAAACCAGGTGGAAGCTCCTTTAAGAACAGCAGAAGCTGCAGACAAGTTCGACATTGTGATAAATGCACAAGGCGGCGGTGTAAAAGGACAGGCAGAAGCTGCAAAATTAGGAATAGCCCGTGCCTTACTTGAAGTAAGCGCCGACTATCGTCCGGCATTAAAGGCTGCAGGTCTTTTAAAGAGAGATCCCCGATCTGTTGAGCGTAAAAAACCAGGCCGTAAAAAAGCAAGGAGAAGCTTCCAGTTCAGCAAGCGTTAATTAGTTAATACTTCATTCTTCATGGCTTATCGCAATGTCATCAACTATGAATCATCAACTATGAACAACATTTAACAATTACAATAAATAAAAACATACAATGGAAAATAATACTTCCTTACAACAGCAACTACTTGATGCAGGTGTACACTTCGGCCATTTAAAAAAGAAGTGGAATCCTAAAATGTTGCCTTACATTTTTGCCGAGAAAAAAGGTATTCACATTATTGATCTTAACAAAACAGTGGAAGGCTTACATGAAACAGCCGCAGCGTTAAAATCAATCGCAAAAAGCGGTAAGAAAATAATGTTTGTTGCTACAAAAAAGCAGGCAAAAGAAATCGTATCTGATTGTGCAAAGCGTATCAATATGCCTTTTGTTACAGAACGTTGGTTGGGAGGTATGCTTACAAACTTCAATACGGTTCGTAAAAGCGTTAAAAAAATGCAGAGCATTGAGAAAATGCTGAACGACGGAAGTATAGATAATCTTACAAAAAAAGAACGCCTTACTTTAACCCGTGATAAAGATAAAATGGAAAAAGTATTAGGCGGTATAGCCCAAATAAGCCGTGTACCTGCTGCTTTATTTATGGTAGATATTGGTCACGAACACATTGCGTTGGCAGAAGCCAGGCGTTTGAACATCACAACTTTCGGTATGGTGGATACCAACTGTGATCCTAATAAAGTAGACTTTGCCATTCCTGCAAATGATGATGCTACTAAATCAATTGCTATCGTAGTTAACTACATCACTGCAGCTATTGCTGAAGGATTGGCTGAACGCCAGGCAGAGAAAGACTCTGATGATGAAGGAGGAAATGATACAGAAGAAACTGCTGAAGCTAAAGCGGCACGTTTCGAGCAAAAGGGTGATGGCGGCGATGACAGGGGTAAAAGAACAAGAGGTGTTGCTCCGGCTAAACGCAGGGTGCCAGGTCCGGCAGCTGGTGGCAGAAGGCCAGCAGGTGGCGGTGGCTCAAGGTAATCAGCCTTTCAATCAGGAAGAATAAATGTTTATTTTCATTGAAAACAATGAATTAAATTATTAAAAAATTCCCCGGCAATTTCTTTAAAAAGAAAGATTGTTTTCAGGGTAAAATTAATACGATTATGAGTGTAACAATAACAGCAGCAGATATAAATAAATTACGCCAAACTACCGGTGCAGGAATGTTGGATTGCAGAAAAGCATTGACAGAAAGCAACGGTGATTTTGAAGCAGCAATAGACTGGTTGCGTAAACAAGGCCAAAAAGTTGCCGCAAAACGCAGCGATAGAGAAGCAAAAGAAGGAGTTATTTTAGCAAAAACAACAGCTGATAACAAAGCAGGAATGATTATTTGCCTTAGTTGCGAAACAGACTTTGTAAGTAAAAATGCAGAGTTCGTGGCATTTACCCAAAGTATTGCTGATGCTGCCATTGCAAATAATGTGAAAAGTGCAGAAGAGTTAAATGAAGTAGCAATTAACGGAACAAAAATAGCAGAACTGATCAATGATAAGCTGGCTGCCATCGGCGAAAAAATTGCCCTCAAATTTGAAAGGATTGATTCAGCATTTGTAGCAAGCTATATACATGGTGCTAACAGAATGGGCGTATTGGTTGGTATGAATAAAGAAGCTGCTGATGCAGGAAGAGATGTTGCCATGCAAATAGCAGCAATGAATCCACTGGCTGTTGATGAAAGTGCAATAGCTCCTGAAACAATTGCAAGAGAAAGAGAAATTGCTATCGAACAGATAAAGGCAGAAGGAAAGCCGGCAGAAATGGCTGAAAAAATAGCAGTAGGGAAAGTGAATAAATTTTTAAAAGATAATACTTTACTTGCCCAGCCTTTTGTAAAAGATAACGCTAAATCTGTGGCAGAATATCTTAAGAGCACAGATGCGGAATTAAAAGTAACAGAATTTAAAAGAGTGGCACTGGGATAATAACAGGGTTAAAATTTTTAAAAAAGCGGAGTCTGACTCCGCTTTTTTATTGTGTGCGGAATTATCATTGAGAACCAGCTATAAATTATGGGGGTAAAAAGAATAATTGAGCAGATGATGGTTGTAAAATTTCAATTTGATTTAATAGCTAACCGATCGGTAATTTCCATTTAAAAAAGAGGTACTTTTGCGCCTAATTTAATTAAGCTGTAATTTGTTATTATTTGAAACCCTGCAGGTTCAAATTTAATAAGTGAGGATCTCAATACACACAACTTGTTTGACTGTGATTGAGACTGGCGAAGCCATATTGAATTGGGAAAAATTAAGAAATTTTGAAGTACACTCGTTCCTTTAAATTTCAAAGGGTTTAGAAATCAATATTTGTTTCAAATTTGGCTAATCATAAATTTTATTTTCCTCAGCCAATTATTTATTTTTTATTAAAATATTCTCCAAATCAATTTTCTTTATTTATGTATAAACTATTAAAGAATAGCTCAGTTTTTTTACTGCCGCTCTTTCTTATTTTCACATCCTGCACCTCTACAAAAAATGTAATCTATTTGGGTAATCTTCAGGATTCAACCGCAGCAAGTATTAAAACAGCACAAGCCGCATTTGAAAATAAAATACAAAAAAATGACCAGTTATGGATAACCGTAGGAGGCAGCAACCCTGCGGATTTGATAATACTTAACTCTGCAAGTGGTTCTGCTACTGGTATCGGTTCAATAACATCAGGGGGCAGCAATGCCATTTTGGGTTATTTAGTTGAAGCAGATGGGCAAATTAAAATACCTTATATAGGAAAAGTAAAAGCAGAAGGACTAACCCGGCTTGAATTGGAATCAGTTCTTACGGGGCTGTTTAAAGATTACACAAAAAATCCTGTAGTAAATGTGCGTTATATGAATTACACTTTTTCTGTACTGGGTGAAGTATATAAAGGAGGCCGGTTTAATATGCCTACTGAAAGAACAACGATTTTTGAGGCAATCAGTATGGCTGGTGATATGACTGACCTGGGGAAAAGAGATAATGTAATGGTAGTAAGGGAAGAAAATGGGGAACGAAAATTTGCAAGGGTAAATCTTCTGTCAAAAGATATTTTTAATTCCCCTTATTTTTATTTGAAAACAAACGACATGGTGTATGTAGAACCTGTAAAGGCAAAATTTATTTCCAGAACAGGGGTGCCGCAGTATTTGAGTATAGTTGCAGTTGGCCTGTCTTTGATACTTACAATAATTAACCTTAGAAGGTAACAGTGATATTTGCAAATTTTCAAAAAAGATAATTATTAAAACAGGGTTACCGTTTCCGGTATCAGAAAAATAAAGTCACTTTTAACACATCATTTACCGGTTTACTTTATCCTTACAAATGAAAAACTTTGCATTAATTGGTGCGGCTGGTTACATTGCTCCACGGCACATGAAAGCCATTAAGGATACTGGTAATCGACTGATAGCTGCATTTGATCCAAACGATTCCGTTGGTGTTATTGACAGTTACTTTCCCGATGCAGATTTTTTTACTGAATTTGAACGTTTCGACCGCCACATTGATAAATTGCGCCGGCAAAATAATGGGAGCAAAATTGATTATGTTTCCATTTGTTCTCCTAATTATTTACATGATTCACATATCCGCTTTGCATTACGGTTGGGTGCAGATGCAATTTGTGAAAAACCGCTTGTATTAAATCATTGGAACATTGATGCTTTGCAGGCGATTGAAAAAGAAACTTCCAAAAAGGTATATACGATACTGCAGTTAAGGCATTATCCTTCTATCATTAAATTAAAACAGGAGATACAAAATAACAATACCGGCAAAAAATATGATATTGACCTTACTTACATTACCTCAAGGGGCAAGTGGTATTTCAACTCATGGAAAGGCGATGAAAAAAAGTCAGGAGGTGTGTCGTCTAATATTGGGGTACACTTATTTGATATGCTGTATTTTTTGTTTGGCAAGGTGCTGCAAAATACATTGCATTACAGGGATGATTATAAAGCAGGCGGCTATATTGAATATGACAGGGCAAGGGTCAGGTGGTTTTTATCTGTAGATGAAAAAGATATTCCAGCTAATATCCGCCACAAAGGAGTCAGCTCCTTTAAATCATTTAGTATTGATGGAAATGAAATTGAGTTTTCAAATGGGTTTACAAATTTGCACACTAAAGTGTATGAGGATATTTTATCGGGTGGCGGCTGCGGTTTAGAAGAAACCCGTGTGGCAATAGAAACAATTGCCAATATCCGTATCCAATCACCACAGGGTTTAAAAGGAAATTATCATCCATTTCTTAATAAACTGTCCGCATGAATTATTTTAAGCATGAAACAGCTGTGGTGGATGATGGAGCCCAGGTGGGGGAAGGTTCTAAAATTTGGCACTGGGTACATGTGAGTGCCGGAGCAGTTATGGGGAAATCTTGTACACTGGGGCAGAATGTATTTATTGCTGATAAGGTAATTATCGGAAATAATGTGAAAATTCAAAACAATGTTTCTGTGTATGACAATGTAATGCTTGAGGACGATGTTTTTTGTGGGCCAAGTGTGGTATTTACAAATGTATATAATCCAAGAGCATTTATAAATCGTAAAAATGAGTATCAAAATACCCTGGTAAAACGGGGTGCTACCCTTGGTGCCAACTGTACTATTATCTGTGGGGTTACCATCGGTGAATATGCTTTTATTGGTGCTGGCAGTTTGGTCAATAGGGAGGTGGCTGATTTTGCTTTGATTACCGGAGTGGCAGGAAGACAAACTGGATGGATGACCCGTTTAGGAGAACGGATGAAACTTCCTTTATCAGGTAATGGATTGTACGTTTGTTCTAAAACAGGAGACGAATACCTGTTGGAAAATGACAGGGTTATTCTTAAAAATTATTCAGTATTGAAGCTTTAAAAGCATTTTTATACAGAAGAATATTCTTTATGAATATTACCCCTGTCAAAGCCGGCTATTTTCTTTTTCTCAGTGCGGCAAAAATAAATAACTTCAAATAAGAAAAATAATTTGGTATATCTTGGTCAGCAAAAAAATCAGGTATTCGAATTAAAACTTTAATTTTTCTCAACCATAATATAACAAACAAAAGCTAATCAGGACGAAAAATAACTACTTAATTAATGGCAACAAATACTAATAATAACTACGGAGCTGATTTTGATGTACAGGAAAGTTCGTTAGAAAAAAATCAGCAATTACAATATATCCTCTTCAGGATTTTCCCCTTTTGGCCACTGATATTTTTGGCACTGGCACTGGGGATTTTAGCAGGGTATCTCCTGTTAAGATATGCAACACCTATTTACCAGGTGAAAGCAAGGATAGTGGTAAATGATGACTCACAGCAAAAGAGTGCTAACCTGCAGGAGATCATCAAACTGGATACAAGAAATTTATCTTCAGAGTCAGAAAGGGAAATGGAAATTCTTCGTTCTTCCGACCTGCTGAAAAAAGTAGCAAGCCAACTGCAATTGAATGTTCAATACAGCCAGCAGGGAAATATTAAATCTGGCCAGGTGTACAATAATTTGCCATTTAAACTGGTATTGCAAACTCCCGATTCAATAAGATTCCCTGTTTCTGGAGAAGCAAAAATTATTGAGAATAAAATTAGCTATAACGGAGAAATTTATCCGGTAGATACTTTTGTTCCCAGTAAGCTGGGAAATATCCGCTGGCATATAAATGAAAATTACCGGCCGGGCAAGAGTATTGAAAAGTGGCAGGTGACAGTACTTTCTGTATCTACTGCAGGCCGTCAGTTAAAAGGGGCTTTGTCAATATCGCCTATCTCCAAACAATCTTCTATTTTGGATATTGCATTTACAGATGCATTTCCAGATAGGGGTGTTGCTATTTTAAATAGCTTAATTGATGTATACGGAACTTCCTCAGTAGATTATAAAAGCCGCATTTATGAAAATACCGAACATTTTTTGGATGGACGATTGGCCCTGGTATCCGATGAATTAAATGGAGTAGAAAAAAGACTGCAGGCCTATAAAAACAGCGAACAAATTATAGATTTGAGTGAAGAGGGAAGACTTTATCTAAATAAGATAAAAAATGCGGATACTAAAATAGGTGAGATTGATGTACAAATGGACGTATTGAAAGAAATTGAAAAATATGTGACCCAAAGAAATAATGCTGCCAGTCCTGTTCCGGCAACATTGGGTCTAGGCGATCCGGTCTTAATTAGCTTACTAAATCAATTATACCAGAGCGAATTTGAATTAGAAAAAACCCGAAAAATTTCGGGCAGCAAAAATCCACAGGTTGAAGTTTATGAAGAGGTTATTGCCAGGTTAAAACCAAGTATTGCAGCAAGTATCGACAATTTAAAAATGAGTCTTGCAACAAGTCGCAGGCGCCTGGAAAGTGATAACTCTAGTCTTAATACCACCATTAATAAGATACCAGCTAAAGAAAGAATCTTACTGGATATAAGCAGGGAGCAGGGGATTAAGAACGCTATCTATACCTTTCTTTTACAAAAGAAAGAAGAGTCTGCAATTGCCGCCGCCTCCATTGTACCAAATTACAGGTTAATAGAACGGCCCGAAATTGGCGGACAGGTTTCACCCAATCGTCAAAATTATTACGCCATTACTATTTCCATTGCCCTGCTGCTAATAGTAATTTATATATACCTGAAAGAATTTGCCAACAGCAAGTTGCTTTTTCGTTCACAAATTGAAACAAGGTTACCCATTCCCATTATTGGTGAATTGATTTTTAAAAAGAGCGAAACGGGTTCTCCTATTGTAGTTGGAGAAGGCAAGCGGACATTGATAGCAGAACAGTTTCGGGAATTAAGAACCAATCTAAATTATGTTACTGCTACTACCGGCGACAGGTGTAAAGTAATTTTAGTTACTTCATCTATACCGTCTGAAGGAAAAAGTTTTGTGGCTATTAATACTTCTGTAAGTTTATGCTTAACCGGCGCCAAAGTGGTATTGCTTGAATTTGATTTGCGTAAACCAAAAATTAGTAAACCGCTAGGCATAAAGCGTGAGCCGGGAATAACCAATTATTTAATTGGGAACATGAAAGAAGAAGATATCATACAGTTGCATACCACTATCCCTAATTTTAATGTTATTGCTTCAGGTCCTGTTCCCCCTAACCCTGCAGAATTAATTGGAACGCCCAGGTTAGAAGTACTGATGAAATATTTAAAGGAACACTTTGATTATATTGTTATTGATTCTCCTCCGGTAGCTTCTGTAACGGATGCAAAATTGCTGGCAAGATTTGCGGATGTTACCCTGTATATAGTTAGACACAACTTTACAAACAGTGTGTTTCTTAAACTCATTAATGATGTGTACCAGAAAAAAACCATACCCAATATGAATTTGGTTTTTAATGGTATCGTTAATAAAAAAGTATTGGGCTATGGCTATGGCAAAGGTTATGGTTATGGTTATGGCTATGCATACGGCTATGGCTACGGCTATGGCTACACGGTAGAAGATGAATCAAAATCACCGTCCTTCCTGAAACGGATTATGGCATGGAGCAAAAGAAAATAACTTTTTAAACAACCTGAACTTATTTACCATCAGCTTAGTAATATAAAAAACAGCAACAGGATAAATACATTTTTATAAAATAGTATTTATCAAACGGGCTTTTCATGTTATTTAATTCAATCCATTTTTTTCTTTTTTTTGTAATTGTAACCACAGTTTATTTTTTACTGCCACATCGCTTTAGGTGGATGTTACTTTTGCTGGCCAGTTGTTATTTCTACATGGCATTTATCCCAGTGTATATTCTTATACTGGGATTTACCATTGTGATAGATTATGTAGCCGGCATTTTGCTAGAAACGAAAAATGGTAAACAAAGAAAATATTATTTAATAGCCAGTCTTATTGCCAATATCGGGGTATTGGCTATTTTTAAATACTACAACTTTCTAAACAGTAACCTTTCTGTTTTTTTAAATTCAGTAGGGTATCAAAATCATATTCCTGAGTTAAGTATACTGCTTCCTATCGGCCTTTCTTTCCATACTTTTCAGGCAATGAGCTATACCATTGAAGTGTATAGGGGAAATCAAAAAGCCGAAAGAAATTTTGGTATCTATACTTTGTATGTAATGTTTTATCCTCAGTTGGTGGCCGGCCCCATTGAGCGCCCTCAAAATTTACTTCACCAATTTTATGAAAAACATTATTTTGATGTTCACCGGGTAATTGATGGATTAAAGTTGATGGTATGGGGCCTGTTTAAAAAATTAGTAATTGCCGACCGGTTGGCATTATATGTAAATGCAGTGTATAATAATCCGGGACAGCATACAGGCATCTCAATTATTACCGCCACTATTTTTTTTGCTTTTCAAATTTATTGTGACTTTTCCGGTTATAGCGATATGGCTATTGGAGCAGCAAGGGTAATGGGCTTTAAGTTAATGACTAATTTTAACCGGCCTTATTTTTCAACCAGCATTGCAGAATTTTGGAAGCGCTGGCATATCTCTTTGTCCACCTGGTTTAAAGACTACTTATATCTTTCCCTGGGAGGCAACAGGGTTTCCATACCCCGATGGTATTTTAATTTATTTTTCGTTTTTGTAATAAGTGGTTTATGGCATGGAGCCAACTGGACATTTATTATTTGGGGTGCTATAAATGGGTTCTATTTGGTCTTTGCAATTGCCACACAAGCTTTCCGTAAAAGGTTAAGCCAGTTGATTTATTTAGACCGGATACCAAAGTTCAACAGATCAATACAGATACTCATAACATTTTCATTGACATGCTTTGCCTGGATTTTCTTCCGGGCTAATTCCACTGCAGACGCTCTGTTGATTGTAAAAAAAATATTTTCTTTTAGCGGCCCCCTGTTTGCAGACTGGTCAACAATAATGATCTATTCCCTGCTAGGCATATCATTTTTAGTGCTGGCAGAAGCCAAGAAAGAATATTACAAAGGCAAATTTTCTTTTATGAATCATCCCAATGCTTTTATCCGCTACGGCACTTATACTTTTTTATGTATGGCCATAGTGCTTTTTGGCGTTTTCGACGGAGGCCAGTTTATCTATTTTCAATTTTAGAGATGATACAGGGTAATACCGGGATAAAAAGTTTCTTTATAAAAGCAGCAACAGTATTATTAATTCTGGTTGTAGCAGATCAGGCATTGGGTTTTTTGCTCCGGCAAATATATTCCAAACAGGTAGCAGGCGACTACAGCAGGGCCACTTACACAATTGATAGTGTAAAGACAGCTGCACTGGTATTTGGATCATCAAGGGCAAGCCATCATTATGTACCGGAAGTTTTTGAAGACGAACTAAAAAAAAGCTTTTACAATACAGGAAGAGATGGGTGTGGATTATTTTATAATTATGCCACTTTTAAATCTGTTATAAAAAGATATACTCCGCAGGTAATTATTTTTGACTTTGCACCCGATGAACTGTTGTATATAAAAGATGATTACGACCGGCTGGCTTCTTTATTACCGTATTATAAAAATCATCCTGAAATAAAGGATATGGTTTATTTAAGAGGGGCTTTTGAAAAATATAAATTGTATTCAGCCACCTACCCATTTAACTCACAACTGGTATCTTTAATTACAGGCAAACTTAAATTGTCAAATGACGAAGGCCTCAAGCGAAAAGGATATTTGCCCCTGTATAAAAAAATGAAAAGCGGCACTGCTAATAATTTTTTAAAAGGGTCATTAAATGCCGTCGACAGCAATAAAGTAAAAGTATTAAATGAAATAGCCAGTACCTGCAGGCAAAAAAATATCCAGCTTATTTTTATCTGCTCACCTATTTTCAGCAACGCAGAAAATAACGATGCAAACAGGCAAATAAATGAAGTGGCTAAAAAATATGAAATAAACTACTGGAATTTTTCAACAGATACCGCTTTTGATAATCACCGGGAACTGTTTCAGGATAATGGCCATTTGAATGATAGCGGGGCACATTTATTTTCACAAATAATAGCGGCTAAAATAGTGCAATTGCCAAAAGAAAAAACTTACAGCAAAGCAAATTAACATGCATCCCAACCAATATTTTAATAAACCATGCTGCAGGGATATCACATCTTTGCACATCAACCAAAAAGCAATTTTGATATGCTGAATAACAAATCTATTTTAATTACCGGGGGCACCGGCTCTTTGGGTAAAGCGCTTACCAAACATATTTTACAAAAATACCCGGATGTAAAACGCCTGGTTATTTTTTCAAGAGATGAGCAGAAGCAGTATAATATGGCGCTGGAATTTCCTGAAAGCACTTATAAAGCCATTCGTTATTTTATCGGCGATGTAAGAGACCTGGAAAGATTAAAACGTGCCTTTTCAGGAGTTGATTATGTAATACATGCGGCAGCAATGAAGCATGTACACATTGCCGAATACAATCCTGATGAATGTGTGAAGACAAATATTGGCGGTGCTGATAATGTGATCAAAGCTTCACTGGAATCGCATGTAGAAAGAGTGGTGGCTTTATCTACCGACAAAGCATGTGCTCCTATTAATTTGTATGGTGCTACTAAACTTACTTCTGATAAACTGTTTGTGGCAGCCAACAATATCCGGGGCTGGAACCCGATCAAATTTTCTGTGGTAAGGTATGGCAATGTAATGGGCAGCAATGGATCGGTGATACCCTATTTCATCAATAAAAAAGCAAGTGGCGTATTACCTATTACAGATCCATCTATGACAAGGTTTAATATTTCACTGCAGGGTGGAGTGGACATGGTGATGCATGCACTGGAACATGCTTGGGGCGGCGAAATATTTGTTCCCAAAATACCATCGTATAAAATACTGGATGTAGCAGAAGCAATAGGACCCGAATGTGAAAAGCCAATAGTAGGCATCAGGCCCGGCGAAAAAATTCATGAAGAAATGATCACTTCATCCGATGCATTTAACACCTACGATCTAGGTAAATATTATACTATCCTCCCTACCATTACCACCTGGAATATGGAGGAATACATACAGCATTTTAAAGCGGTGAAAGTACCACAGGGTTTCAATTATAACTCGAATGAAAACCAGGAGTGGGAAACAGTGGAAACACTTCGTTCATTGATCAAAGAACATGTAGATACATCTTTTGAAGTATAAAAATATGGCAAAAGCAATACCATACGGAAGGCAAAATATAACCCAGCAGGATATTGATGCAGTTATCAGCACCCTGCAATCTGACTACTTAACGCAGGGGCCAAAAATTAAAGAATTTGAAGAAGCATTTGCTGCATACATCGGAAGTAACTATGCGGTTGCGGTTGCCAATGGAACGGCAGCTTTGCATCTTTGTACGCTTGCATTAAATGTGCAGCCGGGAGACAGGGTGATCACTACCCCCATTACATTTGCCGCTTCGGCTAACTGTGTCCGTTATTGTGGTGGCACGGTGGTATTTGCAGATATTAATCCAGCCACTTATTTGCTGGATATTAATAAAGTAAGGGCACTATTGGCAGTGGTACCTAAAGGCACATACAAAGGAATTATTCCTGTCGATTTTGCCGGCAGGGCTGTTGACATGGAAGCCTTCAGGCAACTGGCTGATGAATATGATTGCTGGATCATTGAAGATTCCTGTCATTCACCCGGCGGATATTTTACAGACAGTACAAACAATCATCAGGGATGTGGTAATGGACAGTTTGCCAACCTGGCGATTTTTTCTTTTCACCCGGTAAAACATATTGCTGCCGGCGAAGGAGGAATGATTACTACCAATGATGAATCATTGTATAAAAAATTGACAGCACTCCGCACTCATGGTATTGTAAAAGACGAGGCCTTATATACCAACAGTATTGATTTTGCAATAGGCGGCCATACAGAAAGCAAACAGTATCCGCTTTGGTATATGGAAATGCAAACGCTTGGTTTCAATTACCGGCTTACAGATTTTCAGGCAGCCCTGGGTATTACACAATTGTCCCGTGCAGAAGAAGGGCTTAGGAGAAGAAGGGAAATTGCTGCCATTTATGAAAAAGCATTTCAGGGCAAATCTTTTATCAAAGGACAATCAGGGTCGGTAGAAGGACATGCATATCATTTATATATCCTGGAAGTGGAAGACAGGGTGGGCTTATACAATTACCTGCGAACACAAAATATTTTTGCTCAAATTCATTATATCCCCTGCCACCTGATGCCTTACTACCGTGAGTTTGGATGGCAGGAAGGAGACATGCCCAATGCAGAACTTTATTACCAGCATTGCATCAGCCTGCCAATGTACCCCACACTGAGCCACGAAGAACAGGAATTTGTGATTGCTGCGATTGATACTTTTTATGCAAATAAAAAGTAAATTAGGTTTAGGCACGGTTCAGTTTGGAATTGCTTATGGCATTTCCAATACCACGGGCAAAACAACAGCAGCAGAAGTAAAACAAATTCTTTCTGTTGCAGCAGCAAACGAAATAAGCATGATAGATACTGCAGCTGCTTATGGAAATGCAGAGGCGGTACTGGGAGAAAATACGCTGGATAATTTTCAAATTGTTTCTAAATACATGGCTCCTTCCGCAGGAGAGTTAATAGAAAAACAATTATTAAAAACACTTGCTGATTTAAGTGTTAACGCACTGCATGGTTATCTTGCTCACCGGCCAATGGACATCATCAGCAATCCGGTGCAATGGGAAGAATTAAAAAATTTACAGGCAAAACGGCTGGTAAAAAAAATCGGATTTTCATTGAATAGGCCGGAAGAACTGGATGAATTATTAGACAAAGGATTTGTGCCGGATATTATACAGGTTCCTTTTAATTATCTTGATAACCGGTTTGAAAGCTGGATGAAATCCCTGAAAAAAAATGGCTGTGAAATTCATACCCGTTCAGCATTTTTACAAGGATTGTTTTTTACTGCACCCGAATCTTTGCCAAACTTTTTTGAAAAAGTAAAACCGGTGCTTACAAAACTGCAGTCGCTGCCAATATCATTACCCGGCGCCTTATTAAATTTTGTTTTGCAAAAAACTTTTATTGATAAAGTAATTGTTGGTGTGGAAAATGCACATCAACTGCAGCAAAATTTGTCAGCTATAGAAACAGGAATGAAAGATACTTTACCTGTTATAGAAGAAATAATGCCGGCATCTATTTTAATGCCTTCCAGCTGGCCTCAACTTTAAAGCATAATGATCCAGACATTTGACCTGAAAAATAAAATTGTTTTGGTAACAGGCGGCTACGGTTACCTAGGTAATGCTATTACAGAAAGTCTTGTTTTTCATGGCGCCACGGTATTTGTTTTAGGAAGAGATGAAGAAAAATTTGCAGCAGCATTTTCACAATCAACCGTTAGTAAAGACAAACTTAATTTTCAGATCTGCGATATTTCGGCAGCAGCATCCATTGAAGCAGCTTTTCAAAATATCTTTGATACAAAAGGAAAAATCGATGTGCTGATCAATAATGCTTTTTATTCCAAAGGGCAGTCACCGGAAAAGATGACGGACGAAGAATGGGAAAATTGTATTGATGGAACATTGAACAGCGTCTTCAGATGTACGAGGGCAATTATTCCTTATTTTAAAAAAAATAGCGGCGGAAAAATTATCAATGTATCATCCATGTATGGAATGGTGGCGCCAGACTTTGAAGTGTACAACGACTTTCCTGCTTTTCTTAATCCGCCACATTATGGTGTAGCAAAAGCAGGGGTGATACAGCTCACCAAATACTATGCTTCTTATTTAGGCAATGAAGGCATTACCGTGAATGCCGTAACACCAGGCCCGTTCCCTTCTGATAAAGTACAGGAGAGTGAAAAATTTGTAGCGGCACTGTCAAAAAAAACCTGTTTGAACAGGATAGGAAAACCCGAAGACCTTGCTGGCGCATTTGTATTTCTTGCTTCTGATGCAGCCAATTTTATCACCGGCCAAAATATAATAGTTGATGGCGGCTGGACAGCCAAATAAACCCCATCTTAAAATAATTAAATAATTAATGCAGAAACCTTATCACATTATTGAAGTAGCCAATACCCACGGGGGAAGTTTCGACTACCTGCTTGAACTGGTTGATTCGTTTGCTGACCTGAAAGAAAATTTCGGTATCAAATTCCAGGCATTTCATCCTGATAAAATTGCCACCAACAATTTTTCTGCTTACAAAATTTACAAGGAATTATTTTTTGATAATGCCCAATGGAGCCAGGTAATTAAGCAGGCAGAAACTACAAAAGATGTATGGCTGGATATTTTTGATTTGTACGGTGTTGAAATATTGAAAGAACAAATTGAATGGGTTCATGGCATTAAATTTCAAAGTTCCGTATTATACAATTACGAAATATTTGAAGCGTTGGGCAGTTGTGATTTAACCGGAAAGAAAGTTATTTTGAATGTAGCCGCACAACCCATTGATGACATCCGGAAGATCATTGAAAGAATAGAAAAAAAACTAACACCTAAAGAAATATTACTTGAATTTGGATACCAGGCTTATCCTACAGCTTTAGAAGATTCCGGGCTTTGCAAGACAGACATCATCAGAAATAATTTCTCCAACAAATTAGTTTTTGCCGATCATGTGGATGGTAAAACAGACGATGCAATTTGGTTGCCGGTGGTGGCTGCCATGAGTGGGATTGAATACATTGAAAAACATGTAATGCTTGCTGCAAAGGAAACAAAGTATGATCATTTCTCCAGCCTTACGCCGGAAAGGTATAAAGCAATGGTGACTGAAGTGGGGCGATACAGCAGTTTAAAAGGAATGCCTTTTATCAATAAAAAAGAAGTACAGTATTTAGACAATACAATTATGATACCGCTGCTGAATAAAAATAAACCCGGTGGCAGCGGTATCAGCCTGCACAAAGATTTTGTTTTTAGAAGATCAGGCAAATCGGGATTAAATGTGAAGCAACTTGAAACATTGCAAAGCAACTGGCATTTGCTGGCCGTTGATGTAAAAGAGGGAGAAACATTGCAGCAATCTGATTTTAAAAAAGCTACTGTTGCCACCATCATTGCCTGCCGGTTAAAATCTTCGAGGCTGCAAAAAAAGGCCTTACTAAAAATTGGAGATTTACCTTCAGTAGAATACTGCATTGCAAGTGCATTAAAGTTTGAAAATGTAAATCAAACTATTTTAGCCACTTCTGTTTTGGAGCAGGATGCAGAACTGGAAGCCTATACTTACAGTGATGCTGTAGTATTTCATAAAGGCGATCCGGAAGATGTGATTCAGCGGTATCTTGATGTTGCCATTCCATTGAAAGTAGATGTCATCATTCGTGTTACGGCAGACAATCCTTTTATTGATAATGAGGTTTGCCAAATTTTACTCAACGAACATTTTAAATCTGGTGCCGATTATACAACCGCAAAAGAAGCGGATGTAGGAACCAACCTGGAGATAATAAATGTACAGGCATTGAGAAAAGTAAAAGCTAATTTTCCTTCTGCCAATTATTCAGAATACATGACCTGGTATTTTCAAAATAACCCCGAGCATTTCACTCTCCATTTTGCAGCGTTACCTCCAGAGCTGGTAAGAAATTACAGGATGACACTGGATCACCAGGAAGACCTGGATATGTACAATGCCATCGCCGATTATTTTAAAGAGAAAGGCATCAAACAATTTACGCTGAGGGATATTTACAAATATCTTGATGAGAACCCCGAAGTTGCCGGGTTGAATAGTAACATTGGTATCCGATATAAAACAGATGCAGTATTAATTGAAACATTAAACAAGGAAACAAAAATAAAATGATAGTTGCCGATAATTTAAAAGACATATTTAACCGGGAAGAGGATAAAAATATTATCCTGGCTATTGAAACTTACCTGGCACAGAATCCCGGGCTCATCAATTTTAAACCAGGCGAAAAAGAAATGATCTCCAACGGCATTGCTGCAATTGCGATACAGGCTGAAAGTGGCGCAACAAATAAAAATTTGCTGGAAGCACATAAAAAATTCTGCGATTTACATTATACCCTACAAGGATCTGATACCATTGCATACAAGCCTGTCAGTAATTGCAGCCACATCAATAAAAGCTACAATGAACAAGGCGACTATCTTCTCTATGACGAAGCCCCGGACAATACGCTGACAGTAGCACCGGGAAATTTCTGTTTTATTCCCAATGAATTTGCTCACATGGCTTTGTATGATAGCCATGGTTCGGTAAGTAAACTGGTATTTAAAATACCGGTGCTTTAACAATGCATAAAGTATATATAAGGGCCGATGCCGGCACGTCCATTGGGCTGGGGCATGTAATTCGTTGTATAGCGTTAGCACAAATGTTGAAAAACGATTTTGACATTTGTTTTTTTTGCCTGGCAGTTCCTGATAAAATTGCAACAGCATTGGCGGAGGAAAATTTTAAACTCAAATACATTACTGCAGAGAGTGATTTTTTAAATATGCTGCAGGCCAAAGATATAGTGGTGCTGGATGGATACGGGTTTGATACCGGCTATCAGAAAAAAATAAAAGATGCCGGAGCATCACTGGTTTGTATAGATGATTTGCATGACAAAGAATTTTATGCAGACCTTATTATTAATCATGCTCCCGGCGTTAGCAAAAATGATTATAAAGTTCAGGATTATACAGAGTTTGCTTTGGGTTCATCATATGCACTTTTGCGAAGCCCATTTTTAAAAGCTGCTTTATTAAACCGGCAGGTTGAAAAAATTGATTCTGTGCTTATTTGTTTTGGTGGTGCCGATAATAAAAATTTAACCAACCAGGCATTGGCAGCAACGATGAATGCTGCGGAGCTAAAAAAAATAAATGTTGTTTTAGGAGCTGCTTATTTGCAGGAAGAAACATTAATGGAATTGGTAAGTTCTGATAAACGAATTGAATTGTACCGTTCATTGAGCGATGAAGAAATGCTGTTAGTAATGCAGCAGTCTGGTGCAGCAATTGTGCCGGCAAGTGGCATTTTGTTTGAAACGCTGGCCGCAGGTTGTATCGCTTTTTCAGGATATTATGTAGATAATCAACAGGCCATTTACAATGGTTTCAAAGCATTAAATGCTATTGTAGATTTAGGTAATTTTGAAAACATGGATACAGCGATAGCCGCAAAATTTTCCAGCAGTAAAACATCAACAAAAAAAGTTATTGATGGTTTATCAGGAACAAGATTATTGGACACATTCAAATCATTAGCAGGTTGAATATAGCTTTCCTGGCATCGGGTAATTTAGGGCTTGCTACCATAGAGGCATGCAGCAAAAATTTCCGTCCGCAATTTATTGCTACCGACAGCCATTCTGTATCCATCATTGATTATGCAGGCATACAGGGCATCCCCCTCTTTAAGGGAAATCCAAGAAATGGCAGGCTGGCAGAATTTATGAAGCAGTTTGAAATAGATGTACTGCTCTCAGTAAATTATTTATTTATTGTTGAAAAGGATGTAATTGATTTGGTAAAATATCCATTCAATTTTCATGGCAGCCTTTTACCAAAGTACCGTGGCCGGACACCGCATGTGTGGGCAATTATCAACAACGAAATTAAAACAGGAGTAACAGCCCACATCATTGATGATGGCTGCGATACAGGAGACATTGTTTTGCAGAAAGAAGTAATAATAAATGATACCGATACCGGGGCGATGGTATTAGAAAAATACAAACCATTGTATCCGGAAATGATTTTTGAAATGATTGCCGCAGTAAAAAATAATGCACTCACACAAAAAAATCAGGATCATGAAAAAGCTACTTACTTTGGAAAAAGAACGCCAGATGACGGAGCGGTTAACTGGCACTGGCAAAAAGAACGGATCCGCAATTGGGTAAGGGCGCAGGCTCATCCTTATCCCGGCGCTTTCTCTTATTTAGATGGCAATAAGATCACAATAGATTCAATCGAATATTGCGATCATGGATTTACCGATACAGACAGCAACGGATTAATTTTAGCAACCGTGCCGGATATAATTGTAAAAACAACAAACGGTGCTATTAAATTAAATACCATCCGTGAGGGCAAAACCAATTTTATAAAAGGAAAAATTTTAGGATGATAAACATCGGCGGATTTGAAATAAGCGATACCAGCAAAACATTTATTATAGCAGAATTATCTGCCAATCACAACCAGGATAAGCAGATTGCTATTGATACCATCAGGGCAGCAAAAAAGGCCGGCGCTGATGCTATCAAATTTCAAACCTACACACCGGATACCTTAACAATAGATTGTCCGAATGAATATTTCCAGATTGGACATGGAACATTGTGGGATGGTAAAACGCTTTACAGTCTTTACAAAGAAGCCTACACACCATGGGAGTGGCATAAAGAATTATTTGAAGTGGCAAAACAGGAAGGCCTTATTTGTTTCAGCAGCCCCTTTGATAAAACGGCGGTTGATTTGCTGGAGCAACTGGATGCACCGGCGTATAAAATTGCCTCTTTCGAAATACAGGACATTCCACTAATTGAATACACCGCTAAAAAAGGCAAGCCCATTATCATCAGCACAGGGATTGCCACCGAAGAAGATATCAGGCTTGCAGTAGATACCTGCAGGGCAGCCGGGAATGATCAGATTATTTTATTAAAATGCACTTCCTCTTATCCGGCTCCCATTGAACTGGCTAATTTGAAAACGATGGTTGATCTAAAAACAAAGTTCAATGTACTAACAGGGTTGTCCGATCATACAATGGGAAATATTGTTCCTATTGTAGCCACTGCTTTAGGCTGCAGGGTGATTGAAAAACATTTTATTTTAGACAAAGCCATTGGAGGCCCCGATGCCGAATTTTCGTTAAACCCGGAAGAGTTTGCAGCAATGGTTACTGATGTACGCAAGGCAGAACTGGCATTGGGAGCAGTATCTTACGATGTGCCCGAAAAAATTCAACAGAACAGAAAATTTGCCCGGTCATTATTTGTGGTGGAAGATATGAAGGCTGGTGAAACCATTACAGAAAAAAATGTCCGTTCCATCAGGCCGGGCTATGGCCTGCATCCAAAATATTACAATGAAGTGTTGGGGAAAAAAATAACAGCGGATTTGCACAGAGGTACACCACTGAAATTGGAAAATATCCAGCTGTAATTAGAAGATAAAAAATTGAAAGTTCTACTATTAACAGACT
>JANLQY010000133.1:0-13400 GCA_031368105.1 Chitinophagaceae bacterium
AAGGCAATTGACAATTTAGGCTTAGACAAAGAAATCAATGTAAAAGCGTCCACAAAAATTACCGCTATTTTTGGGGGAAGTGTATTTACATTAAAAACTGCCCGCCAGTTTTTAAGCGACGAAGCCTACAAAAGTTTAACAGGCTCTATCAAAAGCGGAAAAAAAATTGACCGCCTGATGGGTGGCCAAATTGCAAATGGCTTAAGGGCCTGGGCAGAAAGCAAAGGGGTAACACATTACACCCACTGGTTTCAGCCTTTAACAGACCTGTCTGCAGAAAAGCATGATTCATTTTTTACTTTAAAAGGTGACGGTACTCCAATAGAAGAATTTGAAGGAGCCGCATTGATACAGCAGGAACCTGATGCATCTTCCTTTCCTTCAGGTGGTTTAAGGGCAACTTTTGAAGCCCGTGGATACACTGCCTGGGATCCTTCTTCTCCACCATTCATTATGGAAATTGGGCAAGGAAAAACATTGTGTATCCCTACCATTTTCGTTTCTTATACTGGTGAATCTTTAGATGCAAAAACACCATTGATAAAAGCACTCGTTGCTTTGGATAAAGCAGCAGTAGATGTGGCACAATACTTTGACAAAAATGTAACTAAAGTAACTGCGACCCTAGGTTGGGAACAGGAATATTTTGTAATTGATGCAGGCCTGGCAAATGCCCGTCCTGATATTGTAATGACTGGTCGTACTGTTTTTGGCCATGCTCCTGCAAAAGGACAGCAACTGGAAGATCATTATTTTGGTGCCATACCGGAAAGGATATACGCTTATATGAGAGATTTCGAAGCAGAATCTTACAAGCTGGGTATTCCGTTGCGTACAAGGCACAATGAGGTGGCACCCTCACAATTTGAATGTGCACCTATTTTTGAAGAAGCTAACCTGGCCGTTGACCACAACACTTTGTTGATGGATATTATGGCAAGGGTGGCAAAGCGCCACGGATTGGTAGTATTGCTGCATGAAAAACCATTTGCCGGAATCAACGGTAGTGGTAAGCACAACAACTGGAGTATTGCCACTGATACAGGAGTTAACCTTCTGGCTCCTGGTAAAACACCAAAGACAAATTTGATGTTTTTAACATTCTTCGTTAACGCCATTAAAGCGGTTCATGATTATGCTCCTTTATTAAGAGCTTCTATTGCCAGTGCAGGTAATGATCACCGCTTGGGTGCTAATGAAGCACCTCCTGCCATCATTTCTATTTTCATTGGTAAATATTTGACAGAAGTATTGAACCAGGTGGAAACCCGTGTGGGAGGTAAGTTTGATGAACAGGATGAGGCCATGCTGAAACTGGATATTCATAAAACGATTCCGGAACTGATGCTGGATAACACAGACAGGAACCGTACCTCACCATTTGCTTTTACAGGAAATAAATTTGAGTTCCGTGCTGTAGGTTCTGCTGCTAACTGTGCCAATGCAATGACTGTTGTAAACTCTATCGTGGCGCAAACTTTAAAGCAATTTAAATTAGATGTGGATGCCCTGATTGAAAAAGGCGATAAGAAAGAAATTGCCATCATGCAGGTAATTCAGAAATATATTATCGAGAGTAAGTCTGTATTGTTTGAAGGTGATGGGTATAGTGAAGAATGGGCTACTGAGGCTGCCAAAAGAGGATTACCAAATGTAAAGACCACTCCATTGGCGTTAGACGCTTATGTAACTGATGAGGTGAAGCATTTGTTTCAAATCAACGATATTTATTCTCATTCAGAACTGGAAGCAAGGCACGAAATAATGCTGGAAGCTTACATCAAAAAAGTACAGATAGAAGCAAGAGTAATTGGAGAACTGGCCACTTCTATTATTTTACCATCTGCAGTAAAATACCAAAACATCCTAATCAACAATATCAAGGGTTTAAAAGAAGCAGGACTTGCTGAAGATGCTTATGCAAACCAATTGAGTATCCTGAAGGATATCAGCACCCATATCAGCGCTATGAGTATTGGTGTTAAGAATATGATTGAGGAAAGAAAAAAAGCAAACACCATTGCAGATACCAGGGAAAAAGCTATTGCTTACTGTGATAACATTAAAGGAAAATACTTTGATGATATCCGTTATCATGTAGATAAGCTGGAGTTGGTGGTAGATGATGCTCACTGGATGCTGCCTAAGTATAGAGAGATGCTTTTTTTAAGATAATTTTTCTCCTGAAGTTTCAGGGGTTTTAAATAGCTGGCAAGCAATCGTAAATGACCCGGTTCACTTAGTGGCCGGGTTTTTTTATGGGCAATAGCCCTTTTTTTTGAATCTTAATAAAACCATAAAACTTGTATCTACCGTCATTTTTTATTTTTATCCTTTAAACCTTTACATAAATCCTGCATCTATTCATTTGCAAATATGAAATGGATTAGTAATTTTAAACAATACCCTTCCTTTCAAATATTTAAAAAATAAAAATAAAAATAAAAACATGAAAAGAATCCTTTTTTTACTGGTTGTTACTGTGATGAGCCAGGTAGCGTTAGCCCAGGTAAAAGCCCCTGCTGAAACTGAATTAAACAAAAGCAGAAACCACGCCACTGCTGAAAATAAAAAGCGCCACAAAGTGGGCAAACATGCAAAGATGGCGATGATGAAAGAACTCAATCTCAGCGATGACCAAAAGGCAAAACTAAAAGAAGCAGGGGACGCTAACAAGGCTAAGAAAGAAGCTATCTTATTCGACAGTAAATTAATCGAAGAACAAAAGCATGAGCAGTTGAAAGAAATGCATAAGTCAGAATCAAAAAATATGAAGGGGCTGTTGACAGATGAGCAAAAGAAAAAGATGAAAGAATTTAAAGCGAAAAGAAAAGCAGAAAGAAAAAATAATCCGGGCAAGAAAGAAAAGAAAGGGGAGATGTCTGATAACCCGGTAAAAAATGAACCTCAATAAGCAGTGTTTCATGGTATAAGAATAAGCAAGCAGGGCTGCCAATTTATTGGCAGCCTTTTTTTTGTTTGTACCATTGAAAAAACAGCTTTGCCAGTTTATAAATTGAATTGATATAAATTGCAGCACATATTTTTTGGCAATGAAATACTACATCATAGCAGGGGAGGCAAGCGGCGATTTGCATGGAAGCAATTTGATAAAAGAACTGCAGCAGCTTGATGACAATACTGCTGTACGCTGCTGGGGTGGAGATAAAATGGAAGCTGCAGGAGCCACGCTGGTAAGGCATTACAGCGAACTGGCATTTATGGGTTTTATTGAAGTGGTAAAAAATTTACGCACTATTTTTAGAAACCTTGCTTTTTGCAAACAGGATATTTTAGCATATCAACCCGATGCAATTATTCTCATTGATTACCCCGGATTTAATTTACGCATTGCTGAGTGGGCAAAGCAGCAGGGGATAAAAGTTATCTACTATATTTCTCCACAGGTGTGGGCCTGGAAGGAGAGCAGGGTGAAAGCAATAAAAAGGGATGTAGATAAAATGCTGGTGATACTTCCTTTTGAAAAATCGTTTTATAAAAAATGGAATTATCAAGTGGAATATGTGGGTCATCCTTTGGTGGAGGTGATTAATAATTTTGTACCAGGTGAACCGCTCTTTAAAAATAAAAAAGTAATTGCCATGCTGCCCGGCAGCCGTAAGCAGGAAATATTGATCAAACTGCCCATTATGCTGCAGGCATCACAACATTTTCCGGATCATCATTTTGTAGTGGCAAAAGCACCGGGGGTGGAAGAAAATTTTTACAATGAATTATTAACGCCCTACACCAATGTGTCATCTGTTGTAAATCAAACGTATCAATTGCTCAGCGAAGTCAAAGCCGCATTAGTAACCAGTGGTTCGGCCACTTTGGAAACAGCATTGTTCAATGTGCCAGAAGTAATTTGTTACAAAGGCAGTTCAATATCTTACCAGATTGCAAAGCGGCTGATCAAAATAAAATATATCTGTTTAGTGAATTTAATTATGGATAAAGAAGTAGTGAAAGAGCTGATACAGGATGAACTGACTGCAGCAAATATTGTAAAGGAATTGACTGAATTATTGTCAAATACGGCAAGACACAAACAACTGCAGGATGATTATGCAGCATTAAAAAAATTATTAAGCAGTGGGGGAAATGCTTCTGCTAATGCGGCAAAAAGTATTGTTGATTTTTTATCCAAATAAAAATAGCAGTTAAAATAATTACTGCTAAATGGTTTTCAATTTTGCAATGGTTTCTGTTGGGTTAGCAGATTTAAAAACAGTATTTCCTGCTACCAGCACATCTGCTCCTGCTGCAATAATGGAAGCTGCATTGTCCAGCGTAACACCACCATCAATTTCTATTTTTACATTCAATGATTGCTCGTCAATCATTTTGCGGAGTTGTTTTATTTTTTCCAAAGTGTAAGGAATAAAAGATTGGCCGCCAAAGCCGGGGTTCACACTCATTATTAAAACCAGGTCAATATCTGCCAATACATCTTTTAATAATTCCACTGGTGTGTGTGGATTTAAAGCCACGCCAGCCTGCATTCCAAGGCTTTTTATCTGCTGAATATTCCTGTGCAGATGTTTGCATGCCTCAAAGTGTACAGTTAAAATATCGGCACCTGCTTTTTTAAAAGCCTCTGCATATTTCTCCGGCTCTTCAATCATTAAATGCACATCACAAACTTTGGCAGTAGCCTTCTTGAAAAATTCAATCAGCATGGGGCCAAATGAAATATTGGGTACAAATCTTCCATCCATCACATCTAAATGAAACCAGTCTGCCTGGCTGGCATTCAGCATATCGCAGTCTTGCTGCAGTTGCAAATAATTTGCTGAAAGTAATGATGGTGCAATGATCGGCATGAGTTTTAATTGATGATTTTTTAATTGATAATTTTTTTAATGATAAAGATTCTTATGCTTTACATTCACTATTATTATTTTATTCCCAGCTTGCCCAATGCATCTTTCGCTTCAATGTAGTTGGGATCAAATTGCAAAGCAAGTTGATAATTCTGAATTGCTTCTTCTTTTTTGCTTAATTTTTCAAAACAACGGCCCATCCAGTAATAGGCTTCGTCGTTTTCTTTTTTTACTGCCAGTGAAAGTTCAAGTACTTTTAAAGCATCTAAATATTTTCCGAGGTCATAAAGGCAAATCGCTTTTTCCCGGTATGCAAAAAGGAAGTTGTAATTAAGCGACAAACATTTGTCAAAAAAAATAATTGCCTGTGTTTTATCTCCGGTAGTGCTGTAGTAAAGCCCCTTTATAAAAAGCGCCTGCACCTGTGCATTGGCCTTAGGCGCCATCAAAAGTGCGTTCGCCATTGTCAAAGCCAATGGGTTTTTAGAAAGGGCATACAATGAACCCATCGAAAGTAAATTCTCCGGCAGAGGGTTAAGGTCAACGACTTTTTCCCAGGCTTTGATGGCATGCAAAGTATCTTCATTTTCAGAAAGCAGGGTGGCTTTTATATACCACAACCTTGCATTCATGCTGTCTTTTTGTAACGCATAGCCAGTTTCGGCAATAGCTTGTCCGTAGTTGCCATTTTCCCTAAAATACTGGATGAGGTTTTCTTTCAGCAGCAGCGAATCGGGGTATTGGTCCATCAATGCCCGTAGATTTTTTTCCTGTTCAGGCATAGCTGTATTGTTGCTGAATTTTTTTTCATCAGCCGTATTGTTGTTGCAGGAAAAAAATATTACTGCCAGAAATGCGAAGAGAGTTTTATTCATTGTTGATTTTAATGATGGTAAAATTAAGTTGTTACGGCATAATCTGTTTACAATAGTTTTCTGCATTATTGATTTCAATTTTAATAAAATTAGCGTGTACCCAATTCAATCACTTCACAGTCTTTCATATTCTTACCATCAATTACAAAACGAATAACGGTTCTCATTTTGTGCCAGCCATGTTTACCTGCAGCGCCGGGGTTCATGTGCAGGCATTGCAGTTTGTCGTCGAACATCACTTTTAAAATATGGCTGTGGCCACTGATAAAAAGTTGTGGCTGATGAATCAATAATTCTTTTTTTGTTTCAGGATTATATCTTGGCGGATAACCGCCAATATGCCGCATCATTACTTTCACTTCTTCACACATAAAAACCAGTTGCTCCGGAAATTCACTTCTGATATCATTGCCATCAATATTTCCATAAACTCCTTTTAAACTCATTTTCTCCTTTATCCTCTTTGCCAAATCTCCTTCCCCAAAATCTCCACCATGCCATATTTCATCACAATGTTTAAAATGCTCAAAAATTGTTTCATCCAAATAGCCGTGTGTGTCTGATATTAATCCAATTCTTGTCAAAGGAAGTAATTTAAAAAATGTAAATTTGATGTTAAGATTGAACAATACAAAAATAACGAATGCCACTCCACCGCAACTTCACTTACTGGATTGATAAAAGAAAATGGAAATATATTTTCCTGCTTGCCTCTCTTGAACTCTGTATAGTTGAATAATTTTTCAACGAGGAAGAATTATCAATTATCCATTCACCAATTATCAATTAAAAAATGCCTCACTATTATACCTTGGGAAATATCCCTCACAAACGACATACACAATTCCGAAAACCCAATGGAGAGTTGTATGCAGAACAGCTGTTTAGTACAGAAGGTTTCAGCAATGATTATTCTTTATTGTACCACACTTATCCGCCCACACAAATTATTAAAACAGAACCTCAGCAGGATGTAAGCCCGGTGGTAGCAGAAGAAAAAATGCTGCAGCACCGGAGCTTTGAGGGCTTTAATATTAAACCGGAAAAAGATTTTTTGCAAAGTCGCAAAGCAGTGTTGGTAAACAATGATGTACACATTGTGCTGGCTGCTCCCCAACAAAGCATGACCGGTTTTTTTTATAAAAATGCCGATGCAGATGAAATGATTTTTGTGCATGAAGGAAGTGGTGTGCTGAAAACAATGTATGGTAATTTGGACTTTGTGTATGGCGATTATATTGTGATACCGAGAGGCACTATTTATCAAATAATTTTTGCAACAGAAAATAACCGCTTGTTTATTGTTGAGTCCTTTAGTCCAATCCGTTTTCCAAAAAAATATTTGAGTAAGTACGGGCAGTTAATGGAGCATTCGCCTTTCTGCGAAAGAGATATTAATCCACCGCATAGTTTGGAGACACATGATGAGCAAGGTGATTTTTTAATCAAAACAAAAAAACAGGGAACGCTGTATGGCCTGCATTATGGCCATCATCCTTTTGATGTGGTGGGCTGGGATGGCTGCTGTTATCCTTACACATTTTCTATTCATGATTTTGAACCCATCACCGGCAGGGTACACCAGCCGCCACCGGTACATCAAACATTTGAAGCCAACAATTTTGTGGTGTGTTCCTTTGTACCCCGGCTGTTTGATTATCATCCCAATGCTATACCTGCTCCCTACAATCACAGCAATATCGACAGCGATGAAGTGTTGTATTATGTGGATGGTGATTTCATGAGCCGCAAGCATGTTACCAGGGGAATGATCAACCTGCACCCGGCAGGGATACCGCATGGGCCACATCCGGGGGCTGTAAATAAAAGTATTGGTGCCAAAGAAACCAATGAACTGGCCGTAATGGTAGATACTTTTCATCCGCTGAAATTGACTGTGGAGGCGCTGTCCATAGAAAATGAGGGGTATGTAATAAGTTGGGCAGAATAGTGATTCAATTTTTACTATAGTGGATATTGGGGTAAATTTTATTTTTCCTTTTATGATTTTGTATTTATTTTTAAGAAGTAAAATTTCAATAACAACATTGCTAAAAAATTACTGCCATGCTCAAATTTCAAAACATTAAAGTAGGGGATTACCTGATGGCCAATAACGATGGCGACATTTTAAAAGGAGAAGTGACCAATCTTAAAAACGGAGAAAACCAGGTGTGCATGGACATTGGTCCACAAGAGTTCTGGTACGAAATGGAACAGTTGGCACCAATACCTTTAAATGATGAGGAACTGTCAAAATTAAAGTTTACAAAAAATGAAAATGGTGAGGGTACAGTAAAATATTCCAAAGGTGCTTTCAGGTTGTTATTACCAGCCGAAGGCGATTTTTCAAAAATGGAGATTTGGTACCGGGATGAAAGAAGGCATATCATTCATCCCATCAATGTACATGAATTACAAAACCATTTTTACGAAATGACGAAAGTGCATTTGAATGATGAGGCATTATAAATCATCATTTCTTTCAAATAATCAAAACGGGCTGTACTCAAAGAGTTACAGCCCGTTTTGACTTTGTAAATTTGAGGAGGGTTACAAAATAGTAGCACTCTGTAATTCTGTTTTTTGATCAAAATTAATTGGAGCCAAACCTGTTACAGTTAAATCTATTTTTGTTTTATTTTCTATCTGCCCAAACTTGGGAGCATAGTAATAATGTATGTCTGAAGTTAATGTGTAAGGTAATGGTATCCCACTAACCGAAAGTGCTGTTTCTACATCAATTACATCCGTATAAGCAATTCCATTAACTGTTCTGGTAATGCCTTTCTGGGCTATTTTGTTAGTAAGTGTAAGGTTTAAAGTGAAAACGGAAACAGTTATCGGTGTGGTTTGGCTCCAGGTATCGTTTAAGGCTGCATTATCTTTAAGATATAATACTTCTATAGAAGCACCTCCCAATGCCGCAGGAAGTTTTCTGTAAGTGTAATAATCGCTGCCTGTAATATTGTAGTATTCATTGGCACCTGAACTGTTTGTGAAAATTTTGTAGGTTTTGGCATTGGCGACAGAATCTCTACTGGTTGCGGTCAGTGTATAATTCGTAACGGGAGTAGAAGTAGAAGATGGATTATTAGTAAGTTTAAAATTCCAGGTGCTGCCGGTGGTAAGACTCATAAATTTTACAGCAGACGGTGAGGTACTGGAATCTTTTTTACAGGAAATAGCCAACACAGGAAGCATCAAAATTGCCCAAAAATGGAATTTATTCATAAAATAATTTGTTTTATGGGGTAAATATCTGATTTTTTTCCTAATAATTAAATTAATCCTCTTACATTTGCAATCCAAAAATATGGCTAAACAGGCACTTATAAAACAAGACGGTACAATTTTAGAAGCGCTGAGTAATGCCATGTTCAAGGTTAAGCTTGAAAACGGACATGAAATATTAGCTACTATCTCAGGTAAAATGAGGATGCACTACATTCGTATTTTGCCGGGAGACAAGGTGGGAGTGGAGATGAGCCCTTACGACTTGACCAGGGGAAGAATAATTTTCAGGTACAAATAAGCACAGCCGGTTATAATGACTGGTTATTGATAATAATAAGAAAATAATACTACAATGAAGGTTAAAGCTTCGATCAAGAAAAGAAGTGTTGATTGCAAAATCGTAAGAAGGAAAGGCGTTTTGTTTGTTATCAACAAAAAGAATCCACGTTTTAAACAACGTCAGGGTTAATCAATTTCGGAGGTATGATTTTTTGATTTATGATTTAAGTCAAAAAACAACTTCTGAATCAGCGATCACTAAATCAGAAATAATAAAATAAATATATGGCTCGTATTGCCGGTATCGATTTACCAAAACAAAAAAGAGGCGAAATTGGACTTACCTACATATTTGGTATAGGACAATCAACTGCCCGTTATATTTTAGACAAAGCAGGTATCAGCTTTGATAAAAAAGTAAATGCATGGGATGACGATGAGCAAACGGCTATCCGTAATATCATCAACAACGAATTTAAAACTGAAGGTGCTTTGCGTAGTGAAGTGCAGATGAACATCAAGCGTTTGCTGGATATTGCCTGCTACCGTGGTTTACGTCACCGTAAAGGTTTACCACTTCGAGGCCAGCGTACCCGTACTAACAGCCGTACCCGTAAGGGCAAGCGTAAGACAGTTGCCGGTAAAAAGAAAGTCGCTAAAAAGTAATTACGATTTACGAGTTTGGAATTCCGAATGTGGTTCCAATTCGACATTCGTCACTCGTAATTCAAAATTTTATATGGCTTGTATATTTTGAAACAGCGCCGGATAGTGTTAAGCCCACAGGAGGGTTGTTTCAGTCATGCTGAAAGCGTGAATTTTTTTTCAACAGATTACCTATTTTAAATTTAACATGGCAAAAGCACAAGGCGGAAAAGCCGCAACCGGCAAAGCAGCCGCAAAGAAAAGAGTAGTAAAAGTAGATAGCTACGGAGATGCACACATCGTTGCAAGTTTCAACAATATCATTATCAGTTTAACCAACAAAAGCGGCCAGGTTATAGCCTGGAGCAGCGCTGGTAAAATGGGTTTTAAAGGCAGTAAGAAAAATACACCTTATGCAGCCCAAATGGCAGCAGCTGATGCAGCTAAAGTAGCAATTGATGCAGGTTTGAAGAGAGTGGATGTTTTTGTAAAAGGACCAGGTTCAGGCCGTGAAGGTGCTATCAGGTCTTTGTCTCAGTCTGGTATTGAAGTGAATATGATCAAAGACGTTACGCCTTTACCGCACAATGGTTGCAGGCCTCCAAAGAAGAGAAGGGTATAACGCAATGTCTGATATAGTATTTGCTGATGTCGGATTTGAAAGACATCAGAAATCGACAAATCAGACATCATAAATAATTATTAACCGGGTGCGTTATTCATTTTAAGATTTTTATAATGATGCACCGTCACTAAAAAATCAAATTACAACAATGGCAAGGTACACAGGTCCCAAAACAAAAATCTCCAGGATATTTGGAGAGCCTATTACAGGCAACGGAAAATGGTTAACTAAAAACAGTAACCCTCCGGGAATGCACGGTGCAAACCGTAAACGTAAAACTTTAGGTGAATACGCTTTACAGCTCCGTGAAAAACAAAAAGCAAAATACACTTATGGTTTGCTGGAAAAACAATTCCGCAGAACATTTGATGAAGCTGCAAGACGTAAAGGCGTAACAGGTGAAAACCTAATCAAATTACTGGAAGCCCGTTTGGATAACACTGTTTTCCGTATGGGTATCGCTCCAAGCCGTCAGGCTGCACGCCAGTTAGTTAGTCACAAACACGTTACTGTAGATGGAGAAGTGGTAAACATTCCTTCTTACTCTTTGAAACCAGGCCAAACAATTGGTTTGAAAAATAAAAGTGCAGTAAATGCTTCTATCACAGGATTTGTTCGTGGAAAGAATGCCAAATTCAACTGGCTGGATTTTAACGAAACTGAAGTGAAAGGCACTTTTATCGCTTATCCTGAAAGGGAAAGTGTTCCTGAGAATATCAAGGAGCAATTGATTGTGGAATTATACTCTAAATAATATGCCCCCCGCCCCCTAAAGGGGGAACTTGAAAGAGTTTAATGGGAGCGGCGTAAAGCTGAAGAAGTACAAGTGAGTGACACAACGATGTTGAACAAAGCTGGAAAGCCGGTATCAAAAAATAACAACTAACAAAAATTAAACGTTTAATATGGGCATTTTAAATTTCGTAAAACCTGACAAGATTGTTCTTCAAAAAGCTACTGATTTTGAAGCCCAGTTTGAGTTTCGTCCGTTAGAGCCAGGATATGGCGTAACTATCGGTAATGCATTACGCAGGGTATTGCTGAATTCCCTGGAAGGGTATGCAATCATTGGTATCAACATTGTTGGTGCTGATCATGAGTTTGCAACCATTAAAGGCATCACAGAAGATGTAACCGAAATTGTTCTTAACCTGAAGCAGGTTCGCTTTAAAAAGAAAGTGGAACATGAAACAAGTGTAGAAAAAATTACGCTTTCTATAAAAAACAAAACAGAATTTACTGCAGGGATGATTGGCGAAGCGTCACCAGCCTTTGAAGTAATGAACCCGGAATTAGTGATTTGTGTAATGGACAGCACTGCTAAACTGGATATTGAAATCAGCATTGGTAAAGGTCGTGGCTATGTACCTGCTGAAGACAACAAAGAAAAGAATGCTCACTTTGGATACATTGCAACCGATTCTATTTTTACACCGATCAAGAATGTAAAATATACCATCGAAAATACCCGTGTGGAGCAGCGTACAGATTTTGAAAAACTGATCATGGAAGTGATAACCGACGGTACTATTCATCCGGAAGAAGCGGTGAAGCAGGCAAGCCGTATCCTGATTCAGCATTTGATGATCATCACAGACGAGAACATTACTTTTGATACAAAAGAAGATAAGAAAGAAGATTTGGTGGATGAACAAACTTTACAATTACGTAAAGTATTGAAAACTCCATTGGAAGATTTAGATCTTTCTGTACGTGCCTTCAACTGTTTGAAAGCTGCTAAGATCAATTCATTAAGTGAGTTGGTACAGTATGAACAGGAAGACCTGATGAAGTTCAGAAACTTTGGTCAAAAATCATTAAGTGAAATTGAGCAGGTGCTGAACGAAAGAGGCTTAGGTTTTGGAATGGATTTGAGCAAGTTGAAATTGGATGATGAGTAAATCAATTTGATGATTTGAAAATTTGAAGAGGTGGTAATTGAATAAGTTCTTTTCTTCCATCATCAAATCCCCAAATCATCAAATTACCAAATAAAATAAATAACATAAGTAGCTTACAATTCCTGACACGGTGTAGGTGAAATTAAAATCAAAATGTCATGCGTCACGGAAATAAAGGAAATAAATTAAGCAGAACCGCCTCTCACAGAAGAGCGCTGTTGATGAACTTGGGTTGTCAGTTGATCACTCACAAAAGGATTACTACTACGCTGGCTAAAGCAAAGGCTTTGCGTACTTACATTGAGCCGCTGATTACTAAAACTAAAGATACTGCCAGCAAAGAATCAATCATGCACAATCACCGTGTGGTGTTTAGTTACCTGAATGATAAACATGCGGTAAAAGAATTGTTTACTGTGGTAGCTCCAAAAGTTGCCAGCCGCCCGGGTGGTTACACACGTATCATTAAATTGGGAACCAGGACAGGTGATGCTGCTGAAATAGCAATGATTGAGTTGGTTGATTTCAACGAGATATATGGTAAAGGCGTTGCTAAAGATGCAGCTGCTGAACCAGCTAAGAAAACAAGAAGAAGTGGTGGTGGCAAGAAGAAAGAAACTGCTGACACATCTGTAGTGGAAGAAGCAACTGCTCCTAAAAAGAAATCTGCGAAAGCTGATGACCTTAAAATAATTGAAGGAATAGGTCCTAAAATTGCGGAAGTGCTTACTGCTGCCGGAATTGTTAGTTTTGCTAATTTGGCTGCTGCTACTGCTGAAAATTTAAAGAAAATTCTGGATGCATCTGAAGGTAGCTTTAATGCTGCGGATACAACTTCATGGCCTGAGCAGGCTCAATTGGCAGCTGATGGTAAAATGGATGAATTGAAAGAATTACAGGATAAATTAATCGGGGGAAGAGAAGCATAATATGAACTAGAAATATTTATAAAAAAAGCAAACTGTAAAAGGTTTGCTTTTTTTATGAAAATTATTTTACAGATTAGTTATAT
>JANLQY010000144.1:0-17534 GCA_031368105.1 Chitinophagaceae bacterium
GACCCAGCGGCAGTTAAAGCAGTAGCTGTTGCATTTTGGCAATAAATAACCGGGCTGCTTACAGTTGGTGCAAGGGGTATGGCATTTACGGTAACAGTTATTGCAGCTCTTGGCCCTTCACAATTGTTTATAGTTTGGCTAACATAATAAATTGTGTTTCCTGTTGTGGTGGTTGCAGGGACCGGAGCTGTGGAAGTTCCAACTCCACCGGTAAGCATAGTGTACCAAAGTAGGTTAGTCCCGGTGGCATTTAACGCAGTAGCTGTTGCATTTTGGCAATAAACAACAGGACTGCCAACTGTTGGTGTAGCAGGTGTTGCATTTACGGTAACCGTTATGGCCGATCTTGGACTTTCACAACTGCTGATGGTTTGGCTTACATAATAAATAATGCTGCCTGTTGCGGTAGTAACAGGTACCGGGGCAGTGCTGCTTCCTGTGCCGCCTGAAGAAAGGGTGTACCAAAGCAAGCTGGTACCGGTTGCCGCTAGTGAGGCGGTAACTGCATTTTGACAATAAGTAACGGGTGACGTAACAGCCGGTGCTGCAGGTTGTGCAGTCACATTTACAGTGATTGTAGCCCTTGGGCTTTCACATATACCAATCGTTTGACTTACAAAATAATCTGTACTGCCTGTTGTGGCAGTTGCAGGAACCGGCGCTGTGGCATTTCCCACTCCCCCAGTAAGCGTGCTGTACCAAAGTAAATTACTGCCTGTTGCGGTTAATGCAACGGCTGTTGAATTTTGACAATATACAACCGGGCTGACAACAGGTGTTGAAGATCCGGGCGGCAAAGCATTGACAGATACAATTCTTATATTGGAAATACAACCCGTAACAATATTTTTTGCTGTGATATTATAAGTGGCAGGAGCAAGTCCGGTAAAAGTTCCACTTATCTGGTAAGCCCCGCCATTACTGTATTGAATATTAGCTCCAACAGGTGCAGTTACTGCGATTGTTCCAGTTGGTAAAAGGCATGTAGGCTGAACAGGGGGGGTAGCGGTCGGGGTTGTTGGCAGTGGACTGATAATAAGCACTGATGTATTACTGTTAGTACTGCAGCCATTTGAATTAGTAACCTTACAATAAAAATAAATGGTGCCTGCACTGGAAGACGAAGGAGTATAAGTTGCACTTGTTGCAAAAGGTATCAACGTTCCGCCGGTATTTGTATTTGTAATAGAATTGATATACCACTGATAACCGCTGATGGTGCCACTGCCTGCAGTAGCTGTCACAGTAAATGGAATAGTTGATCCATTTTGACAGACTCTTTGTGTATCGAGTACTGCAGGGTTTGTTATTACAGGTAAGGCATTTACATTTACTGTTACATCTTTTGTATTAGGGCATCCAGAAGCAGCAGTAGAGGTAACAGTGTAAATGGTAGTAATGGCCGGGCTTGCAGCTACAGTGGCTCCACTGGTAGTATTTAATCCTGTTCCCGGACTCCAGCTAAATATGTTGTTGCCACCAGAGGCGGTAAGGTTTACGCTTTGCCCCTGGCAAATAGTAGCACTGCTTGGTGTAATATCCAGTATGCTGATGCCGACAGCAGCAGCAATGCTGAAAGTACAGTTATCGCCATTAAACCCATCAATCATTAAATAATAAGTATTGCCGATGGTAAGTCCATTGGCAGATACCAAATTAATGAGTGGAATGGCAGCAGTGCTATAAGGTAAAATATGCGGATAGCAACCATGAGGAGTGATAGCTCCGCTACCACAGGTGCCTTCAAAAAAAAGCATTTGTACTCCACCGTTAGTATATGAACCGCCTGTTGTGTGTGTTGGTATCCACAATGAAAAGGAAGCAGTTGTTGAAGAAGCTACAAATTTTACAAACGTATTGTTTTGCAGTTGAAAGCAGGGGCCATCTAATCCGGATCCAGGCCAGTCTTGTACGGTAGCTGGTGGCGAAGAAATACCCGTACTGCCACATTTACCATTAAAATCACAAACCAATGGTGCGTTAGCACAATCAGTACCAACAGGAATATTTCCTGTACAGGCAGGAAAAGCAGGTGGCTGTGGAGCCGGGGCATTTGTAAAACTAAGGGTGAAATTTACTACAGACCCGGCATTGGCTGCAGTCCTTCTATCCTGAACTACCAGGTTCCAAACACCATTCGCATTTTGACCATTGTTTACTGCTCCTAAATAACCTTCTGGTAAAAAAGAACCTGAGAAGGGAGCTGTTCCAAACTTTACCGGGGTGCTTGCTGTAGCAGTAAAACAGGTGCCTGTATAATTATTTCCACTGCCACCATTTTGTATTGACAGGGGCACAATAGTACCATCGGGGGCCTTTAATAATATTTCCAATTCTTCAGTATAAGGGTGGGTAATGGTAACACATACCTGGGCCAAACCATAACTTGCATTAATAGTACCAACACCACTTACCGTTACAGGAAAAAAAGTTTGAGTTAAACTGGTGCCCGGCACCGCCCCGCCTGCACCCGTAAACGATTGGGCCTTAATAACAAAAGCTGAAAGGATAAAACCAATTAATAAAAATAATTTTTGCATAAGACTGGAATAGCAACAAAGTTAGTTTTTAATATTTGCATGATGCTTTAAAGAAATGAATTGCTGTCTTTAAAAACCATCGTTGATTGGTACGTTGCTGATTTTCTGCAGGGAGGGGATTAATCGGTAAAAATAAGCTTATTGTGTTATTTTATTATTATCGCAGGAGTTTGCCTGCAGATAAAAAAATATTTACAAAAATGGTTAACAGCATCATTGATAAACACTGTTTAGCCGCTTATTTGGTTTGATAACGAATTATTGTGCGATTTATTGACTGGCAGAATATTTTGTGGATATTATTATGCAGGAAGGGGAATCTGGCACCAGGTAGTTTTCTGGGGAGCTTGCAGTTTTCCTTTATTTTGCAACATGCAAAAAACAAAAAAGAGGGTTGTAAGGATATTACTTGTATTGATTACTGCCTATTTATTATTATTGATACCTGATACCAATCATCCGGCAATAATAAAACCTACTGATAAACCTTTTGCCTGGAACCAGGATTCCGTTTGGAAATTGCTGGAGAATAATTTTGCCGCTGCAAAAAAACAAAATAAATTATCCGTTGATTCCAATATCTACAAGTTGTTTGGCAAAGAAGAAGCACTGTATAATGACATTACAATAAACAAAATCGGCGCCACCGATTCTAACCTCAATGAAATTTTGTCTAATTATTTTAACCTGGCAGCACTGGTGGCAGCACATTCACAACAGAGGAATTTATTTCTATTTTATTATAATAAAATACGCAATGCAGTAAAGCTGCAATCGCAGCATTGGGATATGAATGATAAGGAAGTCAGAAACAGCCTGTATCAAATATTATATGGCATGAGGGCCGCCGCAGAAGAAGTGTTGCTGCAAACAGACAGCCTACCTTTTGAAGCAGCAATGAAAGTAAAAGATGAACCTTCTGCTGCGCCATTCACTACCATCTTTGGAATAAAAGTTCATAGCGGTGATTTGCTGGTATCAAGGGGTGGGGCAGAAGTGTCTGCATTGATTTCAAGAGGCAATAATTATTCCGGAAATTTTTCTCATGTGGCATTAATTTATGTGGAAGAGAAAACCAATTTGCCTTATTTGATAGAAGCACATATTGAAAAAGGAGTGGCTGTTTCTTCGGCAGCACAATACATCAATGATAAGAAACTCCGCTTTATGGTGTTGCGGCCAAGAACAGATTTACAGGCATTGCAAAACGATCCGCTGCTGCCACATAAAGCTGCAAAACTTGCTTATGCAAAAGCAATGCAACACCACATTCCTTATGATTTTAAAATGAATTTTTATGACAGCTCGGCCATGTTTTGTTCCGAAGTAGGATCGTATGCATATAAACAAATGGGCATCCAGTTGTGGCAGGCAGTATCTACTATTTCATCGCAGGGGGTGGTAAACTGGCTGAGTGCTTTTGGTGTGGAAAATTTTGTAACACAAATGCCCAGTGACCTGGAATACGATCCACAACTAAGTGTGGTGGCTGAATGGCGCAACCCGGAAACTTTGATGAAAGATCATATTGACAATGCGGTGATGGATGTATTGCTGGAGCTGGCCGATAAAGGAAAAATGATTACTTACAATAAATGGCAATTACCATTTGTGAGAATTGTAAAATGCTGGTGCATGATAAAAAATATGTTTGGAGGAATAGGAATGATACCAGAAGGGATGAGTGCCACACAGGCTTTGAAGAACCAAACCTTTGTTGCCATGTACAACAAGGTGAAAAAGGAAACTCAGGCAGAAGCCGGTCGGTTTATAAAAGAAAATAATTACAGACCACCTTACTGGCAGTTGATTGATTTGGCAAGAAGAGCAGTGAAATTAGTTTTATAAAATTAATACGCCTGTTCTGCAATCTCATCCATGCTGATACCGGAGTGGCTTTCATCGTACACACATTCACCATTTTTTATCAGGAGTATTTGTGGCGATTCATGATATACAGCAAAGTCTTCTGCAATTTTACCAGAGATATTTCTGTATTTAATCAGGTCAAGAAAGTAAAAATCAACATCCTGTGGCGGAGTGTTTCGTTCCAGCCGGCTTTTGGCAACACTGCTGACAGCGCAACGGGTACTGTGTTTAAAGATAACCTGTGCCTTGAGTTTTGAAAGTTCTTTAATGTCTGCTATTTGTGATTCATCGGTTAGTTCAATCCAGTTCATACATGCTTTGTCTAGTGAATGATGTTTTCTGTCATTGGGCAACCGGTTCCTCTTCTGCTGGGACCGCAGGAACTTAATAACACAATACCTGTAACTACAAGTAAGCTGAATAAAATAATCTTTTTCATTTTAATTTTTTTTGAAGGTGTTTCATTTTTTGCTAGCGGCAAATATAATAAACGTTTTACTAACGTATGTTCCGGTACTTTTATTTTAACTTTATGACTAAACCTGGTTCTTTTAATGAAAAGTGGTTTAATTTTTTTTCTCTAATACCATTTATGTCAAATTCCGGCAAAACACAAATGCTAAAAGCAGTCTTATTTATTCCGTTTATAATGACCGTACTATTTGCATTTTACAAAATAAAAAAAGTACGCATTGAAAGAAAACGCAGCTCAGTCAATAAATATATTGGTAAAAAATCTCCTTGGCTTCCGCTTGTTGATTCGACGGGGAATACTTCCACTTTTGATCTCTCAAAATCGGGTATTACCATTATTGATTTCTGGTACAAAAGCTGTCCACAGTGCATTGCAGAAATGACGCAGTTTGAAGAAGTGCTAAAAAGTAGGCAGGAAAAAGTATCTATTATCAGTATTTCAATTGATCAATATCATGACTGGAAAACTTTGTTCTCCGGTAAAGACCAGCGTTTTTCGTTTATGGGTAATGCTGTCAGCAACTGGCATCATTTGTTGTTGAAATTTGATACCGATTCTGCAAAACTTAACAATGCTGAATATTTATCGGCAAAATTAGGAGTGGCCGGGTTTCCTTCTTTTTATGTGCTGGACAAAGAAGGGATTGTTATTGCAACCCCCGCCAGTGCTGTATCCTACATTAAAACTGAAGTGGATGGGCAAAATAATTTTATCCTGTTTTTAAAATCTGCTGCTACCTGGAAGCAATATTATTTGTATGTTATCCTATTGATTAGTTCTTTAGTTTATTTGTCATTTTTCAAACTTTTGAGGATACCATTTTTAATAGAAACTAAAGTATAGTGAGGTTGCAGTTAAATGATTTTTCTGAAAAAATGCAGAATTGATATTCGGTTTAAAAAATATTTTATTAAAACAGCTCCTTTTAAAAAAAAATCTTATTTTACACTTCTTACCACCTCATCCCTTTTTAAACTTATTGTTTGCAAGCCAGTGATCCAATTTTTTGGAAACCAATGTGTTCTTAATTAATCAGCGTAAACAAAAGTTTAAATAAAAATTAATGATGAGGCAACGTTATAAACCTTCCAATTTCCCCTCGGTTAACTTATTATTAAATGCCCCTTATAAAGGCAATTGTGCTAGGATGGTTTTCTTTTTTCACTTAATCTTGCGGCCTGTTCCTCTTCCAATTGTAAATGCATCATTGTTTTTGCAATCAATTTCTAAAAAACAAATACTACTATATGCTTAATTCTACTCAAAGTACTCTTGCTGGTAAAGCAAGTATTAGTAACGCCGTCCTTCTTTCAAAAAACTGGTTATACAAAATTTGTATAGTGCTTACAGCTTTTTTATTTGTGAGCACACAGGTAAGTTTAGCACAAACTCCGGTACCAATGGGGTCGCAGCCAGGGCTTACCTACACAGAAAACTTTGCAGACATAACAAACTGGACAAATAATTTTGCTGCTGGTATTGGTGCCAGTAGGTGGGGAAGTGTTGCTGTAAACGCATCAGGAACCATACCCGATGGTGTAAAGACAACGGTCTCTACAGCAACTTTTGCTACTACTACTTCGGGAGGGGTGCAAAAAGGGACTGGTACTATTATTCAACTCTCAACAGGCACCACCAGTAACACTACGGCAAATGCCATTGATTTGTTTCTTAATTTTACAGGAGTAAATGCAGGAACCCTAAGTTTTGACTGGGCAACTGTTTTTAATAGTACTGGTGACAGATTAAGTTCATTGAAAATTTACACCAGTACAGATGGCATTAGTTTCACGGAATTAACAGGTGCAGCGGTTTTAAATAAAGCAAATAATGTTACTGCCTCAGGCTCTATTATTAGTGTAGCTTTACCAACTTCTTTTAATAATTCAGCAACCGCCCGCATTAGATTTTATGAATATAATGGAGCGACGGCGGGTACTACAGGCAACAGGGCTAAAATCTCTATTGATAATGTTAGTGTTACTGCTGTGGCTTCTAACTTCAGTGTTACTTACAATGGCAATGGCAATACAGGCGGTAGTGTGCCAATTGATTTAAGCAGCCCTTATTCTTCAGGAGCAACCGTAACGGTTAAAGCAAATACAGGATCCCTTTTAAAGACAGGCAATACATTTGCAGGCTGGAATACAGCAGCAAATGGCAGCGGCACAAGCTACCCAGCTTCAGGCAGTGTAACTTTTACCATGCCGTCCAATGCTGTAATATTATACGCACAATGGACAATTAATACTTATACAGTAACCTACAATGGTAACGGCAATAATGGTGGCACAGCACCTGTAGATGGATTAAGTCCTTATAATTTTAATTCAAATGTAACCGTGTTAGGAGCAGGTACTTTAACTCTCACTGGTTTTACATTCAATGGATGGAATACAGCAGCAAATGGCAGTGGTACTGCTTATAGTGCAGGAGGTACAATAACAGGTATTGCAGCAAATACTATGCTTTTTGCACAATGGATACCCGCCAATACTTATTCAGTTACTTATGATGGCAATACCAATACTGGTGGCACAGCTCCATTAGATGGCAGCAGCCCTTATATAAGTGGTTCAAATGTTACAGTGCTTGGTGTTGGTACACTTGTGAAAACAGGCTATACATTTACAGGATGGAATACAGCAGCAAATGGCAGTGGTACTGCTTATTCAGCTGGTGGCACCATCTCTAACATTGTTGCTAATGTAACTTTATACGCACAATGGACAATCAATACTTATACAGTAACATACGCTGGCAACGGAAATGATGGAGGCTCATCACCTGTGGATGGCCTTAGCCCTTACAATTATAACTCAAATGTTACAGTACTTAATCAGGGTACATTAACCAGGACAAACTACAATTTTACAGGGTGGAATACAGCGGCAAATGGCAGCGGTACAGCTTATGCTGCCGGAGCCACAATAACGGGCATTGCAGCTAGCATGACTTTGTTTGCACAATGGGCACTCATTACTTATACTGTAACCTATAATGGCAATACCAATACAGGTGGCACTGCACCAGTTGATGGCAGCAGTCCTTATGCAACAGGCACAAATGTTACAGTGCTTGCTGCAGGTACACTTGTAAAAACAGGTAATACTTTTGCAGGATGGAATACGCTTGCAAACGGTACCGGCACCGCATACAGTGCTGGTGGAACAATAACTTCTATTGCTGCCAATACCACTTTATTTGCTCGATGGACAATCAACACTTATACAGTTACCTACGATGGTAATGGTAATACAGGAGGCACAGCACCAGTAGATGGCCTCAGCCCATACAATTTTGGCACAACAGTAACGGTGCTGGCTAACACAGGAAGCCTTGTAAAAACCGGGGCTACTTTTGTTGGATGGAATACTGCAGCAGATGGTACAGGTACGTCTTATGCTCCTGCTGCTACATTTACCTTAGGTGCAGCAAATGTATTATTGTATGCTAAATGGGCTGTGCCACTTTATGAAGGCTTCAGCTATACAGCAGGTGGAAATGTGGGAGGTAGCACTAATGCCGCAGGTACAACAAATAATAACTGGACTACACATAGCAATTCTCTTGTAGGAACGATTAATGTAGTTTCCGGAAGCTTAAATTACACTGGTTTGCTGACATCAACAGGTAATAAAATAAGTTTGCCCGGATCAAATGCTACTGTTCCAAGGGATATTAACAGGGGTGCAGGGCTCATTGCTTCACAAAACACTACTTATTACTCATTCCTTTTGAATGTTACAGATGCAACCCAACTGGCAACCACTTTTGGAACAGGAGGTAACGGTAACTTTGTACATTTATGTGCTTCAAGCGGAATTACTACAGGTAGTTTTTCAGCTAAAGTGCATATCAGGTCATCAAATACTGCCGCAAATTTCAGGCTTGGAATTTCTGAATCCGGCAATACTCCAGTGGAAACTACAGGAGATTTGAGCTTTGGAACTACCTACCTGGTGGTAGTAAAATATGTCTTTAACAATACTGCGGGCAACGACCTTGCAACTATGTGGCTTAACCCAAGTTCACTTGGCAGTACAGAACCAGCAGGGGGTGTAAATGGTCCCGGTTCAGTAAACCTGGTTGGTTATAATTCTGCCAATACAGGTTTTTGTATACGCAATGCTTCAGCAACACCTAAAGCGGATATTGATGAAATAAGAGTTGGTACTACATGGGCATCAGTTACTCCCCCAGTTACTCATCAGTTAACTACTACAGCTGGCACTGGCGGTACTGTTACAGCTCCAGCTACCTCACCAACTACAGTGAATCAGGGTGCAGCGACTACAATTACAGCTTCAGCTAATTCAGGGTTCGCATTTTCCGGATGGACTGTGGAAGCAGGCTCTGCATCTATAGTCAATGCAGCTTTGGCCAGTACTACTGTTACCCTTAATACTGTTGATGCTACAGTGAAAGCAAACTTTGTAGCCACCAGCTTTACCATTACAGCGAGTGCTATTGGTGGAGGGAGTATTTCTCCAGTTGGCAGTGTAACGGTTAACAGTGGGGGCAGCCAAACATTCACCATTACACCGGATGCCTGCAATGATATTGCGGAAGTGATCATTGATGGAACAACGTCTTTAGGGATTGTTACCAGCTATACATTTACCAACGTAACTGCAAGCCATACCATCGACGCATATTTCAACCCAAGCACTTCTACCACATGGACAGGTGCTGTTAGTACAAACTGGGATAACGTTTCTAACTGGTCAAGTTGTTTGCCTAATGGAACGCTGGATGTTGTAATTGCTGCACCAGGGGGAACTGTACTGTTTCAACCAGTTTTAAATGTTGATGCGGCCGTTAACGGTCTTACCATTAATGATGGTGCTACTTTTTCACTCAATGGAAAAACGCTTACTATCAATGGTGGATTTACCGGAAGTGCTGCTTCTACTTTAACGGGTTCAGATGCCTCCAGCCTGATACTGAATTCAACCACTACGCTGATCTCATCAGTTGCTATCAGGTTACATAGCCTGGCTATCAACGGTGGCACTACTACATTATCTTCTGCTGTAGAAATCTCTGGTGGAACTGCTACTGTATCATCTGGCGAAGTATTGGTTCCGACCGGCTCTCAATTAGTATCAAATGGTTTTTTAACGATCAAGTCAAACCAGTTTGGTACTGCAAGGGTGGCGGCAGGTGCTTTGGCCGGCAACTACATTACCGGTGATGTAACAGTAGAACGTTACATTCCAAATAATGGTTTCCGTTCGTGGAGATTATTATCAGTACCAACATTTGGCATTGGCCAACAAACGATTCGCCAGGCATGGCAGGACAATGGTTCTTCAACATCAAGCCCTACTGGCTATGGTACGCAGGTATCTGGTCCTGGTGTGTTAGCGAATGTTCAGGCCGCAGGCTTGGATGATGTATCACAAAAAGCATCTATGCTTACATGGTCTGGCACGGCATGGGCTAATGTAACGAATACCAATATTCCGATAGCCAATAATAAAGCTTACTTCCTGTATGTTCGGGGCGATCGCAGCAAAGGTGTAACTGGACTTACTACCAATTCTTCTGCCACTACACTACAGACAAAAGGAACGCTGTACCAGGGTGACGGCCTTGCTACACCAAGCATTGCAGCTAATAGCTTTGGCCTGGTGGGAAACCTCTATCCATCAGCGATAGACTTTGAAAAGATTAAACTTGCAGGTGGTCTTGGTGGAGGTGTAAAAGATCTTTTCTATATCTGGGATTCTAAAAAACTCACCAGCAGCCTGGGTGTATATCAAACCTTCAACAGTACCAACGGATACCTTTGCCCCATCAGCGGCGGCAGCTATACACAAGGCGTGAAAAACGTAGCGATAGAAAGTGGCCAGGCCTTCTTTGTAGAAACCGGTGCCAGCGCCGGTACAGTAACTTTATCAGAAGGGGTTAAGATAAGCGGTACCAGTGGAACATTAGGCCTGAGGCCAACTACACCAGCCAGTGCTTTGGTAAAAATAGACAGCAGGCTTTACCTTGCCAGCGGAGAAATGGCAGATGCTAACGTGGTGGTATTTGACAATGCTTATCCAAATGAAGTAGGTAATGAAGATGCTGCCAAACTATCTAACAGCGGTGAAAACTTCGCAATAGAAAAAACTGATAAAATACTTGCGATAGAAGGCAGACAGGTAATCAACAACAGCGATACCATCTTCTTCAGTATGTGGAATATGAAACCACAGACTTACAAAATGGAATTTGTGCCAGCTAATATTGGCAACACCGGTTCAGGTGCTGAACTGGAAGATGCTTATCTGCACACAAGTGTACCGGTAAGTTTGGATGTAAACACTGCCGTAAACTTTACTGTAGATGCCAATGCAGGTTCCTTTGCAGCCAACAGGTTCCGTTTAGTGTTCAGGCCTTCGGCACCTTTGCCGGTTAGCTTTATCAGTGTAAGTGCCAACCGCACTAACGGTACTGTAAAAGTAGATTGGAAAGTAGCTGCCGAAAGAAACATCCGCAACTACGAAGTAGAGCGTTCATTAAATGGCACAAGCTTTACTGCAGTAGCTGCTATCGCTGCCAATGGCAACAGCAGCAGTGCTGATGTTATCTATACAATGACGGATGCAGCAGCACCAGCAACCGCTGTTTATTACAGGGTGAAGAGCAATGCTGTAAGCGGAGAAATTAAATACAGCAGCATTGTAAAAGTAAATGCAGGCAATGTAAAACCAGGATTTGCTATTTCACCAAACCCTGCAGAAGGAGGAGTTGTAAACTTACAATTTACCAACCAGCCAGAAGGCAGGTACAGTGTGAAAATAGTGAGTACGCTTGGTCAAACTTTGCTGAGCAATACCCTTACACATGCCGGTGGCAGCAGCACTCAATTGCTGAACTTACCAGAAGGTATAGCCCGTGGTACTTACCAGGTAGTAATCATTGCTCCGGATAATACAAGAACCACACAAAAATTGCTGGTGAATAATAAATAATCAGTCACCGGTTTTTTAAAAAAACTATAAATAATCAAAGAGCCATCCCCAAAGAGATGGCTCTTTGTTATTAATGAAAAAATATTTTCCGGTAATTTTTTTGATTGGTATTTCTCTCAGCAATGATGATGAGTATGTTATTGCCGTAGTACTGATAAGTATTACATTTGAAAAAATAAAAACTTGTGAAAAAACTACTGTTGTTTATTACAGCCGCTTCTTTTTTAATAACCGGCTGTAATGATAAAAAAAATAATGCGGCAGATAAAATGACTGCGTCTGACAGCATGAAACAGGCCAACCAGGTTTATACCAAACAGTTGGTTGACCTGAAAGACACAAGGAATATTGCTGACCTGCTTTGCCAGGGATGGGAGTTAGAAGATGACCAGGATGCCATCAGTAATAACAGCTCCTCAATGGGGATGCTGCCTTTCAGGAGTTTTTATTTTGCTGCCGATTTTACTTTTGTAAAAAACCCACGAAATGCCATCCAATTTGGCCATTGGGTGTATAACGAGGCAGCCAAAACCATTACGCTCAATTACCAGGAGGGCGGTAAAGATGTTTATAAGATCGCAGCTATTTCGGCTACCGAACTGGTTGTAATCAACAGCGGCATTCAAAGCATTACCCAATTAAAATTTGTGTCAAAAGGTAAGCGGTACCGCAACAAAACAGAAGACCCTTATTATATCAGCAACAATGAATGGAGGGTGGCTCCTAAAAAAGCAGAAAGCGATTCACTGATCCGCAGGCGGATGAAAGACTGCCTGCATTTTTATATTTTATATTATCGGGATAACCTTGCCAAGGAAGATAAGGTGATTTCCTTTTATGGATTCCCTACCTGCCTGAAATGGTATGCCGGCGGTATTTTTATGGTAAAAGAATTAGAATTGACTGACAACTGGTTTCAATGTTTTTATAACAAAGACCAGGCAATGAAAGCATACAAAATGATGGAAGGCATTGTTGGAAAAAAATATAAATGGCCCAAAGAAAACATGGGCTGGGTAAAAAAGAACTTGCTTGTGCTGGAGCAGATGCAGGATAAGTTGTAAGGTTGTTAGTTGATTTATGTGAACAGCTTTTCCTGTTGCAGCCTGCCCTTACATCACAATACGTTAACTATTTGGAAGGCTGTTGTAAGTCAATATACTGCTGCCAAGCTGGATACCAACAACGGTAAGCGGATGGTTTGTGTGCCCAAAAGGGCGGCGGGCAATTAATTTATTGGTGAAGTAAAAAATTGCCCCGGCAGATGTATATTTTTAAAAAATAGCATTATTTAAGTGGTTTACTGTACTGATGATTTTATCAACGGTATCCCTAACAAAGTTTACTATACTGATGATTTTATCAATATCATCCCTAACGAGGTTTACTGTACTGATGATTTTGTCAATGTCATCCCTAACGAGGTTTACTGTACTGATGATTTTGTCAATGTCATCCCTAACGTGGTTTACTGTACTGATGATTTTGTAAATGGCATTCTCAACGGGATTTACCCTATCGGCAATTTTGCGGATAGGGTCTTTCAGTTGATTTACCCTATCGGCAATTTTGCTTATGGCTTTCGAACGATTTTTACACTGTCCGGCAAATTGGTGAACTGCTGCCGGAGCAAAATATATTATTTTGGGCTACCTGCACAAGAGTATTTATCCCTCTATTCCCATGCAACGTTTTCTTTACTTGGTTTTTTGTGATAGCAAAACCTAGCTATCAATAAGTGCAGTTTATTATTCACTCTTGCAGCTTATATTTATGAAATGAAGAAATGCTCACTCTTGGTAATGTCTGTGCTTTATATTGGGGCAGGGTTAAATCATTTTTGGCATTCAAAATTTTACTTAAGAATAATGCCTCCCTGGCTTACATGGCAGAATGAGTTGGTATTAATTAGTGGTGTTTGTGAATTATCCTTTGGCTTGTTACTTTTATTTTCTTCAACAAGAAGATTAGCTGCCTGGGGTATCATTTTATTATTGATCGCTGTATTTCCTGCTAATATTCAGATGATGCTTAATTATTGGAATAAATCTAATCCTAAGTTGTGGATATCAATACTCAGATTGCCCTTGCAAATAATATTGATTTGGTGGGCTTATTCTTTTACAAAAAATACTAAGCTAAAGACATAATGAGGTATCTCCTCTGCCTGCGTTCGTGGCACACGAATGCAAATAAAAATGTTTCGTGTGCCACGAACCATGGCGTAGAATGTTTTATTCCTGTTCACAATTTTCGCAAACAATAGTTCCGTCACTAACTTCTTTAATAATATTGACAGCAACCTTATTTCTATTAATTATGATTTGTCTAATATTTATTGTTCCTTTCTTTCCTGATTGTGTTCCTTTGGTAAGAGTTGAAAATGTCAAAACTTCGTTTGCAGGTTTGTAAATTTCATCATCGGGTAGCCCCAATTTTTTTATTATGTCTTCCTTTCTCAAATTCAAGTAATCATTTTCTTTGTCAATATAGCCGTTGATTTTGACTTTCTTTATATTACCAACGCTATCAAAATAAAAACATCTAAAATGACAATCATTTTTATCACCTCTAAACTGAATTCGGTCAAACGATTTATTTAAAATTGCTGTGTTTTTATTTGTCGTATATAATAGTATATTAATAAAGGGGTTTTTGTATTTATAAAATGGCTTCCCAAACAAGTTCTCTAACTCATTTTCTCGTTTCCCAATTAAATCCTCATTAAAAAGCTTTTCATTATAATTTGATGAGTAAACAGTATTATAATCTGGGTCTGAATTACTGATTAAATAAATTGTTCTTTTAATCCATAAAAATGCAATCACTACAAAAATGCCAAGGGAAAATGCGATTATTTTGTTTGTCATAAAATGAAGGCGTCTTAAAAATATCTGCTAACTCATAAATATGCGAAAGCGTTTTTTATTTCGCTCTACTGAAATTGTTTTATAAATCTATACATAAAAACAATACAAAAAACGAAAGTTTTTCAAGGCCTTTATTCTAGGCAATCCCTCTTTCACTAAAATAATCAGACACTAAATAATCTTGCGTTGCCGAACGGGAGAATGGTTTATAAAATCAACTCCAAAAATTCCCTGCCACTGCTTATCTTTGCGCCCATTTTAAAATTATGATCAGTGTAAATAATGTAACCCTTGCATACGGAAAAAGGGTGTTGTTTGACGAAGTAAATATCAGTTTTACCAAGGGAAACTGTTATGGTGTGATTGGTGCCAACGGTGCCGGCAAATCTACTTTTATAAAAATATTGAGTGGCGAAATAGAACCCAACAAGGGCACTGTCACCATCTCTCCCGGCGAAAGGCTGGCCATGCTGCGGCAGGATCATTTTGAATTTGACCAGGTGACGGTGCTGCATACCGTAATGATGGGCCACAAAAAAATGTGGAGCCTGATGTTGGAAAAAGATGCCATCTACATGAAAGAAGATTTTACCGAAGCGGATGGTATGAAGGCGGGTGAAATGGAACATGATTTTGGTGAAATGGGCGGCTACACTGCCGAAAGCGATGCAGCACAGTTGCTGAATGAACTGGGTGTAAAGGAAGACATGCACCAGCAAATGATGAATGATATCCCTGCCAATATAAAAGTGAGGGTGCTGCTGGCGCAGGCTTTGTTTGGCAACCCGGATATTTTATTGCTGGATGAACCGACCAATAACCTGGATGTGGAAACCATCAGCTGGCTGGAAAACTTTTTAGCAGACTACGAAAACATTGTGCTGGTGGTAAGTCACGACCGTCACTTTTTAGATTCGGTATGTACGCATGTGGCCGACGTGGACAAGCAAAAAATTAAGATCTACACCGGTAACTATACTTTCTGGTACGAAAGCTCTCAGTTGGCAGCAAGGCAGGCTGGCGACAAGAATAAAAAAACGGAAGAAAAGAAGAAAGACCTGCTGGAATTTATTGCCCGGTTTAGTGCCAATGCTTCTAAAAGTAAGCAGGCTACCAGCCGTAAAAAAGCGTTGGATAAACTGGTGTTTGAAGACATTACCCCGAGCAACAGAAAATACCCGGGCATTATTTTTAAACCGGAGAGGGAAGTGGGTAACCAGATTTTGAATGTAGAAAAATTATCTAAATCTATCGATGGTAAAGTGCTGTTCAGCAATATTATTTTTGATATTGTAAAAGGACAGAAGATTGCGTTCCTCAGCCGGAACCCTTTGGCGCTGACAACATTCTTTGAAATCATTAATGGAAAAGTAAAAGCAGATGCCGGTAAATATGAATGGGGCACCACCATTACGTCTGCTTATTTGCCCAACGACAATACAGAATTTTTTACCGGTTCATTGAACCTGATGGATTGGCTCCGCCAGTTTGTGCCACCCAATACCAAAGATGTGGATGAAGATTTTATTCGTGGTTTTTTGGGTAAGATGCTGTTTAGCGGTGATGAAATTTTAAAGAAAACAAATGTATTAAGTGGTGGAGAAAAAGTGCGTTGTATGGTGAGTAAAATGATGTTGCAAAACCCTAACCTGGTAATGCTGGATGAACCAACGAACCACTTAGATCTGGAAAGTATCACTGCTTTCAATGATGGTATGTTGAACTTCCCCGGCATTGTAATGCTTACCACACATGATCACCAATTTATGCAAACCGTGGCCGACCGTATCATTGAGATTACTCCAAAAGGAATGATTGACCGATTGATGACCTACGATGAATATTTGGAAGATGCAAGGGTGAAGGAATTAAAAGAAGAGTTGTACAGTTGATGGTTTAGTGGTTTAGAAAGTTTAGGAGTTTAGTTGGTGCTTTCTTATCAAACCATTTATAAAATAGTAAAAGAATTTTTATAAGTAAGCTGGTTTTTAAAATCGGGCTTCCTTTTTTAATGAACTGGCATGATATTTACAAATATTGGTTGAAACAAAAAATTTAGAAACATGAGAAAAGCAATTTTATTAACAGCAGTAATTGCCCTGTTTACCATCTTTAATGCCTCAGCGCAAAAACGCAGTTCAAGTTATAGCGGACAAAGCTATACTACTGCATTGGGTGTAAAATTTTATCCCGGTGCCATCACTTTGAAACATTTTATAAGCGAAAAAAATGCACTGGAAGGCTTGGGATACTTCTGGAACAGGGGTTTCAGGTTTACCGGCCTATACGAAATTCATGGTAATATCAACGGTGCCCCCGGCCTTAAATGGTACATTGGCCCCGGTGCCCACGTTGGTGTTTACAATACCAAGTATGATAAAGGCGGTTCCTTCTTTGGCGTGGATGGCGTACTGGGACTGGATTATAAATTCCGTGATGCTCCCATCAACCTTTCACTCGACTGGCAGCCTTCATTTGAATTTGGTGGCGGATATTATGATGGTTTCTCCGGCAACTGGGGTGGCTTTGCAGTCCGTTACACTTTCTAGGTAAACAGATTATTTGTATAAGTAAAAAATCTTGCCCAAGCCGGGCAAGATTTTTTTTGCCTGTTTATTTTCTTTCTCAAATCGGGGTTATCTTTACCCACCTGGTTATGAAAAATGGCATCATTTCAATTATCGATTTTTTTTATCCTCCTTTCAGGAAGTTGATGCCGTTGCAGACATTTCGCTATGCCGCCTGTGGTGGCAGCAATATGGTAGTGGGCTTTTTGATGTTCACCACCGTGTTTAATTTTGTAGTAAGCCGG
>JANLQY010000158.1:0-28967 GCA_031368105.1 Chitinophagaceae bacterium
ATATAAACAGTGAAGTGCATCTAAATTAAAAAAAGCCCAAAATCTTTAAGGGAGATTGGGCTTGGTATCGGGGAGCAGACTTGAACTGCCGACCTTCGGGTTATGAATCCGATGCTCTAACCAGCTGAGCTACCCCGACAAATTGATACTTAGGGTTTATATCCTATCTGGAATTACCCGAAACCTTGATTTCGGGTTGCAAATATAGGCGATTTGTGTAGAAATTTTTAGCTAAATAAAAGAACTCCACCACTTTTTTTAAATAAATAGGTGATCTTTACTCATACAAATCTCCCTGCTGCGCCAATATTTCCCTGTACTTATTAAACAGTTTTGTTTTGGAAATAAATCCGATGAACTTTCTTTCCTTGTCCAGTACCGGCAGGTACCAGTTTTGTGTAATATCAAACTTTTCCATTACCGTATGCATGTCCTGCCCCTGGTGTAAGGTGGTGGCGGGGCGCTTCATGATTGATTTTACAGATATTTTATTGAACTGTTCCGGCTGAAATAATTTTTGTTTTACATCATTCAGTTCAATGATGCCGGCAAACCTTTCCTTACTGTCTGTTACGGCAAAAATATTTTTCTCACTTCGTTTAATGATTTCCACCAAATCTTTCAGTTTCTTATCCATCTGGATAGTTTCGTAATCATCGGTCAGCATTTCATCGAGGCTGATGGACGTAAGGATATTCTTTTCTTTTTTATGTGTAAATATTTGCCCTTCCAATGCCAGTTTTTTGGTCTCCATCGAAAAGGGCTCATAACTTTTTACAATAAAAAAAGAGATGGACGACACGATCATCAGTGGGATAAACAGTTCATATCCATTGGTAATTTCAGCAATTAAAAATATGGCTGTAAGCGGACAATACATCACGCCACTCAATACTCCTGCCATGCCAACCAAACTAAAATTGCCTTCCGGTATTTTTATCCAGGAAGCATTGTTCATTAATTTGGAAAAGAAAAAACCTGTGTATGCCCCGGTAAACAAAGAAGGGGCAAAATTACCGCCGTTGCCGCCACTGCCAATTGTAACAGCAGCAGCAATGGGTTTAAATAAAACAACGCAGGCAGTAAAAGTGATCAGGCCCCAGTTATCATTCAGCAAAGAAAAAAGATGGCTGTTATCGGCAAATGATTTCAATGTACCGTTGGCAACTGTTTTTATACTTTCATATCCTTCTCCAAATAATGGCGGGAATAAAAAATAAATGCATATTAATAAAGTCCCGCCAATAAGCGCTTTGACATAAATATTTATTTTCCATTGGTGCAACCTGCCTTCAACGTTTTTAAATATTTTGGCATAGTACAATGAAATAAAACCGGCCAGTACCCCCAGCAAAACATACCACGGAATATTCCTGTAATTAAAACTTTGCTTCAATACAAAATTAAAAAGCGATGCTTCCTGCAAAATAATTTTAGAACATAAAGCACCAACGACCGATGCAATGATCAGCGGGATAAAATAACTTACTACAGTTTCAGCAAGCAACACTTCAATGGCGAAGATTACCCCGGCTATCGGGGCATTGAACACTGCTGATATCCCGGCAGCGGCGCCACAGGCAATTACCAGTGTACGTTCCTGGTAGTTCAGGTCACTGATGCGGCCAAGATTGGAACCCACTGCAGAACCGGTTGCAACAATTGGCGCTTCCAATCCTGCAGAACCACCCAGACCTACTGTGATAGAACTGGTGATGACATGCACGTAAGTATTACTAAGTGGGATAAAAGATGCTTTTCGTGCAATGGCTTTTAATACCATGGCAATACCCTTCTCTATATGCTCATTGAAAAATTTACGGATTATAAAAACACATAACAACAAACCAATAGCAGGAAATAACAGGTAGGCGAAACGGGAAACAGGAATAGATGAAATCCAGTGCTGTAAATAATGCACCAATGTTTTAAGAAGTACCGCTACAAGCCCCGATGCCAGCCCAACCAGCATAGCTATCACCATTATGAATTGTACCCGGGTTAATTTTGTCCGCAGGTAATTGATGATGGTTTGATATAGTTTTTTGATAATACCCAATCAGCAAAATTTGGTTAAAAAAAAGGGAGCAAAGATAGCTGAAATGAAAAAGGCAGCGTAAGCTGCCTTTAAGTACTCGGGATGGGAATTGAACCCACACTCGCCTTACAGCGAACAGGAATTTAAGTCCTGCGTGTCTACCAGTTCCACCACCCGAGTGACACAATTGTTGAAAAAAACTCCCCCGAAAAAATCGGGGGATAAATTTCTGAGCGGAAGACCGGGCTCGAACCGGCCACCCCGACCTTGGCAAGGTCGTGCTCTACCAAATGAGCTACTTCCGCTTGTTTATCTGAAGCAACTGCTTCAAAAAAAATTAAAGATCTTTTTATTTTGGGATGGCAAAAATAAGGGTGTTGCCCTTATAAAACCAAATTTTTATTTGTATTTCGGATTGTACTGAGTGCTTTCGGGTACTGCCACTTCGGGCTTGCCTTTGTAACGATGAGCATACAAACCATAACAACCGCCTAATATAAAGGCCAACAGCAAAAAAACCTGGCAAAGAAAAAGAAAACGGGAAGACGAAACCCAGTTGTGAGCAAAATCCTTGTGTGTGTCGTCAATAATTTCTGGTTGCATACAATCAATTTTCGGTTGCAAAAATAAGGCTTGGGTTTGAAAAAAAATTATTTATCAATAACAATTTCTGAAAACCTTGTTTTCCTTTTTACAAAATGCTGCCAAACTGCCGATCCTTTATAAAAACCATACAAACTGCCTTGTTTAATTGCAGGAAATACAGAACGCTTTTTATACAGCAGCAGCCACAGCATAAAATATATATGTGCTTTTGATATTGCAACAAAATAGCCAACACTGCCACCCAGCAATCCTTTCCATGCAGCTACTGCATCAAGCGCCATGCGGACCGGTATTTTCCATACTGCTTCTGACACGGTAAGGTTTTTTGCCAGCATGATGAGGTTGTTCCTGAAATTTAAAAATACTTTCAGGTTATTTTCTTTTGGCAAAGTGCCACCGCCAATGTGATACACTACAGACTTTGGTTCCACATAAATTTTATATCCTGCCAGTTGAAGCCGCCAGCAAAGATCAATCTCTTCTTGGTGGGCAAAAAAATATTCATCCAGTCCACCTGCCTCATGATAACATTTAGCTTTAATAAATAAAGCTGCCCCACTTGCCCAAAAACAAGTTTGTGCATCATCGTACTGGCCGGTATCTTCTTCCAAAATATCAAATATCCTGCCTCTTGAAAAAGGATAACCAAACTCATCGAGCCAGCCGCCACTGGCACCGGCATATTCAAACTGCTGCCTGTTGTGGTATGCTCTTATCTTCGGTTGGCAGGCAGCGATTAAAGTGTCGCTTTCCATCAATGTTATCACAGGCTCAATCCAGTTTGGAGTTACTTCTACATCACTGTTGAGCAAAACATAATAATCACTTTCCACTTTTTTTAATGCAGAATTATATCCTTTGGCAAAGCCTTCATTGGCAGCATTGCGGATAATTTCAACAGAAGGAAAATGTTGCTGTAAAAAATTAATGGAATCATCTGTACTGGCATTGTCTGCCACAATTATTTTTTTATTGCTGTAGCCGGAGGCCAGCAAAGCAGGAAGGAATTGTTCTAAATATTTTTTTCCATTCCAGTTTAATATCACTACTGCCACCAGCGGCATTTGTACTGTGCCTGGTGCCACTACTGTATTTTCGGAATTATAAACGGGGTTAAAAGATTGGCTCATTACTATTACAGCATCACTGCTTTTACCAGATTTTTACAAACATAAATCATTTATCAATGCCTGTAAATCATTTCAAATTTTTCATCTTTCATTCTTTTAATAATTACGGGCAGAATGGGGATTTTATTTTCAGCCGTTTTATTGCGTATTTTTAATTCATGTTTAGTCAACTTTTTAACTGGCGTACGGGGTTGGGCTTTATTGCCATTGCGATTGTTACCGGCACCATTTTTTATTCCAATTATTTGTCAAAAAAAATTGCCCATGATGAAAGGGAGAAAGTAGATGTGTGGGTGCAATCCCTGAAAACAAGGGCTGTGGCTACCGAACAGACTGCTTTGGATCTTACCAATACCATCACCACTCACAATACCGACATTCCCATTATAGAAACAGATGAAAAAGATAACCCATCCGGCGAAGGCCTTAATTTAGATACTACAGCAATAAAAAATGATTCAGGTTACCTGCGCCAGTTAGTACAGCAATTTAAAAATGAGAATGAGCCGGTAACAGTTGAAATAAGTAAAGACCCCCTAATTGTAAATAAATATTATTATGGCGAATCGAAGCTGCTGAAGGAAGTAAGTTACTATCCGCTGGTACAATTATTTATTGTGGCGCTTTTTATCATCATTACTTTAATCACTATTACCACCCGGAATAAGTCAACACAAAACCAGGTGTGGGCAGGCATGGCAAAAGAAACAGCTCACCAGTTGGGTACACCGCTTTCTTCTTTGCAGGGCTGGGTAGAATTGCTGAAAGAAAGCAATACCAATGAAAAGATTGTAACTGAAATGACGAAAGATGTGGACCGGCTAAAACTGGTAAGCGACCGGTTTGGTAAAATTGGCAGCACACCGCAATTAGAAGAAATGGATATTACAGAGCAGATAGAAAACATGGTGGCTTACATTAAAAGAAGGGCTCCGGAAAAAGTAAATTTTTCTGTAGATACCAATGGGGAAAAGGAAATTACTGCGATGGTTAACGGGCCGCTGTTTGATTGGGTGATTGAAAATTTATTGAAAAATGCGTTGGATGCAATGGAAGGAAAAGGAAGTATCAGCATCCATATTAAAAATGAAACTACGCAGGTAGTAACAGATATTACTGATACCGGAAAAGGGATCAGCAAACAAAATATTGCCAATGTTTTTAAGCCCGGCTTTACCACCAAAAAAAGAGGCTGGGGGCTGGGGCTTAGCTTAGCCAAAAGAATTATAGAACAATATCACAAAGGAGAATTGTTTGTAAAAAATTCTGAACCCGGCAAGGGAACTACTTTCAGGATTGTGTTGAAGAAATAACTGTTTTCTGTTTGCAGTTTTCTGTTTTGGGTAAATCATTTACATTTGCAGCCACTTTATTTTTTATGTTGATACAAACAAATGCGGCGATGGCGAAATTGGTAGACGCACTACTTTGAGGTGGTAGCGCCCGAAAGGGTGTGGGAGTTCGAATCTCCTTTGCCGCACAATAAAACCTTTCTTTTAAAGAAAGGTTTTATATTTTATAACTGAAAATCTTTTTTGATAGCCGCCACTGCATTGCCCACATCTGTTTCCACTTTTTGAATGAGGGAAAGCAATGTGCCATTATCTTCCCCGGCTTTACCAAGCTTTTCTATTTCCCTGATGGTGGCTTTGGAAGAAACAATGCCCATGTTGTCGATAGTAGGTTTGATGCGGTGTGCAATTTCTCCTACTGCCACTAGTTGCTGTTCATCAAATTGCTGTTTCATTTCGATGATGTGCTCCGGTATCTGCTGCACAAACATCTTCAGCATCTTTGTTATAAATGCTTCGTTTCCCCGGCTGATGATTTTTATTTCGCTGATATCATAGTATGTAATTTCAGGTTCTTCTGCAAGCACTTCCACCTTCTTTGTTTTATTCAGCGAACCTTTTGTATTGAGCATTCCTGCAATCATTTTCATCAGGTCTTCTTCTTTAAATGGCTTGGCCAGGTAATCATTCATTCCTGCTGCAATACATTTTTCATTATCACCTTTAATGGCATTGGCGGTTAATGCAATCACCGGCAAAGTAGTGCTGATGGTTTTGCGGATTACACCGGCTGCTTCAAATCCATTCATCACCGGCATTTGTACATCCATCAATACAAGGTCAACCTGGTTGTTGGTAAGATATTCTACAGACTCCAGGCCATTAGCGGCTTCTACCGTTTCGGCACCATAGTTTCCCAGGATAGTGGTAGCTACTAAACGGTTGATTTCATTGTCATCCACCACCAGTATTTTTTTACCGGCCAGCATGCTTTCATCCGCAACAAATATATCTTTTGAAGGCAGGTCTTCTACCAGGCCCTTGGGCAGTGTAATAAGAAATAACATGGAAGTGCCTACACCTTTTTCACTGGTTGCATTTATTTCGCCGCCCATTAATTCTATCAGCTGCTTGCAGATACTCATACCCAAACCTGTACCACCATACTGCCTTGTTACAGACGCATCTTCCTGCGAAAATTTTTCAAATAAATTTTGCCTGAAATTGTCATTCATTCCAATGCCAGTATCTTTTACAATTACCTGTATGGTTTGGTTGAGTTTTGTACTGTTAATTACTTCCAGCATAATATCCACACTTCCCTTTTCGGTAAACTTAATGGCATTGCTGATGATGTTCAGCATTACCTGGTTAAGCCGGTAAGGGTCGCCCATGAAAACTTCAGAAACCCGTTCATCCAGCAAAGAATTAGTTAAGGCCAGGCCTTTCTCTTCTGCTTTATGGTTCAATGCCTGCATGGCTCTTTTGATAACAGCCCTTGGTTCAAAAGCAATTTTTTCAAGACTTAATTTTCCTGCTTCAATTTTCGACAGGTCTAAAATATCATTGATGATGACCAATAAATTTTCAGAAGCGGAGTTGATGGTATCGAGATAAAAAAGTTGTTTTTTATTGAGTGGTGTTTTGCCCAGCTGGTTGCTCATACCAAGAATGGCATTCATTGGTGTCCGAATTTCATGGCTCATGTTAGCCAGGAAAACTTCCTTGCTTCTTGTAGATTGTTCAGCCTGTTCCCTTGCAACTGTGAGTTCAAATTCTAATTGTTTTTGTGCCGTAATATCTAAGTGAATACCGATGGAACCAATCAATTCATTCTTGTCATTAAAGCGTGGAGCACCACTTACCAGCCACCATCTTACCTGTCCACGTTTATCTTTCACCACTATTTCATACGCATTGGAAGAGCCTCTTTTGCGTTCTTCATTTTTTTGATCCATCAATTCTATGTTCTCTCCTTTGGCAAAAATTTGAGCTGCTCTTTTGCCCAGTATTTCTTCCAGTTCGTAACCGCACATGTCACAGAAGCATTGGTTGGCAAAGAGAATTTTTTCTTCAGTATCCACTTCCAGCAAGCCAAGGTTCATGTTGTCAATAATACTGCGGTACTTTTCTTCTCTTATCCGCAAAGTGTTTTCCGCATATTTTTCTGTGGTCACATCGGTGTATTTCCACAAATGCCCTTTGTATATTTTGTTGTCATAAATAGGAATGTAATCCCTTTTTAAAATGCGGCCATCTTTCAGTTCCAGTACTTCATTTAAAGCCGGTTTTTGAAATTCAAGCAATGATAAAACACCCTCTTCAAAAAAATCAGGGTCTGCAAAAAGCTGGCTGTTATCTGCAAAAATATTTGCACAATCTTCGCCTTTTAAATCCTCCGGTGAAGCAGCCATGTCGAACATTTCGCAATACAATTCATTGGTAAGTACCACCCGCCTGTTTTCATCTTCTACCAAAATACCACTTTGCAAATTGGTGATGAGAGATACCAAACGGTTTTCAGATTCATTCAGTTTTTCATCTGCTTTTTTCTTTTCAGAAATATCCATCATCATGCCGGTAAATACTTTGGCACCCTGCGGAGAATAGTGGGAAAAAGAACAGTTTAATGAACGCCAGGCAAGTCCTCTTCCCGGTAATATCAATCTTGATTCAATATAAAATGGAACTGATGATTTTGCAGCACGGCAGAGTTCTTTATTCATCGCATCCAAATCATCCGGATGTACAAATTGGGTGACCTTGAAAATATTTGCAGGCTTGACGCCAAAGATTTTTTCAATAGCCGGACTGATGTAAGTATAAATAAATGAGCCATCTTCCCTTGCTTCAAATTCCAGTAACACACCGGGCATATTGCCGGCTATGCGTTGCAGTTGTCCGGCATCATTCTCCTTGGTAAATGGTTTTTCCATCAGCTCCTTTTCCATTAGGCCAGGCTTCTCTGCATCCCATTTTGTTCCTGCATTTTTACGCATAACTTTTACTTTAATATTTGATATCCAATTCCGGCGATTGTTCTTCTGTTGTTAAAAAAAATTTATGCCATCACGATTTCCTTTTGCTGTATCATTTTATAAATCGTCGATTTTCCGATATCCAGTTTTTCTGCCACCAGCAGTACATCGTCATCATATTTATTTAAAAAATGCTTGATGATATCGCAGGTATATTGCCTTAATGTTCTTTGCTCCATTGTAAATATTTCATCCGATTTGGTGGAGTTAAAAGTGATATCTTCTGCAGTTATTTCTCCATCGGTACACATTACAGAAGCCAGTTCCATGATGGCTTTCAGCTCCCGTATGTTTCCCGGAAAATGATAACTTAATAATTTTTGTTTTGCTTCTGAAGAAATGCTGACAGCCCCCAGCTTATTATCTTTTGCAAATTCGTCTGTAAAATATTTTGCCAGTATCAGGGTGTCATTTCCCCTGTCTCTTAATGGCGGCAACTCAATGGGTAAACCGATGATACGGTAATAAAGATCTTCCCTGAAGTTGCCTTTCTTTACTTCTTCTGCAAGGTTTTTATGAGTAGCCACAATGAGCCGGATATCTAATTTTACTTTTTCATTTCCGCCCACTCTTACCACTTCTCTTTCCTGCAGCACCCTTAATATTTTGCTTTGCAAATTCAAATCGAGTTCGGCAATTTCATCTAAGAAAATACTTCCCCCGTTGGCTTCTTCAAACTTGCCTGCCTTTCTTGCCACAGCTCCGGTGAAAGCTCCTTTTTCATGGCCAAACAATTCACTCTCTACCAATTCTCTTGGAATGGCCGCCATGTTCACCGCCACAAAAGGTTTTTTCTTTCTTTCACTGTTGTAATGAATGGCTTTTGATACCACTTCTTTACCAGTACCTGTTTCACCAGTGATGGATACATTGATATTTGTTTTGGTGGCTTTCTCCATCAGTGCAAAACTTTTCAGCAATGCAGGGCTGTTGCCTTTGATGCTTTTATCAAATGCAAATTTTTGTCCCAGTTCTTCCTTCAGTTGCTCCACTTCTTTTTTAAGGTTGCCCATTTTGCGGATGTTGATCACCGCATTCCAGAGCATGTCTTTGGTATTCTCATCTTTGATGAGATAATCAGTAACACCCATTTTTAAAAGGTTCACCGCCACAGCAATTTCTTCCTGTCCGCTGATTACAATCACCGGTATGCTGTCATCCGTTTCCTTTATTCTTTGATACAGTTTATCACCGGTAAAATCCGGCAACGAAAAGTCAATAGAAATGAGATCTGGCTTTTTGTGCAGGTTGGCCAGGCACTCTTTACCGGTAGTAAAACGGGTAATTAAATAATCTTCATTCAGCGAAAGATGGTACTCCAGTATTTCTCCATACCATGGGTCGTCTTCTACTATAAATATCTTGTATGGCTCCATAGATTGTTTGGTGTTTAGCTATTGGATTGATTGTTTGGACACTAACAATAACGAAGGATTTGGGAGTTAATTGTCCGATTTTTGGAGTATTCCAAAAAATAAATTCTTCTACAGGAAATGCAGAATGAATACTACAGGCAGCGCTGCTCTGGATTGTGTCTATAAAATAGAATGGGAGAATAATCAGAATTTACCGAAGCTGTATTATTTGTAAAAATGATTTTTGTTTGCAAACTGGAAAGTCAAGGAGTTTAAATATTGAAATGAGCAGGATAAAAATAAAGTAAACAAGCCGAACAATGAAGTTGCAAAATAAAAGCCCACATGAAAAAAATGTACAAGAGTGTATAGCCTCAGGCAATACCAATGCAGTACCACAAAGCTTTTTAGCCGGGTTCAAAAAAAATCCCATTCGTTGTAAAACGAATGGGATGATAAAATAAAAAGTTAGTGATGATTACGCCACTGCCTTATTCACTAAAGCTGCGGCCTCACTCAATAAAATAGCACTCTGCACTTTTAATCCGCTGTCATCAATTAATTTTTTGGCTACATCAGCATTGGTGCCTTGCAGGCGAACAATGATTGGGATTTCAATATTGCCAATAGATTGGTAGGCATCAATAACGCCCTGTGCCACCCGGTCGCAACGAACGATACCGCCGAAAATATTGATGAGGATGGCTTTCACTTTAGGGTCTTTTAAAATAATTCGGAAGCCGGCTTCCACTGTTTGTGCATTGGCAGTACCGCCTACATCCAAAAAGTTAGCAGGCTCGCCGCCACTTAATTTAATCATATCCATCGTGGCCATTGCAAGGCCTGCACCATTTACCATGCAACCCACATTGCCATCTAATTTTACAAAGTTGAGGTTGAACTTACCTGCCTCTACTTCTGTAGGATCTTCTTCACTCACATCTCTCAAGGAAGCAATTTCCGGATGGCGCATGATGGCGTTGTCATCAATGTTCATCTTGCAATCCACTGCAATAATTTTTTCATCGCTTGTTTTAAACAAAGGATTTATTTCCAGCATACCACAATCGAGGCCAACATAGGCATTGTATAAATTAGTTACAAATTTTACACAATTCTTAAATGCTTCGCCACTCAGTCCTAAATTAAAAGCAATTTTTCTTGCCTGGAAACCCTGCAGTATTCCGCCGGGATAAACCCATTCTTTAAATATTTTTTCCGGTGTGTCATGTGCCACATCTTCAATGTTCATACCGCCTTCGGTGCTGTACATAATTACATTTTGTCCCTTTGTTCTGTCCAGCAAAATAGACAGGTAAAATTCTTTTACCGGGTTGGGACCATCATAATATACATCCTGTGCTACCAGTACTTTGTTTACCAGTTTACCAGCCGGGCCGGTTTGTATGGTTACCAATGTGCCGCCGATAAGATTCTGGGCAATTTCTTTTACCGCTTCTGCATTTTTACCAACGGCTACTCCACGCTGTTCTTTACCAACGATAGCGCCTTTGCCCCTTCCGCCTGCATGTATCTGTGCTTTTACCACAGCAAATTTGCTTCCGTACTGGGTGTGTATTTGTTTGTATGCATCTTCTGCTTCGGTGGCGGTATTGCAGGCTATGCCTTCCTGCACCGGTACATTGTATTTCTTCAGCAGTTCCTTTGCCTGGTATTCGTGGAGATTCATGGTTTGATAAATTTTGACGAAGATAATAAACAGTTTTCAGTTTATCATTTGGCACAATCAAACTTATTCCCGGCATCGTTCCCGACGGCTTTATGTGTTTGCTTTTACATAAATACTAACAATATCTTCACTTACCTTTGGCCATCTTTTTTTTAAGAAAGGCATCTGTTTCAAAATGCTGTTAAAAAAACTACTGACTTTGTAATTAACCGGATGAATAAACTTTTTTTCTCTCTTTTGTTGGTGCTAATATGCAATGCGTCCTTTTCGCAGGGAGGCGCTGATTTTGGTAAAGGGGCATTTGGTGGCAACAGGGGCGGCAACCAGGGAGGAGGAAAAAAAGACAGTATTGGTTTTGAGCACCGCAATGATGCAAAAGATTCTATCAGCATTTCTTTCCGGTATCTTGATTCCATCCGGAGCATCCGGCTTGACACCAGCATCAATGATTTTTATAAATATTATGCTGTGCCTGCAGCCCTGCAGCATTTGGGTAATACCGGTACTGCTGGCTACTCACTTATATTTTCGCCAATAACTAAAACCGGGCTGGATGCAGGCTTTCATGCCTTTGATGCCTACCGCTATACAATTGAAACGGCAAGATTTTTTAAAACAACCAAGCCATTTACTCAACTCAGTTATCAATTGGCAGGAGGGAAGGAGCAGGTGATAAAAATTTTGCACACCCAAAGCCCAAGGCCCAATTTTAATTTTGGTTTTGAATACCGGCTCATCAATGCACCAGGGTTTTTTGTGAACCAAAATACCAACCACAGCAACTACCGGCTTTTCAGTAATTACCAGGGAAAAAGAAAAAGATATGCTGCCTATTTTTTCATCATGGGCAATTCGATAAAAAGCTCTGAAAACGGCGGCATGGTAAGCAATGCCTATTTAGATACTGCGGTATATGAAAAGCGGTTTACCATTCCTGTTAATTTATCTTTTTCAAAAGACTACAATCCTAACCCGTTCAATAGTTTTGTCACCACCGGCCATAAAGACAAAGACTTTACTTTCTTTTTAAAGCAGAGTTATGATATTGGCAAAAAAGATTCTGTTGCCATTAATGACTCCACTACAGAATACCTGTTTTATTCCAGGTTAAGGTTTCAACACACTTTTACATATACCAGCAGCAGCTTCACTTATATTGATACAGTGCTTAGCGGATCGAGGATAATTGATTCTGCCATTTATAAAAACTGGTACGATACCAGCATTTCAAAATCAACTAAATCATTTCAGTTAACAGATGCCTGGAAAACAGTGAGCAATGATTTTTCGCTGATGCAGTTTCCTGATTCAAAAAATTCGGGGCAATACTTAATGGAAGGAATAAAACTGGAAAATATCAAAGGCAGTTTTTCATCGGGCAGCAAAAATTTTTATAACATTGTTTTGCATGGAGAATACCGAAACAAAACAAGAAATAAGTTGTGGGATATTTTAGCAAAGGGAGAATTTTACCTGGCTGGTTTTAATAGCGGCGATTACAGTGCCTATGCTACTTTATCAAGATACCTCAATAAACGGTTTGGCAATGTGAGTTTACTTTTTCAAAATGTTAACCGCAGTCCTTCCTTTATTTACAACCGCAATTCTTCTTACAATTTTGAGAAAACGGGTTCGCTGAGTAAAGAAAATATTATCATTTTAAAAGCCACGGCAGACAACCCGATTGTGAGTTTATCTTCTGCCAATTATTTTATTACCAACTACACTTATTTTACTACTTATTATAAAACAGACCAGTACAGCAGCATCATTAATATTTTACAACTTAGCGCTTCAAAAAAATTCAGGCTCACTAAAAGATGGAATCTGTACAGCGAAGTAACAGTGCAACCATCGGATGCTGCTTCACCCATAAAACTACCTTTAGTTTTTACAAGAAACAGGCTGGCTTACGAAGGAGTTTTTTTTAAAAACCTAAATCTCAGCACCGGTATTGAGGTCAGGTATTACACACCTTACAAAGCGTATGATTATTCGCCTGTGATTGGACAGTTTGTTCCGCAGGATTCTGTGAAACTCTCCAACAGACCAGATATCAGTGGCTTTATGCACTTCCGAATAAAATCATTCACCGGTTTTTTACGGGCCGATAACCTCAATTCAATCAGTTTTGCAAATGGCTTTGGTTTTAGCAAAGTAAATTTTTCAGCACCACATTATGTATATCCAGGCTTTCTTTTCAGGTTTGGAATACAATGGAATTTTGTGAATTAAGGGTTCCTTTTTTTCTGCATTTCTATCCACATTATTGGAAACAGCCATTGAGTTTTTTAAACAAAAAAAACCAGTAACAGGGTTTTCCCTATTACCGGTTTTACTATCTGTTGAGGTATAATTAAATCAGGCCAACAGATCAATTGCTTGAACGGTTGATTTACTATACCTTAAAAAGCCATGTAAAAAAAACGATACTCTTGGAGGTGAATTCCTGCAGGTAGTTTATCCTAACAGGCATGCTGATGGAGGCTGTTTTCATACTATGTGGTTTAGATTAAAAAATAAAATAGGTACGATACTGAGATATTATTTACCCCAATACTGCTGTAAAACGGTAAAAGCCGGAAGATATTGCTTAAAGGCTTTTTTTAAAATTATTTAATAATAAACAAAAAATGATAACATTGCAGATACTAAAAAAGGAGTGTCTAATTTGTTGTTCAAGATTGTGCAATACCCGTTTTTCATTTTAATATTTTTTGCTTTGATGGCGGAACCCTGTCATGCACAAAATAATAATAATTTTAACCGCAGCCGTTTTAATACAGTGGTGATAACCGAATCAATTGTGGCCACTGCCGGTACCATAGCGCTGCATTATTTGTGGTATAAAAAATTCCCTAAAAGCCGTTTTCATTTATTTAATGACAATGCTGAGTGGCTCAGTATGGATAAGATTGGACATGCTACAACAGCATATAATTTTAGCGCCGTTCAATATGATTTAATGCGGTGGAGTGGGGTGGATAATAAAAAGGCTGCCTGGGTTGGCGGATTAACGGCACTGGGGCTGCAGACAATGATAGAAATCTTTGATGGCTTTTCTCAAAAATGGGGCTTTTCAAAAGGCGATATGCTGGCAAATATAATCGGCAGTTCACTTTTTGTAAGTCAGCAGCTGGCATGGGGTGAGCAGCGGATGAGGTTGAAATTTTCTTTTCACAAAACGATTTATGCAAAATATAATCCGGCTGAATTAGGAGCCAATAAATGGCAGAGCTGGCTGAAAGATTACAATGGCCAAACGTACTGGTTATCTGTAAACCCAGCTTCTTTTATGAGCAGCAATACTTCCTTCCCTCAATGGCTGAATGTAAGCGTGGGTATGAGTGCCGACGGAATGATTGGCGCCAGAACAAACCCATCTAAGATTGGTAATTTGTCCATACCAGAATTTAAGAGAGAGCGTAAATTTTTATTTTCTGCTGATGTGGATTTAAGACGGATTGATAATGCAGCAATGAATCCGCATGCGCTGCTTGCTGTACCCAATGCTTTTAAGTTTCCAGCACCTGCACTTTCTTTCAAAAAAGATTCACCGGTGAAATTTAGCTGGTTATATTATTGATGGGAAAATTAGCTGCAACACTATTCAGCTAGTGGATTTTTAAAAATAGCCACAAACATTGAATCAGCTTTTTTATCATAACCGTACAGCTTTTTCATTTGTAATAATTGCAATCCCAATTGGTGCTGGATAAACGACACCACTGTTTCATTTTCTTTTTTAAATACAGAACAGGTGATGTAAAAAAATACTCCCCCTGGGCTTAACTGCGGAATAGCATTGGCCACAATTTTTTTTTGTTTTTCAGTAAATACATCAATTGATGACTGTTGAAAAAAATACAATTGTTCCGGTGTACGACTCCAGGTGCCGCTGCCGGTGCAGGGGGCATCACAGATGATAATATCGTACATCGCCGAATCGTTTTTTTTACCCGGGCTACTGATATCCGTTATGAAGTGCTGGTATTCTTTAATGGAAGCTTTTTTAAAGCGTTGGTGAAGATTTAAAATACTGCCCGGCCTGATATCAGACACGGTGAGATTTATTTTTTGCTGTATAATATCGATGAGCAAAATTGATTTGCCGCCACTGGCTGCACAGCAATCCCAAACAGATAGTTTTCTGTCAGGTTTATTTTTTGCAGTAAATTCATCTAAGTTCTCCTGCAGATAATTTAATACCAATTGTGAGTTGTAATCCTGTATCACCACTTCATTATCTGGTTCTAAAATGGTATCAATTTTTGTTCCTGCCGGAAATTGTACACAATTGTTATTGTTTAAAAAAATAAGTTCCAATCCTGCGCTTGTTATTTTTTTTATAGTGGCTGCTTTTTGTTTCGGCCTTACCCTTACAAACAAATCTGGCTGAATAAGAAACGACCTGCAAAATGCTGCTGCATCAATATCCTCCGGCAGTTCATTTTTAAATGGAAAAATATCATTCAGGCTCAATTGAGTCTTAAGAAAGTTTAATTTATTTTCTGCAGTTTCATTTATTTTCTCCTGCCATTCGGGTTTTAAATTTTTTATTATTTCTGCAGGTTCGCTATTACACAAAAAAAATGCGGTGAGTAAATTTTCAGTTGTTGCCTGTTTATTAAAAGCCAGTCCCAGCCTGAAATAGCTAAAGCAAAGTGAAGTAATTTGTTTTCTGTCTTTAGAGCCAAATTTTTTTTCTTTGGCAAAAAATTGTTTTATAAAAAGATTGAAAGGAGTATCTCCTTTGTAAGTTTCAATTAGTTTGATAGCGGTATTGATGTGTGAATAATGGCGGCTCATTTGCAAAAAATAAACGGCTGGAAATAAAGCCAGCCGTAATTGAGAAAACATTTATTTTTTTGGTTGAATAATTATATTTCTAAAAGACTTTTTACCGGATCTTTTCCAAACAGCAGCAGGGCTGGGGTTTCTAATAATTCTTTTACCCTCACTAAAAAACTTACCGACTCCCGGCCATCAATAATCCGGTGATCGTAGCTGAGTGCTATGTACATCATCGGCTTAATAACCACTTGCCCGTTTACAGCCATTGGCCGCTCCTGAATTTTGTGCATTCCAAAAATAGCACTTTGAGGAATATTGATGATGGGGGTACTCATTAATGAACCAAACACGCCACCATTGGTAATAGTGAAAGTGCCCCCACTCATTTCTTCCAATGTAAGTTTATTGTCTTTTGCTTTGGTGGCAAGTTCCACCACTTTCTTTTCAATGCCAGCCATGCTGAGGCTTTCCGCATTTCTTATTACCGGCACCACCAGCCCTTTCGGCGCTGATACCGCAATGGAAATATCACAAAAATCATTGTACACTACCTGTTCTCCATCAATCATTGCATTTACGGCCGGCCATTCCTGTAATCCATAGCAGCAGGCTTTTGTAAAGAAGCTCATAAACCCCAGGTTTACGCCATGCAATTCTTTAAACTTGTCTTTATTCTTTGCCCTGATCTCCATAATGGCACTCATATCCACTTCATTAAAAGTGGTGAGCATTGCAGTGGTATTTTTTGCTTCTACCAATCGCCTGCTGATTGTTTTTCGCAGGTTGCTCATTTTTTCCTGGCGCACATTTCGGCTGAATAATTCCACACCTGGTTTTCTTCCCGGGTTGCTCAAAGCTTCTAACACATCCTGTTTAAAAATCCTTCCGTTACTTCCGGTGGCAACAATATTTTTGGGGTCTACTTTTTTGTCTGCAATGATGGCGGCCGCTACTGGTGTGGCCTTCACGTCAGGTAAAGATTGAAATGATTTTGTTTTTTCTGCTGCAGGCAATGGCTCTTTTGCAACTGTTTTTATTTCAGTAGCAGCAATAGCAGGTTTTACTCCATCGGTATCAATGCTGCAAACGATGTCGCCAATTTTTATGGTATCTCCTTCTGCTGTTAGGGTGTTTAATAATCCCGCCTGTTCTGCGTTAATTTCAAATGTGGCTTTTTCGCTTTCTAATTCTGCAATCACTTCGTCTCTCTCTACCCAGTCTCCGGTTTTTTTTATCCATTTAACCAGTGTTACTTCTGTAATACTTTCCCCAACACTCGGCACTTTTATTTCTGCTACCATGATTTTTCTTTAAGTTTCGCAAATTTCGGCTAAAATAAACCATAATTGCAAATGGATTTTTATACAGAGAGAAAAATAAAAATCATCATTTTGAGGGATTGATTTAGCGAAAATGTATTGTATCTTCACACTTCAATTCTAATATCCTTCTGTTCGCCGTTTACTAACTTAATGTACCCATTAACTAAAATAGTTTTTGCACATACAAATAAATATGTACTTTTATCTCAAACTGTTAACAATCATAAACTATTTGCTCCATGAAGCTTAAAAAATTACATCTGATAATGATGGCCGTTGGTACAGTATTCTGTAACATGGCATTTGCCCAGTTATTTATTGACCAGGCTACCTTTACTATTCAATCTGGCGCCACCGTTACCGTTCAGGGTGATGTTACCAGTAATGTAGATATTCTCGGTACAGGTAAAGTTGTTTTGAAAGGCTCTGCCAATCAGAATATAAACATGAATGGGTTTAGTGTACCCAATGTTGAAGTAGATAATGTTGCCAATGTAACTCTTACGGGCAATGCTAAAGTTGCCGGTGATGTATTATTTACAAACGGAAAAGTTTTACTGGGTAATAATAACCTGGCTTTGGGAACAGCAGCCACTATCACCAACGCCACCAATGCAAAATATGTGGTAACAAATGGTACCGGCAGGCTGATTAAAGCTGCATTGGGAACTACCGCCTTCAACTTCCCGATTGGAAATTCCCTCACAGCTTATAATCCACTTTCTATTGCTAATACCGGTACCGCAGACAGTATTGGTGCAAGGGCTTCAGCAACTGTACTTAGTGCTGGTACTACTGGTACTGCTTTTACAAAAGAAGTAGTTAATAATACCTGGACTATTACTGAAGCAGTTGCAGGAGGAAGCAATCTTGCTGTGACTGCAATCTGGAATGCAGCAGATGAATTAAGTTTTGACAGAACAAGAGGAGGTCTTTCTTATTATATGACAGCACCTGTTGACAGTGTGGGCTGGAGTTTATTTAATTCACAAACAGGAACTGCATCTGGAGCAGGTCCTTACTCTTACACAAAAACAGGAGTTACATCTGTTGGAACATTTGCTGTTGGAAGCAGGCCGGTACTTTCACCATTGTTAGTAACACCAAAAGTGTTTTTGCAAGGTGCTTATAACACTTCTACATCGAGAATGGGTGACAATCTTCGTACCGCTAATCTTATTCCCCTTACAGAACCATACAGTGCAAGTAGTGTAATTACTGTTGCATTAAGAGGAAGTGGAGGTGGAGAAAATGCTGCCAATACAATTATCGGCTCTGCTGCTGGTGCTGCTACCGATAATACAATTGTTGATTGGGTAGTTGTTCAATTGCATAATACGGGAACGAACGCTGTTATATCTCAAAGAGCTGCTTTGTTGCAAAGAGATGGCGACGTAGTTGATATAGATGGCGTTTCACCGGTTAATATGGCTGGTAATCCAAACGGAAGTTATTTTGTATCTGTTCGTCACAGAAATCACCTGGGTGTAAGAACTGCTGCTGCTGTTGCATTAGCAAAAATCTCTAATACAAATTATAATTTTACCACTGCTCTTAACCAGGCATTTACAGGTGTTGTAACTAATAATGCAATGACAACGGTAGATTTGGCAAATACAGTTTTTGGAATGTGGGGAGGAGATGCTACTGGTAATAAAGTGGTGCGTTATACAGGTCCGGGTAATGATGAAAATCAATTATTAAATACAACTTTAGGAGGAAATAAAGCTGCTATTGTTACTGGTTATTCTACAAGTGATCTGAACCTGAATGGTAATGTAAGATATGCTGGTCCTTCAAATGATGAAAACGTATTATTGAATACTGTTTTAAAAGGTAATAAAGCAGCTATCATCAACCAGCCTAATTTCTAATTTTTTAATCAATACTAGTTTTAAACTATTAATAATTTCGTTATGAAAAAATTTATTATCTCCGCTTCTCTTTTATTTATGGCAGTTTTTACCGGGTATGCCCAGGTAAAAATTCAGGGAACTATTACTGACCCTTCACCAGGTGGTAATAAAGTGCAGGTATATGGAAGAAATAATTCTTCTACAGATCTTACTGCTGTTCTATTTGGAAATATCAATTTCGCAGTAAGTATTCCTGATCAAGGTGCTGGTAATCCAACCAATGCTCAAATTACAGTAACTTCTAAAATACCGAGTTTAGATCCACCTGCTGCTGATCCAGGCAATCCTTTTATTATTGCTGGCAGAGCTTATTACTCTTATATTATGACAAGTAATGTAGATGTAACCACTTCTACATGGCCTGCTAATACAAATAATCCAATTGCTGAAATCACTTTCCCTGCTAACACATATTTTTCAGGAATGAAGCTGGATGATCTTTCTCCGGGCGGCGGACCTAATGGACAGATGTTTTGGTATGTACAGGTGAACGGGGCTGGCGATATTACAGATTACTCAACAATGTTTTTTGGAGGAGTAGCTTTACCGCCAACCAATAATGCTTCAGCAAGTCCTTCATTTGTACCATTACAACCTTTTAGTGTGGTACCGGTAAAATTTTTGGGCTTCACAGCAATTAAAAATAACAATACAGCTTTGTTAAACTGGTCTGTAGAAAATGAGGATGCTAATACTGCTAATTATGACGTGGAAAAAAGTTTAAATGGGATAAATTTTTCAAAAATAGGAACCTTACCTGCCTTAAACAATGGAAGAACGAGCAATGTTTATTCTTACACACAAACTAACCTTTCTTCCATTCGTTCTTCTGGTGTAATTTATTTCAGGATTAAGCAAATTGACAGGGATGGCAAATTTGTTTATACCGAAATAAGGAGTGTTCGTTTAGATTCAAAAGGATTGGCAGTTGGTGTATATCCTAATCCAATTAAGTTAACAGCCAATGTGTCTTTTGATCTTGCAGAAGCTTCTGATGTGCTTATTAAAGTGATCGATGCTTCTGGTAAGCAAGTGGCAATAAGCCAGGTACAGGGTTTTAAAGGTGCTAATGTTAGCAAAGTAAATATGGCTAAATTAGCTACCGGAAGCTACACATTGAGTGTACAGGCAGGTGCTGACGTAAAAACAATTACAGTAGTAAAAGCAGAACAATAATATAGATTCATAAGTAAGTATAAAAAAATAACCCCTTATTTAAGGGGTTATTTTTTTATGGTAAGGAACTCATTCCGGGTTGTTATTAAATTTTTAATACCGGTTAAATCTCAAACGCAGTATTAATTATTTCAGCCTGTTCTTTAGCATGTATTTTAGCATAACCGGTAGCGGTAGATGCACTGGCACTGCGGCTGATGATAAAGAAATTGATATTTTTTACATTCATTCTAAGGAAGCTTGCTGCACCCATATTGAGCGGTTCTTCCTGTACCCAATGCCAGATGGCTTTACTGTATTTTTTATATAATTCATCCAGTTGCTGTTGTGGTAATGGATAAATTTGTTCCAGGCGGATGATGGCAATATCCTTCCTGTTTTCTTTCAGTTGTTTTTCTGCCAGATCAAAATAAATTTTGCCTGAGCTAAGCAATACTTTTTTTACTTTAGCAGGGTCAGAAACAAATGTATCATCAATTAATTCCTTAAATCCTCCACTTATAAAATCACTTTTAGGGCTGTAACTACCGGGATGGCGAAGATTGGCTTTTGGTGCAAAATTGATCAAAGGTTTTCTAAATGACCAGGTCAATTGCCTGCGTAAAGCATGAAAGAAATTAGCCGAAGTTGTGATATTGGTGATGACCATATTTAATTCAGCACACATTTGTAAAAAGCGTTCCATCCTTGCGCTGCTGTGTTCAGGACCCTGACCTTCGTAGCCATGCGGCAACAGCATGGTAACGCCATTCATCCGGTTCCATTTTTGCTCACCGGCAGCAATAAACTGGTCTATCATAGTTTGGGCGCCATTACAAAAATCTCCAAACTGGGCTTCCCATAATACTAAGGTATTTGGATTGGCCATGGCATATCCATACTCAAATCCTAATACACCATATTCACTCAACAAGGAGTTATAAATTCTGAAATGACCATTAGCTCCTTCAATGCCTCTCAGGCGGCTGTAAGATTTATTGGTTACTTCATCCTGCAATACTGCATGGCGGTGGGAGAAAGTGCCACGCCGTACATCCTGGCCACTCATGCGTACATCTTTACCATCCAGTAGCAGGCTGCCATAAGCCATCAACTCACCAGTTGCCCAATCCACTTTCTTTTCATCATTGTATAATTTTATTTTATCCTGGATGATCTTTTCTATCTTTTTTAATGGTTTAAAATCAGCCGGCCATTTCATGATGGACTGAAATACTTTTTCAAAATCAGCAGCACTGATGGCCGTAACAGGCGATTGGATAAAATCTTCGGGTGTTGCTTTTCTTAAACTTTTCCATGCAATTTCAGGTGCCTGGTATTTATAAGGAAGCGGATTTTGTTTTACCTCATCAAGCCGCTCCTGCAAATCACTCCAGAATTTCTTTTCCATTTCTTTTGCCAGATCCTGGGCATCAGCTTCTCCATTCTTTAAAAGATATTCGGTATATACTTCCCTCGGATTGGGATGCTTCTCAATGAGTGCATACAGCTGCGGCTGTGTAAACTTAGGGTCATCGCCTTCATTATGCCCATGCTTGCGGTAGCAAACCATATCAATGAATACATCGCTGTTAAATTCCTGGCGGTAACGGGTGGCAATTTCCACACACTTTACCACAGCTTCGGCATCATCACCATTTACATGCATTACAGGAGCCTGCACCATTGCTGCCAGTGAAGTACAATAATCGGAACTTCTTGCATCATCAAAATCTGTGGTAAAGCCAATTTGGTTATTGATAACAAAATGAATAGTGCCGCCAGTGTTATATCCTTTCAGATTGCTCATCTGCAATACTTCATACACAATTCCCTGGCCGGCAACAGATGCATCGCCATGTATTAATATGGGCAATATTTTATCGTAATCACTCTTGTATAATACATCCGCTTTGGCCCTGCTAAAACCCACTACTACCGGATCTACAGCTTCCAGGTGAGAAGGGTTGGGCATCAGTTTTAAATGTATTTCTTTGCCATCCAGTGTCTGTACCTCACTGCCGTAGCCCATGTGGTATTTCACATCGCCGCTGCCCATTGTTTGATCAAGTGTTGCAGTGCCTTCAAATTCACTAAAAATTTGTTCGTAAGTTTTGCCCATGATATTGGCAAGTATATTCAATCTGCCCCTGTGTGCCATGCCGATTACGACTTCTTCCACACCTGCATTTGCAGACATATTGATAATAGCATCCAGGGCGGCAATTGTAGTCTCTCCACCTTCTAAAGAAAAACGTTTTTGCCCGATATATTTTGTATGCAGAAATTTCTCAAACATTACACCCTGGTTCAGTTTTTCCAGTATTCGTTTTCTTTTATTTAAGGGTAAGGGCAGATGAAATTCTTTTTCCATTGCAGTTGTAATAAAATCAACTTTCTTCTGGTCGCTGATATATTTGAATTCGATACCAACATGAGAGGCATAACATTTTTCTAAGTATGCCTGGATATTACGCAGCGTAGTTGGCCCCAGCCCGATCAAATTACCTGCATTGCAAACGGTATCCAGGTCAGATTCTGCCAGGCCATAAAACTCCAGTTCAATATTAGCACCCCGGTCTTTTCTTTTACGAATAGGATTTGTTTTTGCCAGCAGGTGACCTTTGTTTCGGTAGCCAAGTATCATACGGTAGGCCCTGATTTCTTTCATCCAGTCTATATCGGGTTGCTCGTTTTTTGTTTCTCCGTTTCCCGTTTTGTGTGGCTTAGCCAATTCCTCACTCATTATTCCTTTAGAGTTTGAAATTGCAAAATCAAAACCATCAAAAAATTTTCGCATGTCTTCCTCAACATTTTCCGGATTTTTTACATAATCCTGATATAAACTTTCAATATAGGCAGGGTGTGAGTTTGTGATGTATTGAAAATCCTTCATTGTAGGGGTTGTTATAAATTTGAGTGGCAAAATTTGTATGCAAATATCGGTGATTTATAGATTGCCTGCAGGTTGCTTTTGGAGGATTTTGCCCAGCAGCGCAGAAACTAAACCACTTAATAAAACATATCCTGCAAAAAAATAAAAACCAGATTGCAAAACAGCTACTGTATTCAGCATGGCATTGGCACCAAGGAAAGCAGTAAAAATGCTGATAGCAAAAACATCAGCCATTGCCCATTTACTAATGACAGTTACCAAATAATAATAATAATAATACTGCCGGGGCTTTGGGGCAATAAGAAGATAAAATACCAGTACGGATTTTACCAGCGGAATAATGATTCCAAACAAAAGGATAAGGCTGTAAGGAAAATAATTGTGCGATTGCCATAAAGCCGACAATGTGCCAAGGATACTTTTGTTTTCATTGAACAGGTTCAGCTCTATAAAAAAATGAGCGGAAATATTTATTGCCAGCATATCTTTTACCAGTCCCGGTACCAAAAGTGCCAGTGAAATGATGTGAAGCAGCAGCAGGGTAATTTTTAGACGGTTCATTTGCAGGCAGATAAGCTGTTTACAGGGTAATTTTAGGAGAATTTAAAAATCCTTTTGCTCTGATGCAGTATTCTTGTTTCATTCCCCTATCTTTGCAGCCCAAAATTAGAATTAAAAATGGCAAACCATTCAGCAACAAAAAAAGATGTACGTCAGAGCCGCAAACGCAACGAACGTAACCGTTATTATGGTAAAACAACCCGTAACGCTATCCGAGATATCAAGGCGATTGATGAAAAAACAGCAGCCAGCGATAAATTGCCTTCAGTAGAGGCTATGATTGATAAATTAGCTAAAAGAGGTACTATCCATAAAAACAAAGCTGCTAACCTGAAAAGCAAACTTGCTAAGAAGGTGAATGCACTGGCTAAGTAATAAGGATTACCTGCATAAAAATATTCAGGCCTGTCAATACACATTGACAGGTTTTTTTGTTATTTAAATTTTATACAAACAGTATTTTTTATTTTTATTTGTCTAAGCCATTATGATTAAATTTTTACGAATTGCCAGCCTGCTTTTATTGTTTAAAACTGCCACTGCACAAATACCACCGGGTTATTATGATGCGGCAGCAGGACTTACCTGTGCTCCTTTAAAAACTGCTTTGTTCAACCAGATATCTTCCAACACAACGGCTATCAGTAATTCTGCTGTATTGGCTGCTTATTCTTCAACCGATGTGCACAGGAATGATGATAATACCGCAGATATTATCTGGGACATTTATTCTGATAATCCCACCGGGCCGGAAGCATTTACTTATGTTTCGCAGGTAAATAATTGTGGTGGAAGTATTGCAGGTGAAGGAAGCTGTTACAACAGGGAACACACGTTTCCGCAAGCATGGTTTAGTGCAACTGCCCCGGCGGTTACAGATTTATTTGCCCTTTACCCCACTGACGGTTATTCGAATGCACAGCATGGTAATTATCCTTATTCAGAAGTAACAGCCCCTGCTTATACTTCTGTAAATGGCAGTAAGCTTGGCACCAATACTTTTCCGGGCTTTCCCACTTCCGGTGTTGCCGGAAGGGCATTTGAAGTAATTGATGAATACAAAGGAGATATTGCCCGTAATTATTTTTACATGGTAACCCGTTATGAAAGTGATATTGCTGCATGGCAAGGCAACAGCAATGCCAATGATATATTGAACGGAACTTCCTGGCCTTCTTTTGATGACTGGTATATTCAGCTGTTGTATAAATGGCATGTACAAGACCCTGTTAGTGCCAAAGAAACTGCCCGTAACGAAGCAGTGTATGCTATTCAAAATAACCGCAACCCTTTTATTGACCATCCTGAATATGTAGCACTGATATGGCAATGCACCGGCTTGTTGCCGGTAATATTAATTGATTTTACTGCCACAAAAAACAGCTCTTCTATTTCTTTAAACTGGACAGCCAGCAGGGAAGCCAACTTTAGGCAGTATGAAGTGGAAAGAAGTATTGATGGTATCAGCTTCAATAAAATAGGAACGGTGCAGGGACAAAATTTAAGCAGCTATTATTTAGCAGATAAAAATTTACCAGATGTAAGAACTGTTTTTTACCGCCTGAAGATGGTGGATGTTGACGGCAAATTTACTTACAGCAAAACAGTATCGGTAAGGCTGAATAATAATGACGGCATTATCAGTGTGTATCCTAATCCTGCGGTAAATGATATTACCATTGCATTGCAGCATCCGCTGAAAGATGGCAGCCGCCTGAAAGTAACGGATATTGCCGGAAGGGAACTGATCAATCAAACAGTAACTGCGACACAGAATAATATTAAATTGGCAACAAACCAATTACCTGCCGGCAGGTATTTTATTAGTGTTATTAATAATGATGCAATACTGCATGAATCATTTGTGATAGTGCGGTAACAAAATAATTTTGTTTGAATGAACAGGCAGCCTTTGGGTTGCCTGTTTTGTTTTTATAAGAGGCAAGGCCTAAAATATATGCCTGATAGAAGAAGTACAAGCGGATACTTCCGCTAATTGGGGGAAATACACGGGGCAGTGTCAGTGGATTTGATTGCAATAATGGTAAGGTTTAATGTCTATAACAAAATGTTTTGGTACAAGCAATCAATTTGATTTCAATTGCTGCATCATTACATCTGTCAACATATAAATCCGCCCGTTCTGAATTAAGCCATCTTTGTTAAGATCGTAGGTGACACATAAAGGAACGCTGACTTGTTTATTGGTGGCAGGAATGCCTGCAAATTCCCCAATATGTTTTCCTTCAAAACTGGCTTCCAGCAAAGCATTGCTTTCTGTGATAACAGTATTGCTCACTACTGCTTTGGCATCAAAGGCAATGTGATACATGTATTGAAGCATGTCTCCTATCGCCTTGCGGCCTGCCATTTCCTGACCTGTAGTCATATCTTTAAAAACGGCATTTTCTGCAACAAAGATGGGATTGTGCGTTTTAAAAAATTCTTCTATGTTTTTTATTGCAGCAGATTTTTCTTTAGTGTTGTTTGTTTCCATTTTTTTAATTTTTATATTTCAAATATTCATTTACACCATTATCTTTTTCATACTAACAGGTTTGAATGAAAATGGATGGATGATGCTTCCATGTAAAATAGACAATTGTAATTTAATATGCAATAGAGGGCTATGTTTTGGGCTTTAAGGATTTTTATTTTGAGTGTTTAGTTCTGGAGTAAGTGTGCTGGAATGATGGTTTGTTGGGACATGAACCAGGGCTTGGATCATTACTATTCAAACTTCATTTCTTATTGGCGAAACGTTACTCTCTTCTGGCTCGTTGAGAGATGTTATTGGGAATAGTACAAAACAAATACATCCAGTTTTCGATTATAACGTTTCGCCTGTTGGTAAAACACACAACAGGGGTGTTCGGGGTAGTAAATAGTTTTAAAACTCTTAACACCAACAACGGCGAAAACTATGTGAGAAAGTGTGCATAACTGAAAAAAATAATTGTAGATGAAGGTTTGTAAGAGTCATAGAAAACGTTGTTGAGAATAGAGTACATCGCATATTTTAGTCAATGTGATATTCTTTTTTAACTAAGTCCAATGTTTTTATAGCCAACCCTTTTTCGGAGAAATTGTCTTTCAATAATTCTGCGTAAAGTAAGATTACCTGGTTTATATACTTTAATATACTTTTTTTTATATCAGTTTCCATTTTAGGAATACTGAGGTTCTCAGGTAATATATTTTTGTATTCTCTTTTTACAACAGAGTCAGATAATAATTGTGCATTTATTAATTCTTTTTTTGAATTGTGAATAATAATAGGGTCAATTAATTTTTCTATAATTGGATTAATTTGATTTGCCAGTTCCACCTGTAAGGATTCGTATTCTTTTCTGTTCCTAACCCAAACATCATAGTGGATTAATGCATTTGAAACATTTTCTTTGCGGATTAATCGTAAGTTTCCAGCATTTTTTAATTGCGGAATTGTTCTGTCTGATGGAAGGAAACGAAGAATATCCCAATACGGAAATTCATACAAGCTGTAAATTTTATTACCCTCTATTGTATATCGGTCAGATGAAATCAATTCAAATAATGTGTCAAGTTCAATTATTCGGTCTTTACGGTTAGATATTAAATGTGTCAATTGTACTGTATCAGATTTTAAATCTTCAACCATTGTTTTCATATATTCTTTCTCCCGTTGATGCTCTATTGTATGTTCAAGTTGATATTCGGCTAAAAAACCGCAGAACACAGCAAGGAACAACATTAAAAATTCCCAGAAATAATTTTTCCAAGTTTTCTTTCCATGTGCAGGATGTGTATGATGATGTACTTCCATATTTTCAGTTTCTTGTATTGGAGCTATTGTGTCTGCGTCGTCAGTAGAAATAGTTTTTTCCGAGAGGTTTTCAGATTGTGTATTTATAGGATTCTCTAAAGTTTCATCTTCTAAATTGTCTGCCATTTATTTATTTTGTTAGTTGGTCAAATTATTAGAGTGTTCAAATTGCATGACGTACCACTCAAAAATATGCGAAAGTTTTTTTCATTTCGCTTTTACAAAGTTGGTTTTTAAAGTTAGTTAAGGATTAAGATGGTCGACCTTCCGTATAATCTGTGAATTTTGCATACGCTGGTAAGGTCGACCACCTTTTTTCAAAGCTATAATTTTCTTAACTAGATGACATTGAGCGTGCGCTTGTGCCATTTGCTTTAATGAAACTACCTGCAAATTAAAAAAGTTAGATAGCGTCACTGCCTAACTCTTTTTGCTGTATGGCACAACCGCACGCTTACGCCAAAGACAAACTCTTTTTTGTTTGAAACAACCTTGCGCCAATAGGGGGTTCCTCCGAAAAACATACTGATGTACAGAGAGAATTTTACTAACTCACTTCGCTATTCTTATGTAGCGGTGCACGGGTAGTTTTACTCACCTCTGTAAGAATATCTCTTTCCTTTAAATCAAAATTGCTTAATGCAGGATGTGAAAGCACAGAAGCAACCAATGGACTGGCTTTGAAATTTTGCAATGCCTCATCATTTTCAAATAAATAAACAGCTCCTGCTTCTTTTTTTTCATCATCAATAAGCCATATCTTCCAAATACATCCGGGCACATCAGCAAATGCCTGGCCAAGCTGGCTGGTCATATTTTCGTACTCTTCACGGCTAACATTATAATTGTAATTGGTAACTAACATCTTTTGTGACATAATTAAAAATTTAAAATTGAATAAATAAAATACAAAGATAAAAATTATTTTTACCTCCCGGCGCCTGCCTGCCGGTAGGTAAGTTGTGTTGATAAAAAGAGTTGGTTTTTAAAGTTATACATAAAAAACAATAGCAAATGCGAAAGAAGCAAACAGCGGCTTCTATAATTGACAGCAGCTTTTACTAATGGTGCAACCTTTGGCTCTACTCATGGCTGGGCAAAGAGATTCTTTTTTGTTTGAAACAACCTTGCGCCAATAGGGGGCTGTACTGCGCTTTAAAGATTTTTATTTTAAGTAGTTATGCAATGTAGTAACAAGGCGACACAGACAGAGTAATGCGCCTGAATGAAAATTAAATGGCAGTTGAGTTATTTATCGTTGCAGTTAGCTCATTTGTTAATGCAGTTGACATATTTATGGTTGCAGTTGGTTTATTTATGATTGCAGTTGATACATATATTGTTGCAGTTGGCTTATTTGTTAATGCAG
>JANLQY010000170.1:0-24089 GCA_031368105.1 Chitinophagaceae bacterium
TGTTTGAGTTAATTATTTTTGATACCAGCTTTAGTTCTTTGTGGCGTCATCGTTGTGTCACTCCCTTGTACGGCATACCTTTTTTCAACTTTAATTATGCAATAGGATAAATATTTTAATTAACTCAAACAGCTTCTTAAATAAAAGCTATATGAAAAAAATCACTCTTTTAACGATTGTAACAACTATTATTTTTTTGCAAAACACCCATGCACAACAGGGCGACCCCAAAGCAACAGAAGTGTGGGAACCGGTTCCAAAAATTGTTAGTACCGGTGCAACAAACACTCCTCCATCGGATGCCATTATTTTATTTGACGGGAAAAATTTGAATGAATGGCAATCTGTAAAAGATACCAGCAAACCGGCAGGATGGACCGTAGCTAAAGGGGCCTTTACAGTAAAAAAAGGAACCGGTAATATTCAAACAAAAAAACTGTTCACAGATTATCAATTGCACCTGGAATGGAAAATTCCGGCAACCATAACAGGAGAAGGCCAGGCGAGGGGAAACAGCGGACTCTTCCTTGCTTCTACAGGCCCCGGTGATGAGGGATATGAAATTCAAATACTGGATTGCTACAACAATAAAACTTATGTGAATGGCCAGGTGGGCAGTATTTATAAGCAAAGTATCCCGTTGGCAAATCCCTGTAAAAAACCAGGCCAGTGGCAGACCTACGACATTATCTGGACAGCTCCCCGTTTTAATGAAGACGGTTCGTTGAAATTACCTGCACGGGTAACCGCATTGCATAATGGGGTGCTGGTGCAAAATAATACGGAGATAAAAGGCATTACTATGTATATTGGTAAACCCGCATACAAAGCACATGGGCCAGCCGCAATCAAACTGCAGGACCATGGAGATAAAAGTGAGCCGATCAGCTTCAGGAATATCTGGGTAAGGGAGCTGTAAAAATATTTTGCTTACAGCTTCCTGCAGTAAACAAAAATCCCCGGATGAATATCACCGGGGATTTTTGTTTGTAAATTTTTTAGCGTTGGCTGCAGGGGATCAGTAATCAGAATAATCTGTGGCTTTCATCAGGGTAATATTAATTTTAGCAACATTGTTTTGATAGTGTGGGATCGCTGACAATTTTTTCCATTCTTCAGATGCAACAAATTTTTTCCAGTGCTCATCCCGGTCATTCATGTTTTCAAAACTGGTCATGTACATCAGGTTGGGCATGTGGCTTCCGGCAATTACTTTGGCATAAAAAACCGCATTAAAATTTAGTTTGTCAAATAATTTTATCTCACCGCCTTCATTGAACATTTCAACTTTATTAGCAAAAATATTTTCTGTTGCACTTTCGTAACTACGCAGTTCATAAATCTTTTCAGCATTGCTGCCGGTAAGTTTTGGATGGCTGAAGAATGGTGCCATCGCAAATTTTTCCAGCAGAATTTTTTCCATCCGGGTATAAGGAGGATTGTTATAAGCAGCCTCCAGGTAGGTTTTGCTGTTTGTCTGGTATTGCTTATCAGCATTGATCTTGTCAGTTAATGTTGCTGCCTGTTCAAATGATTTTAAAGGGATGATAATATACAGCCGCTTATTTTCTGATGTGTCATTTGTGATAGGAATAAACACACCGGTGCTTTTAATCTGCTGCCTGTGTAATGCAGGCAGGTAAGCAGTTTTCAGGTAATCACTGATGATTGTTTGCTGTGCGGCAGTAGTAAAATTATAAACAGTGATCTGGTAATAACCGGTTGCTTTGATAGTTTTTTGAGCCGCTGCATTTAAAGACGAAACAGCAAGGATGATTAAAAAATATTTGGCAATAAAATTTTTCATAATGAACCGGTGATTTAGCAATCAAACTATTTTCCTGCATTAAAAATTATGGACTGTATCTGCGTTACAATTTTTTCACTTTAATATTCCTAAACCATACCCCACAGTCATGATCCTGCAAACAAATTTTTCCTTTTTTGTAGATTCCAAAACTTGGCCATTGTTTGAATTTACTTTTAGCCACCATCTCTTTCCATTTATTATTCCACAATGTAGTGGAAACTACTTTCGTTCCGTTAAGGAATAAATCGAGTTTGCCATTTTTGCTTACAATTTCTGCAAGGTTCCATTCAAGTGCAGGTTTCACCGTTTCTTTACTGCAGTTAATAAGGTCATATAAATCTCCTGCACGGTGACGGAATAGTTTTCCATCTGCATGTTTTTCATTATCCAGCACCTGCATTTCGGGGCCAGTTATATAAGGCTCATTATAAATTGGGTCTTCATGTACATAAAATAAAATGCCACTGTTGCCGGCAGTATCTATTTTCCATTCCAGTTTCAAATGAAAATTATCAAACTCTTCATCCGTAACAATATTACCTGCATCAACTATTTTCATATCTACTTTCTCTGATGGGTCTTTGTCATACTTATTTGACGCATCCAGGGCAAGCATTCCATCATTTACTTTCCAGGCAGCGCCGATGGTTGTCTTGTTATAGGTATGCCAGCCTTTTGTGGTTTTTCCGTCAAATAATAATTTCCATCCGTCTTTCTTTTCTTTTGCAGAAAGAGTATTGGGTTTTTGCTGTGCAAAAGACAGCAGGCAAAAAAAAGTGGCGGCAACTGTTAGTAGTTTTTTCATTTTATGTTTTGTTTTATTTTTTTAATTAATTTTTTTAGCAGTAAAACAGGTTGCTATTTTATTGGTGTTTCCCTGTCCGTTATTAAGTTGAGCAATAAAAATAATTACAATTCTTTTATTTTAATATTCCTGAAAGCAACCTCGGCACCATGATCCTGCAATGCAATTTTTCCCGAATGGAATTTTCCAAAGTCAGGCATGTCTTTAAAGCTGCTTCCGGCAATCAATTTTTTCCAGCCTTCATTCCACATGGTGGTGGAAATAACTTTTACCTTGTTTACCATTAATGTGAGCTTGCCATTTTGTGAAATGATTTCCACCCGGTTCCATTCGCCGGCAGGCTTCACTCTTTTTTGAGAACAGGAAATAAGGGCATACAAATCGCCAGCCTGGTGCTTTACAACATGTCCATCCTCATTTTCTTCATTGTCTGCTATCTGCATTTCAGGCCCTGTTTCCCATGAGTTTTGATGCTTGCCATCTTCCTGTGCAAAAAATATAATACCGCTGTTTCCAGCTCTTGATATTTTCCATTCCAGTTTTAAATCAAAATTTGAATAGGCCTTATCACTTGTTAAATCTTTACCGTCTGCAGTTTGCCAGCCATCCTTTTTTGTTGTATCAAGATACAGCGCTTCACCTTTTACTTTCCATGCAGATCCTGCATTTGTTTTATTGAAGCTATGCCATCCTTTTGTTGTTTTTCCATCAAATAATAATTTCCATCCTTCTTTCTTTTCTTTTGCAGAAAGGGTATTGAATTTTTGTTGTGAGAAACTGATGATGCAAAGCAGGGTAATTACAACCGTTAGTAGTAGTTTCATTTTTATTTTTTCAGCAGTAAAACATATTTTGCCATGGCATGGGCATCTTCGTTAGAAATACCCGGATGTGCAGCCATCGGTATCGTTCCCCAGTTGCCCGATCCGCCTTTAATTATTTTAGCAGCCAGTGTATCTAATGTTGCTGCATTGTTGGGATATTTGTTGGCAATGTTTCGGTATGCCGGCCCGGTAGAGGCTTCATCTATTTTATGACAGCCCAAGCAGTCTGATTTTGTCACCAGGTCACGGCCTGCAATAAAAGCAGGGTCGTCATAAACATCTTTTGTTTCCACTTTTTTATCTGCAGAAGTATCACTGCTTTTGTTGCCGCCTTCATTGCTGCTGCATGCATACAGACTTCCCACTACAAGAAAGCATAGAATTGTTTTTTTCATAATAAAGTATTGTTTGATGGTTGAAAAATTATAATCCTAATAATTGCCGGTTAAAAGCGTCGTCACTTTTTGTTTGTGCAAAATCATCAAATGCTTTTTCCGTTACTTTAATAATATGGTTCTTTATAAATGGTGCACCTTCTGCAGCACCATCTTCCGAATTTTTAATGGCACATTCCCATTCCAGCACAGCCCAGCCTTTGTAATTGTATTGCGCTAATTTGCTAAAGATAGTTTTAAAATCTACCTGCCCGTCACCCAGCGAACGGAAACGTCCGGCTCGGTTGATCCAGCTTTGATAACCTCCATACACACCCTGTCTTCCTGTTGGATTCAGCTCGGCATCTTTTACATGAAATGCTTTGATGCGTTCATGATAAATATCAATGTAAGCCAAATAATCCAGGTGCTGCAACACAAAGTGAGATGGATCATACAACAGGCAAGCCCTTGGATGGTTGTTTACTTTTTCTAAAAATAATTCGTAAGAAGCGCCATCATGCAGATCTTCACCAGGATGAATTTCATAACAAATATCAACGCCGCATTCATCAAAATAATTTAAGATGGGCAGCCAGCGGTTGGCCAATTCTGTAAAGCCAGTCTCCACCAAACCTGCAGGACGCTGTGGCCAGGGATATACCAAATGCCACAACAATGTACCACTAAAAGTTGGGTGTGCCGTCAATCCTAAATGTTGAGAAGCCTTTGCTGCATATTTCAATTGCTGGATGGCCCATTCTGTTTTTGCTTTGTGGTTTCCCCTCAATGCTTCGGGTGCAAAGCCATCAAATAATGAATCGTAAGCCGGGTGCACTGCCACCAGCTGTCCTTGTAAATGTGTAGATAATTCTGTTATGGCTACGCCTGCTTCTTTAGCAATGCCAGTCAATTCATCTGCATAGGTTTTACTTTCTGCAGCCAGTTGCAGGTTGATAAAGCGGCTGTCCCAGGATGGTATTTGCACACCCACGAAACCCTTTGTTGCAGCCCATTTGCAAATAGATGCAAAAGAATTGTAGGGTGATTCGTCACTGGCAAATTGAGCTAAAAATATTCCGGGGCCTTTTATTGTTTGCATTGCTTATAGAGGAATGGTTGTTAAAAATGTTTTATTCTAATCTTTATCTTGTCTTCTATTCTGTTGGCTATAATTAATGTGCCAGGTTTAAAATGACCTGAATGTGCAATTATTTTTTGTATGGTAGGTATATGAAAACTGCCATCAAAATGCCCAGGCCTTAAATAAATAATTATGTAAAAAGAGATAGTAGTGGTTTAAATTAATTTTCCAAAGTCGTTATCCCGGGTTAAGATAATTTGCTTGTTTTTAAAAGCCTGATCAATAATGCCTTCATCAGCTATACCTGATAAATGCTGTTCAATAACAGATGTTATATTGTATCCTTCATCTCGTATCCATGCTGTAAGTTCCGGGGCAATATTTTCATCAGAAAAAAATGAATGTTGTTCAGGCATCAATCTTTTTTAAATTAATTCGTCAATCAAAATTTCATTTTTAGAAAACTGGGCAGCATATTTAAGGGCTTCTTCAACAGACCCTTTAGTAAGCTGTGGGTATTTTACATAAATATTTTCTATGCTTGCACCAGAGATAATCCATTCTAAAATTATTTCCACACTTATTCTTGTTCCTTTAATAATTGGTTTGCCATTTAAAATAGCTTTATCGTATGTGATGTATGAAAATTGCATATTTAAAGTTATGGTTATTTTCTTATACTATAAACTCCGTCCACTTTACCTCACTCTGTCCGGAAGCAACCACGGTATCAATAAATGTCATTCCTCTTACCCCATCTTCCACACCAGGAAAATCAGCCGCTTCTTTTGGTGCGGTGGTGCCATCAATTCTTGCAGCCAGTGTCAAAGAAAAATTTCTATAGATGTTGGCGAACGCTTCTAAATATCCTTCGGGATGCCCACCTGGTGTACGGCAATTATGTGTAGCATAACTCGATAAACGATCGCCATAATTACTTCCTGCCCTCAATATTTGTGCAGGGGCATCCAGCCATTTTACCAGCAATGTATTGGGTTCCATCTGCGCCCATTCTATTCCGCCTTTTTCTCCATACACTCTTATCTTCAAAGCATTCTCTTCACCAGCTGCCACCTGCGATGCCATCAATACACCGGCTGCGCCATTATCAAATTTCAACAACACATTACCATCATCATCCAGCGCCCTGCCTGCCACCATTATATTCAGGTCGGCACAGAGATGGGTGATCTTTAATCCGCTTACATATTCTGCAAGTTGTGCTGCATGAGTTCCAATATCTCCCATGCTGCCAGCTTTGCCGCTCTTTGTTGGATCGGTACGCCATGCTGCCTGGGCATTGCCTTCTCTCTCACTCAGTTTGCTCAGCCATCCCTGCGGATACTCAACCCACACTTTTCTAACGCTGCCCAGTACCCCGTCTTTAATCATGGCCTTTGCCTGCTTTACCATCGGGTAGCCGGAGTAAGTATGAGTGAGGCAGAGCAGCAAACCTGTTTGCTCCACCAATTGTTTTAATTCCAATGCTTCTGCTAAATTAAAAGTGATGGGTTTTTCTATCACCACATTAAAGCCTTTTTGTAAAGCCATTTTGGCCGGGGAAAAGTGGGCAAAGTTGGGTGTTACGATCGTTACAAAATCCATCCGTACATCAGCAGGCAGCTGGCTTTCCTTCTCCAACATTTCTTCATAATTCAGGTAAGTCCTGTCAGGCGACAGAAACAAGGCTTCGCCAGATTCTTTGGCTACAGCAGGGTTGATGCTTAATGCACCACAAACTATTTCTACCAAACCATCCATGTTAAATGCCAGCCGGTGTATGGCGCCGATGAAAGCATCTTTGCCGCCGCCAATCATGCCCATGCGTAATTTTCTTTTCATATCTGTTCAGCAAGTTTTTTTGAGGAGGAAATTTTAACAAGTTTACGAATAAGATTTCTTTACTGACGTATTTTTTTTGTGTTAATAGCCGGTTATAAAAACAGAGTTGATATTTTTTTATCCTATGATTAGAATCGCAAACGTTTGTTAGACTTTTATTGAACAATTTCTAAAAATAATTTGTGCAACCTTGATAAATGAAAGAATAAAAATTTACATTTAGATTTTCAATTACGATTGCAAAACAAACCTTTACTGTTATATGAAAAGTTCTATCCGGGTACAATTGAGTATAATGATGTTCCTTAATTTTTTTATCTGGGGAGGCTGGTTTGTAACTCTGGGTACTTTTCTTAATAACAACCTACATGCCTCCGGTACAGAAACCGCCAGCGTTTTTTCTACCCAGTCCTGGGGTGCCATCATTGCGCCGTTCATCATTGGGTTAATTGCTGACCGGTATTTTAATGCAGAGAAAATTTTGGGAGTGCTGCATATCATCGGAGCAATTGTTATGTACCAAATGTATCAGGCAGATGGCATGTCTTCATTTTATCCTTATGTATTAACTTACATGATTGTATATATGCCTACGCTGGCATTGGTAAATTCAGTGGCATTTAATCAAATGGGCGACCCGGAAAAAGAATTTTCTTCCATCCGGGTATTCGGCACATTGGGATGGATCATTGCCGGGCTTGCCATCAGTTATCTTTTTCATTGGGACTCACAGGAAAATACTACGGGAGGGCTTTTAAAAAATACTTTCCTGATGGCATCCATAGCGTCATTAGCGCTTGGCATATTTAGTTTTACATTACCTAAAACACCTCCTAAAAAAAGTACTGGTGAAAAAGTAAGTGTCAGCGAAATGCTTGGCCTGAATGCATTGAAATTACTGAAAGATAAAAACTTTGCTATCTTCTTTGCCTCTTCTATATTGATTTGTATTCCGCTTGCTTTTTATTATCAAAATGCAAATGCCTTCTTATCAAATATTGGAATGGATAACCCAACAGGTAAAATGACCATCGGGCAAATATCAGAAGTGCTGTTCCTGTTGCTGCTGCCGGTATTCTTTTCAAAATATGGGTTTAAAAAAACCATCTTAGTAGGTATGCTGGCATGGGCGGTGCGGTATGCTTTGTTTGCTTATGGCAATGCGGGGCCGCTGAGTTTTATGTTGCTTACGGGCATTGCCCTGCATGGTGTGTGTTATGATTTCTTTTTTGTGTCGGGACAAATTTATACCAACTCAAAAGCCGGTGAAAAATATAAAAGTGCCGCACAGGGTCTCATTACACTGGCTACTTATGGCATTGGAATGCTGATAGGTTTTTGGGTGGCAGGCATCATCACCGATCATTATAAAACTGCAGCAAATGTGTTTGATTACAAAATGATCTGGCTCATTCCTTCGGGCATTGCATTGGTAGTGTTCCTCATTTTTGCAGGTGCATTCAAAGATGAAAAGAAGCAGGCTGAAATACAATAATTAATCTTGTTGCTGACATGAAAAAAACAAACCGCAGAGACGTAATAAAAAACATTGCAGGAGGATCAATGGCATTGGGTTCACTTGCAGCTTTATCTGCTTTTGATTACAGTTCTAATAATAATGACATGAGGCTGAAAGGCAATGTTAACCATTCTGTTTGCCGCTGGACGTATGAATTTCTTCCTCTTGAAAAATTATGTGAGGCGGTAAAAGAAATTGGATTTTCCGCTATTGATTTGCTTGCTCCAAAAGAGTGGCCTCTTGCAAAGCAATATGGTATTTACAGCAGCATGTGTTACACGGCTGGCAAAGTAAGCTTGACAGAAGGATTTAATCATACCCAGTTTCATGAGCAATTGATAAAAGATTATCATGAAGTGATTCCATTAATGGTAAAAGAAGGATATAAAAATCTTATTTGCTTTAGTGGAAACAGGAATGGCATGGATGATGAAACAGGATTGAAAAATTGCGTGGAAGGGCTGCAGAAAATTTTACCACTGGCAGAGAAAAATGGAATTGTGGTACAGATGGAATTATTCAACAGCAAAATAAATCATCCCGATTATATGGCTGATAAAAGTGCCTGGGGAATAGAATTGTGTAAGCGGCTGGGTTCAGAAAATTTCAAATTGCTGTACGATATTTATCACATGCAGATTAATGAAGGCGATGTAATAAGAACCATACAGGATCACCACCAATACTTTGGGCACTATCACACCGCTGGTGTGCCGGGCAGGCATGAAATCAATGAATCGCAGGAGTTGTATTACCCGGCCATTGTTAAAGCAATTGTTGATACCGGGTTCAAAGGATATTTGGCGCAGGAGTTTGTTCCTACCGGAAAAACTGATAAGGAAAAAATTGCAGCGCTGAAAGATGGAGTGAGGAGGTGTGATGTGTAGCCCCCTAAATCCCCCAAGGGGACTTTAAGAAAAAGTTCAAAATTAAAAGGAGCTTGTTTTCTTAGTAGGGTGTTAGCGTTATTGATGATTAAAGAACAAATGAAAATGTGGAAGATAAAATCTTTGGAAGAGAGATGAAGTACCGCCGCCCATCTTTTGGAGAGGAGGAGGGAGGTGAGGTCAAAAATGTGGGCTTCGATATTGTGAAAAATGTTCCATAAAGAAAATATCGTACAAGTGAGTGACACAACGATGTTGATAAAAGTGATGCTGCCGGCTGCAAAAAAATAAAATTATAAACTAAAATAAATTTTCATCATGCCTGAAAACAATACTTACGATGCCATTGTGATTGGCTCTGGAATCAGCGGAGGATGGGCCGCAAAAGAATTAACAGAGAAAGGACTTAAAGTGCTGATGCTGGAACGTGGCCGCAATATTGACCATGTAAAAGATTATGTAAATGCCAGCAAAGATGTGTGGGATTTTCCTCACCGGGATACAGCCACACAGCAAATGAAAGCAGATTATCCTGTGTTGAAAAGAGACTACCCATTAAATGAATCTACGTTTGGTATGTGGGTCAATGAAAAAGAAAGTCCTTACACCGAAGTGAAAAGAATGGACTGGTACCGGGGTTATCATTTAGGTGGCCGTTCGCTGCTGTGGGGCAGGCAAAGTTACCGGCTGAATAAATGGGATTTTGAAGCCAATGCAAAAGAAGGCATTGGTGTTGACTGGCCGATACGCTATGATGAAATAGCGCCCTGGTACAGCTATGCAGAAAAATTTGCCGGCATACAAGGAACTAAAGAAGGACTGGATGTGTTACCAGACGGCGAGTATATGCCGGGTATGGAAATGAACGTGGTGGAAAAAGATATTGCTGCCAAATTGAAAACGCATTACAATGGCAAGCGCCACATGTTTATAGGCAGAAGTGCCAATATTACAGAGCCGCATAACAACCGTACCAACTGCCAATACCGCAACCGTTGCTGGCGTGGATGCCCGTTTGGCGCTTATTTCAGCACACAGTCGGCAACACTGCCTGCTGCAAGAGCTACGAATAACCTTACACTGGAAGTAAATAAAATTGTAACTAAACTCATTTATAATAAAGACAGCAAAAAAGCCACCGGGGTGGAAGTGATTGATGCAGAAACTAACAAGACCTACACTTACAATGCAAAAATAATCTTTGTATGTGCCTCTGCTTTTAATTCTGCCTGGATACTGATGAACAGCGCCACCGATATCTGGCCGGATGGACTTGGCAGCAGCAGTGGAGAACTCGGTCACAACATCATGGATCATCACCTTAAAAATGGTGCAGAAGGAACAGTGGAAGGATTTGAAGATAAATACCTTTACGGCAGGAGGCCAACGGGCATCTATATCCCAAAATTCAGGAATATTTATGATGATAAAAGAGATTACCTCCGGGGCTTTGGTTACCAGGGTGGTGCCAGCCGTGGACGTGGTATTGATATTGCAGAATTTACGCTGGGTGCTGAATTAAAAGATGCACTGAGTGAACCCGGCCAATGGAAAATGAATATCATGGGCTTTGGTGAAATACTGCCTTATCATGAAAATAAAATGACGCTGGATAAAACTAAAAAAGATAAATGGGGGCTGCCGGTAATTTCTTTTGATGTAGAGATGAAGGACAATGAAATGAAGATGCGTAAAGACATGGTGGATGATGCAGTTGAAATGCTCACCAACACCGGCGTGAAAAATGTGAAAGGGTTTGACTACGGTTATAATGTGGGAATGGGTATTCATGAAATGGGTACGGCCCGTATGGGCAAGGATCCAAAATCGAGTGTGCTCAATGGCAACAACCAGGTGTGGGATGCACTGAATGTTTTTGTAACCGATGGCGCCTGCATGACGAGTGCCTCTTGTGTAAACCCTTCTTTAACCTACATGGCATTAACCGCAAGGGCAGTAGATTTTGCTGTAAAAGAATTAAAGAAAGGAAACCTTTAAAAAATAAATTATGAATTATGAATGATGAATTATGAGTGCTAAAAAGCAACTGTATATTCTCAATCTGTCATTCATAACTCATAACTTATAATTCATAACTTATAACTTTTATCATGGAACGCAGAGAACTTTTAAAACAAATAGCCATCCTTACTGGCGGTATAGTGATTGGCAGTGAATTCTTTTTAAGCGGATGTAAATCTGGTGCAAAAGTGGAAGCAGGTTTTTCTCCGGCAAGTATTGCCATGCTGGATGAAGTGGCCGAAACCATTATTCCTGCTACCAAAACACCCGGTGCCAAAGCAGCACAGGTGGGAGAATTTATGAAAACATTTGTTACTGATTGCTACACTGCAGAGGAGCAGGCTGTCTTTACAAAGGGCATTGTACAGTTAGATGAAGCTTGTGAAAAAATGCACCAGAAATCTTTTATGGACTGCACACCACAACAAAGAAAAGATTTGCTGATTAGCCTGGAGAAAGAGGCCAAGCCATTCAACGAAAAAGTGAATAAAGACAATGAAGGCAAAAAAGATAATAAAGCACCGCTGCATTATTATACGATGATAAAGCAACTGACGCTGATGGGTTTCTTTACTTCTAAAACCGGTGCAACAGAAACACTCCGCCACATACAGGTGCCGGGAAAATATGATGGCGCTTTCCCTTATAAAAAAGGAGACAAAGCCTGGGCGGAGAATTAATTTAACTAACATTTTTTTACTCATAATATTATTTACTATGAAACTTAATAGAAAAAAATTTATCAATATAGCTGGTGTTACCGCAGCAGGTATTGTGTTGCCTTCATTAGCAGGAAAACTTTTTGCATCCAATTTATTTGACAACAAAAAGAAAATAAAATCTTTCGGGCTGCAGTTGTATGGCGTCAGAAACCTTCTGGACACAAACCCCGGGAGCATTTTAAAAGAAGTGGCAGCAATGGGTTACCGGCAGGTAGAGGCTTTTGAACATGCAAAGCTTGGATTATATTTAGGCATGGGCAATACAGGGTTCAAAACTTTTTTAAATGATACCGGTTTAAAGCTGCCATCTGTACATGTTAATGTGTACAAAGATTTTGAGAAGAAAGTGGAAGAAGCGGCAGCCATCGGTGTAAAGTATTTTATTTACAACTGGGAAGGGCCGGAAAAAAAACTGGATGATTATAAAAGAATGGCGGATGAGTTTAATACCAAAGGCGAATTTTGCAAACAGCATGGACTGTGTTTTACTTTTCACAACCATGATTTTACTTTTACAAAAATGGATGGCGTGCTGCCGCAGGAATGGTTGCTGGAACATACCGATAAAAATTTGGTTGACTTCCAGGTTGATTTATATTGGGTCATTGCTGCCGGACAGGATCCTGTGGCACACATTAATAAATATCCAGACCGTTACAAACTTTGTCATTTTAAAGACCGGTCCGCTGGCGCTACAGAAAGGGAAGGCAAAGCAATATGTGAGCTTGGCACCGGCACTATTAATTTCGCAGACATCTTAAATAAGACCAGGCACTCCTCCATCAAATATTATATTGTAGACCAGGATACTTGTAATGACCGTATCGACCCTCTGCAGTGTATAAGAGTGGATGCTGAGTATATGAAAAAACTACAGTGGTAATAAAAGAGGAAAAAATATTTTGGGCAGTTAAACAATAAGAACCAGCCTGTTTGTTTTGTAAAAAGATGTGGTGTGGAATCACATCTTTTTTATTTTGCAGGGCTTGAAAATATTCGGGTGTTTTTCGAAGAAAAGAAATTCATTGACGGGTTGGTGTAAACTTATTTCAGGACGATACAAATCACTCCTGCTTAAAAAGTCAGTTACTTTTTGCCCGATCTCATTTACTGTAAGCAGCACTGCTTTATTCTTAATCCAGCTCCTTACTTCGTATTCATCCAGTTTTTCTTTTGTGATAAAAATTCTTTTAATCGTTGATGTTATTGAAAATACGGTTCAGGTCGCTTTGAGCGCCCCGACCCTAGATACCAAGGCTCCATCCATCCCGGTACTTTCTTTTTACAAACGCATTGGCATCATCAAAATTTGTCACCTTCATATTTGGCCCGTCCCACAACAGTTTGATGCCCCTGCCGGGATAATCAAATTCGTTTGGATCTTTTATTTGTGGCTTCCGGATATCATAACTACGGATAGCAAGGTTACCCATTAAGATTGTTTCTGTGAGTGGTCCGGCAATCTCAAAAGGAGAGCTGAGTGCTTTTGTTTCTTTGCTGTTGTACCCGGCAATGCAGGCTTCCACCCACTGTGCATAGTGGCCATCAGAACCGCCAACTACCCTTGGTATTGTTACCGGAATTTTTATTTCCTGATTCTTTGAAAGTGGCAGCAACCTTGGATTTGCTCCGTAAGTGCTGCACATCATTTTTCCTTTGCTGCCAACAAATATTACACCATTGCCGCCATCACCCATCATTTCATTGGCTCCCAATTCATCGGGGCGTTCCGGTTGTATGCCGCCATCGCTCCAATGAATATGAATCGGTTTTTTAGTTACACTGTCTAAAAATTTCAACGTTACCTGCGATGCAGCAGGCGCACTCTCGGGGAAGTACCCACGATGAAATGGTCCGGTGTAAACACTGCTTACACTGCAGGTGGCTTCTGTTGGATAACCAAGTCCCAACACCCGAAAAGGGGCTTCTATTAAATGACAACCCATATCGCCGATGGCGCCGGTACCATAGTCCCACCAGCCACGCCAGTTGAATGGTAAAATATTATCTGCATATTCTTTTTGCGGAGCTGTACCCAGCCATAAATTCCAGTCCAGTTCTGCAGGTACTGGTGACTGTTTGCCCGGCCAGGGGACACCCTGCGGCCACACCGGCCTGTCTGTCCACACATACACATCATGCACTTCGCCTATGATGCCGGCATTGTACCATTCTCTCAGTTGGCGTACACCATCACCCGATGCACCCTGGTTACCCATCTGTGTTACCACTTTATATTTTACTGCCGCTTCAGTCAGCATCCGGGCTTCGTAAATATCATGTGTCAATGGTTTTTGTACATACACATTTTTGCCCAGTTGCATGGCCGCCATTGCCTGCACTGCATGGTTGTGGTCGGGTGTGGAAACAGATACGGCATCCATATTTTTATGTTCTTTGTACAGCATCTCCCGGTAGTCTTTATAATATTTTGCTTTGGGAAAACTGGCCCTGCTTTTTGCTGCCTGCCTGTCATCTGCGTCGCATAAAAAAGCAATGTCTGCTTTACCACTTTTAAAAAAATTGGCAATATCACTTTCCCCTTTTCCCCCTGCGCCAATGCCTGCTATCAGCAACCTGTCACTGGGTGCTGTAAAGCCTTTGCCTCCCAGCACATGCCGTGGAAGTATCATAAAACCTGCTGCTGTAATCAAACTGTTTTTAATAAAATCCCTTCTTGAATTACCGGCAGGAGAAGTAGTTTGTTTTTTCTTTTTCATATCTGTATTGGTTTATGCAATTGTATTTTTTGTTGCAGTAAATTACGTTGTTTTTATGTAACAGGATAAAAAAATGATAATTCTTTATTTAGTCTATAAATTGTGCGGTACACTATTTAATTTCAATAAAAATACAGCAGCGGATTATGAAAAAAATGATTCTGATTGTAACGGCATTTTTAATGCAGCAATTAATTTTTGCGAATGTAAAATTGCCGAGGCTTTTTAGTGACAATATGGTGTTGCAAAGAAACCAGCTAATACCCGTGTGGGGATGGGCAGATGCAAAGGAAAAAGTTACTGTTCAATTTAACGGGCAAACAAAAATGGTGAGGGCTGATAAAAATGGTAAATGGAAAATTTTGCTGGATGCCGTTGCCGCAGGCGGGCCTTTTGAATTAAGCGTAAAAGGAAACAATACAATCATCCTGAAAAATATTTTAGTGGGTGATGTGTGGGTTTGTTCCGGCCAATCCAACATGGAGTGGATAGTAAAAAACTGCACCAATGCAGATGATGAAATAGCGAATGCCAATTATCCAATGATCCGTCATTTCATGGTTCCCAAAACAATTGCAGCGGAGCCACAGGAAGATATTACAGCCGGGGAATGGAATGTGTGCAGCCCAGCCACCGCAGGCAATTTTGCCGCAGTGGGTTATTTTTTTGCAAGAGAAATAATTAAAGAAACAGGCATCCCCATTGGCCTTATTAATTCTTCCTGGGGTGCCACCAATGTAGAGACCTGGACAAGCAGAGAGGCATTTGAAAACAGTGATGAATTTAAAAACATGATTGCCGTTATGCCAACAATTGACCTGCCAGCACTGGCACAAAAAAAGATGGAATCATTAAAGCAAAAAATTGATAAACTGCAGGGAAACAAAGAACAAACAGAAGCAGTGATATCACAATGGAAAGAACCTGCGTATGATGACAGCCATTGGCCGGTGATGCTGGCACCTAAGCTTTGGGAAGAACAGTCGCTGAACGATTTTGATGGCGTGGTTTGGTACAGAAAAACAATTGTGCTCAATGCGGCAGCTGCAGGCAAAGAAGCAACATTGGAACTGGCCATGATTGATGATGCAGATGAAACATATATCAACGGAATAAAAATTGGCAGTACTAACACTTACAATGCAAAAAGAAAATACATTGTACCGGCAGGTATTTTAAAAGAAGGTAACAATGTAATAGCCATACGAATACTTGATACCGGCGGTGGCGGCGGTATCTGGGGCGATGCTGCTGATTTGAAAATTACCATTGCAGACAATATCATTTCATTGGTGGGCAACTGGCAATACCAGGTGGCCATTGCATCTTCTTCAACAGTGGCAGTAGGCCCCAACAGTTACCCAACTTTATTGTCAAATGGAATGATCAGCCCCTTAACACCCTTTGCCATCAAAGGTGCTATCTGGTACCAGGGTGAAGCAAATGAATACAGGGCTTTTCAATACAGGAAAGCGTTGCCATTGATGATAACGGACTGGCGCAGGCGCTGGGCACTGGGAGATTTTCCATTTTATTTTGTGCAGTTAGCCAGCTTTAATGCCAACAATGGCGACAGCAAAAAAGGCAGCCAATGGGCCGAGTTGAGAGAAGCACAAACAATGACTTTATCATTACCCAATACAGGCATGTCAGTTACTACCGATATTGGTGAAGCAAAAGATATTCATCCAAAAAATAAACAGGATGTAGGTAAGCGGCTTGCAGCCATTGCATTGAATAAAAACTATGGAAAAGCAAATGAATACAGCGGCCCGATGTATCAATCCATGAAAACAGCAGCTGATAAAATTGTACTAACGTTTACCCACACCGGTAGTGGACTGATGACGAAAAATAAATATGGTTACCTGCAGGGATTTGAAATTTCAGGGGCTGATAAAAAGTTTTATTATGCCAAAGCATTTATAAAAGACAATACAGTGATCGTATTTGCAGATGAAGTAACATCACCGGCAGCAGTGCGTTTTGGCTGGGCAGATGATGCCGGAGAAAATAATTTATTTAATAAAGAAGGTTTTCCGGCAGTGCCTTTTCGTACTGACAGCTGGCAGGGTGTGACCGACAAGGTTCAATATAAAATTGGGAATTAAAAAATGGAAATTGTAATTACAGATGGTTACACACTTAACCCCGGAGACCTTAGCTGGAAAGGGTTTGAGGCAATGGGAAACCTGCAGTATTATGACCGTACTTCAGCAATTGAAACCATTGCAAGATGTTATCATGCCGATGTAATTGTAACCAACAAAACAATTATCAATGCCGATGTAATCAATGCTGCTTCGGGTTTAAAACTCATTGCTGTTACTGCCACCGGGTACAATAATGTAGATATTGCGGCTGCAAAAAATAATGGCATTGCTGTTTGTAATGTTCCTGGCTATGGCACTTACTCTGTTGCACAACATACTTTTTCTTTGTTGCTGCAGTTAACCAACCAGGTGGGCATCAATGCTGCAAGTGTGCATAATGGCGACTGGCATGAAGCAAAGGATTGGTGCTACAGCATGCAGCCTATCATTGAATTAAAAGATAAAGTGCTGGGCATAATCGGGCTTGGTAAAATTGGTAAACAGGTGGCATTGATTGCTCAGGCTTTTGGTATGCAGGTAATTTATTTTGCTGGCAGAGAAGAAGTACCGGCTGCAAAAAAAGTAAGCCTGCATGAATTGTTTATTCAAAGCGATTTTATTTCCCTGCATTGTCCGCTTACAAAAGACAATGCATCATTTGTAAACAAAGAGTTGTTGGGGTTGATGAAGCCTTCTTCTTTTTTAATCAATACAGCAAGAGGGCTTTTAATAAATGAAAAAGACCTGGCCCAGGCACTACAGCAAAAAAAGATTGCAGGTGCTGCACTGGATGTATTGAGTACAGAACCGCCGCAGGAAACCAATCCATTAATTTGTTTGTCTAATTGTATCATCACTCCACACAATGCATGGATGTCAGTGGAAGCAAGGGGAAGGATAATGCAGACAACAGTGGAAAATATTCAAGCTTTTATAAATGGCTCACCACAAAATATAGTGAGTGGTTGATTTATTTTATTACCGAAAAATAAAATGAAAATAATTATTGCGCCGGATAAATTTAAAGGCAGCCTTACCAGTATGCAGGCTTGCAAAAGTATTGAAGCAGGTATTTTGCAGGTGGATAATGCAGTTGAAATTTTATCATTTCCCATGGCAGATGGCGGCGATGGTTTTGCTGAAGTGCTTCAACATTATTTACATACACAAACTGTTTCCTGCAACACAGTTGATCCGCTGATGCGTTCTGTTAATGCTTCTTATCAATGGGATGAAAAAAATAGAACTGCCATTATTGAACTGGCCACAGCAAGTGGCCTGCAACTATTGACCAGGCAGGAGAGGAATCCATTGCATACTTCAACCTATGGCACAGGGTTATTGATACAGCACGCCATTACAAAAGGTGCAGAAAAAATTATTCTTGGATTAGGCGGCAGTGTCACCAATGATGCTGGTATCGGTATCCTTGTAGCATTGGGATTTATATTTTTAGACAGCATTGGAAATAATTTATCTCCTGTTGGTGAAAATTTGCAGCACATAAAAAGTATCATTTCACCAACAATTATTCCAGCCATTCATTTTACCATTGCCTGTGATGTACAAAATATTTTGTATGGTGCAGAAGGAGCCGCAAGAATTTATGCAGCTCAAAAAGGCGCTGATGAAAATGCAATAAAAATTTTGGATGATGGGCTTCAGCAATTTGCTGCTGTAGTAAAATCGCAAAAGGCAAAAGATATTGCAAACTTTGCAGGAGCAGGTGCCGCAGGTGGTGCTGCCGCTGGCTTGATGGCGTACTTTGATATAGAAATAATACAAGGTGCACAACTGGTAGTAACAGCCAGTGGAATACAAGATCAATTAAAAGACACCCACCTGATCATTACCGGCGAAGGGAAATTAGATAATCAAAGTAATAATGGAAAAGTGGTAAAACATATTGCAGCATTGGGCAGGCAAAATAATATTCCTGTTATTGCCCTTTGTGGTATTGCTAACGTTGATGAACAGCAGCTAAAAGAAATGGGTTTCTTATTTGTAAAAAGTATTGTGGGGGATATGCACACTGAAATGGAAGCTGTGCAACATGCAAAACAGTTGCTGGCCGAAACAGCTGCATCAGCATTTACTTTTTATTTGCACAGCAATAAATAAAAAATGAAACCTGCTTGTATTTAATTTACCGTGAGATGAAATTATTTTTTGAAAGTTTCTTTTATGATTGCTGCTAATCGGAGACCTGCTAATAACAATTGTTTTTTTATTACCATGGCATTATTATCGATGTAATTCTTATCCAAAAAATTATCCTGAAAACTGTACACCGTATCTAATAAAGAACGGGACTGGTACATCCATTTCAACTCCTCAATTTTTACTGCATTGGCAATAGTTGCACTGTCCCAGGTATCGTATAATGCCAGGCAGGAATCCATGTTTATGTTTTTATATTCCAGTATCTGGGTATCCCACACACTATGAAGGTTGCCGGAAACAAAAGAAGAATTTATTTGTATTGTATTTCCACCCTTATCAATAGAATAGCCGCAATGCAATGGTTGGTGCAAGTCGCCAACCAAATGAAATATCAATAACAAGTCCCTTTTTACATCTTTTCTTTTAATAGTATTATGCTGCCTAAGCTCTACAATGGCGGAATGCAATACCGTAAGGATATTCCTTTCACTTGAGGGTGTGTATTTGAGCCCTTTATCCATATCAAGATAATGCCAGGTTCGCATGTAATTATAATAAGTATTGCTCCTGCTGTCATCCATCCAGTTGGCCGCTTCTTCAAAGCTTAAATTTCCCAGGAAACTTTGTACCAATTGCCTGGTAGAATCATCTAAAAAATGATACGCAATCTTTCCTACTAACTCATGCCCGGTTTTGCCCCATGCAGCAGCCTTTTCAGAAGCTGAGATAAACAGTAAGGCAAGCACAATGGGTACAATTTTCTTTTTCATTTGATTCAATTTTGCCGAAGGTAAATACAAATTTTGTAAAATAATTCCCTTAAATTGCATTATTGTTATTTTTTTTGTTTCTTTTTGCAGATATTGTTATTTAATTGTTACTTATGTTATCTGGCAATCACTACAAAATTAAAACTATAGATTTGCTCTCTTTTTCAACCAAACTAATTATGCTTAAAAACAAATTCAGCTTCATTGCATTGATGCTTTTGATGGGTTTTTCGCAAGCTGGTTTTTCTCAGCTTAAAGCAAAAGATACCACGATCGTCTCCACCACAACAGACACCTCCCATGTAGAGGAATCCAAAGATAACCCCCTTGATAATATCCCGGTGGTTTCTTTAGATGAAAATGATAACCAGGATGGAAGTGCCCAGAATATTTCTGGCCAGGCCAATGCCGGAAGGGATCCATTTCACCGGTATGCAGGATTCAATTTTAGTGCCGTAAGGTTTCGCTTACGTGGTTATGATGCTGACCTGTATGGTACTAATATGAATGGTGTGCCAATGGAAAACCTTGACAATGGTTTTACTCCTTACGGTTTGTGGGGTGGCCTGAATGATGTGTTGCACAATAGGCAAAATACTTACGGGTTACAGACAAGCACCTTAGCTTTTGGCAGCCTGGGGGGACAAACTTTTTTGGATACCAGGGCTTTTAAACAACGCAAACAAACCAGCATCAGCTACGCACTTTCCAACCGTAATTTCGTTCACAAATTTGCCGTTACACATTCTACCGGATTTAATAAAAAAGGTTGGGCATTCAGTGTTTCAGGGTCTCGCCGTTGGGCAGATGAAGGATTTACTGATGGCACTTATTACGACGGCTGGTCGTTTTATGCCGGTATTGATAAAAAGATAAATGACCGTCAAACATTGTCCTTTGTTGCATTTGCCACACCTACAGAAAATGGCCGCCAGGGAGGATCTGTTGATGAGATCAGGCAGATAGCGGGCACTAATTTTTACAATCCTTACTGGGGTTATCAAAATGGTAAAAAAAGAAATGCCAGTGTTGCAAGATCATTTCAGCCATTTGGTATTTTAACGCATGAATGGAAAATAAATCCTAAATCAAGTTTATTAACTGCTGCTTCTTATACAGTGGGCAACCGCAGTACAACCGGCATAGACTGGTATAATGCAGCTGACCCAAGACCAGATTATTATAAATACCTGCCGAGCAATTTTGATGATCCAACACAAAAGGCACAAATTAATCTTGCTTTTTTACAAAATGTAAACCTGCGCCAGATAAACTGGGATGGATTATATAATGCCAATTATAACAGCAAGGCCACTATTAATAATGCCAATGGTGTTCCGGGTAATACCGTTACGGGCAACAGGTCTGTTTATATTTTAGAAGAAAGAATTACTCACACGGATCGCTTTAATTTCAATACCACTTATAATACTTCGGTTAATAAACATGTAGATATAACAGCAGGATTTACTTATGAGGGTCAAAAAAATAACTACTATAAAAAAGTGAATGATCTGTTGGGAGGAACTTTTTATGTAGATGTAGATCAGTTTGCAGAAAGAGATTTCCAAAGCAACCCATCGGCCGGACAAAATGATTTGAACAATCCTAACCGTATTTTAAGGGCTGGGGATAAATTTGGATATAACTATGATATTGATATCAGAAAAGCTACAGGCTGGATACAAACCAATGTTAAATTCCACAGTATCGATTTCTTCCTTGCTGCGGAAAATTCTTATACTCAATTCTGGAGAACAGGAAATGTAAGGAATGGCTTATTCCCAAATAACTCTTTTGGAAAATCGGCTGATCAGAATTTTTATAATTATGCGTTTAAAGCAGGTTTAACTTATAAAATTACAACGGGTAATTATGTTTTCCTGAATGGATCTTATCAAACGGTAGCACCGTTCTTTGCAAATGCTTACCTGTCTGTACGCACCAGGGATGCAGTACAGGATAACCTTACTTCCGAACGCATATCTTCTCTTGAAGCTGGTTATGTATTAATAGCACCTATAGTAAAATTTAGGGCTACAGGTTATTATACTGAATTTAAAAACCAAATAAACATACTCACTTTTTATGATGATGTTTACAGAAGTTTCAGCAATTATTCTTTAAGCAATATTGGTAAAAAACACTACGGAGTTGAATTAGGTGCAGAAGTGATATTAGATAAGGGATTAACCTTGAATGCTGCTGCTGCTATTGGCAGGTACCGATATACCACACGCCAGGATGCTACCGTTACAATAGATAATACATCTGAAATAGTAGCAAAAGAAACTGTTTATTCTAAGAATTTTTATATACCTACTCCGCAGGAGGCTTACACAGTTGGTTTAAACTACCGTTCGCCCAAGTACTGGTATGTAAATGTAAATGTGAATTATTTCGACCAGATGTGGATGGAATTTAATCCGGCACGGAGGACAATAGCAGCGGTGTCGGGAGTAGAGGAAAATTCTCCTAAATGGAATGAAATTATTAATCAAACAAAATTAGATCATCAGTTTACACTGGACGCTTTTGCAGGTTACTCCTGGTTGTTGAATAAAAGTTTTAAGTCAATTAAAAAAAGAACATTTCTTGCCATTAACTTTGGCGTGACAAATATTCTAAACAATAAGAATATTGTTACCGGAGCATTTGAGCAATTGCGTTTCGACTTCGTTGATAAAGACGTTAATAAATTTGCACCTAAAAAGTTTTACTCATACGGAACAACATTTAATGCCAGTATAGCACTCAGGTTTTAATTAAAAAAAATAAAAAAACAAATCATGAATAAATTTATTAAAATTTCATTTTCGGCAATCATGTTTACCGTTGCTGTGTTAACCATTGCCAGCTCTTGTAAAAAGCAGTTTGATGCACCACCGGCAGATGTGGCAGCAGCTAAACTTACACCCAACTACACCATTGCACAATTAAAAGCTAAGCATACTGTTTCAGGTAATATTGAAAGAATTGATTCCAGCAGCGATATTATTATCAGGGCTATAGTTATTGCCGACGATAAAAGTGGTAACTATTATAAAACATTGGTAATACAGGATAGTACCGGGGGGCTGGCTTTACTGGTAAATGGCAGCAGCCTGTACAATACATTTCCTATAGGCAGGGAAGTATTTATTAAATGTAATGGCCTCTACCTTGGCGATTACAACAACCAGATTCAAATGGGCGGTGGAATCCAAACAGGAAGTACATCCAGTTTGGCTGATATACCTTCAGCAATTTTAGAAAAAAATGTGTTTAAAGGAACATTGAATAATGTAGTAGTACCAAAGGATGTATTGCCTGCACAGCTTACAACTACCATGCAGGATAAATATCAGAATACATTAATCAGGCTTACTAATGTTGAATTTGATTGGCATGATACCACCAAAACTTTTGCCAGTGCAGGTATCACATCACCTTCTGCTGCAAGTTTTAACCTAAAGTATTGTGCCAGTTTATCTTCACCAAACTCAGATCCTGGCATTGCATTAAGGACAAGTAACTATGCCAATTTTGCATCAACCCCTTTGCCAACAGGCAATGGTACTATTGTAGCTATTTATAGTGTTTATACGAGATATAAGCAATTAGCTATTCGTGATGCCAGTGATGTACAGTTTAACAGCACCCGTTGTGGTAATAGTGTTGTACCGCCTCCAACCGGTACGGTTTTACTAACTGAAAATTTTGATGGACAAACAGTACCAACAGCAGCTCCATTCAATGCAGTGGCAGTTACAGGCTGGTTTAATGGTCCAGAGCTTGGCAATAAGAAATTTGATGCAAGGGCATTTTCAGGGAACAAGTATGCACAGCTTTCTGCATTTGGCAGCACACAGGCCAATGTAACAACCTGGCTGGTTACTTCAGGCATAAACCTTGGAACCTATCCTACAAAAACCTTAAATTTTGGAACATCCGGAGGATATGCAAATGGTGCTACTTTAAAAGTATTGGTATCTTCAAATTATACAGGTACTGGTAACCCATGGGCTGCCGGTGTTACTTGGACTGATCTTACTTCCTCTGCTACTTTGGCTACAATTCCGGCATCAGGTTATGCATCTGGTTTTACACCTTCTGGAAATATAAGCCTGAACAGTTATAGCGGTACTGTCTATGTTGCTTTTAAATATGAGGGAGCTGATCCTGCAGGAACAGCGAGTGATAAAACAACAACCTGGCAGATAGATAATATCTTAGTTACAGGAAATTAATATTAGTTTTTTGATAAAAGAAAATGCCCCAATCAAATGGGGCATTTTTTATTGCACAAACTTGTCAGTGTTGTAAATCTCATTTTGTATTTCACTTGTCAGCTTGTCAGCAAATGGCTGCTGGCATTGATTTTGACAATGGCTACTAAAAATAATACTATGCAAAAAGGAAACATACGGGTACAGACGGAAAATATTTTCCCCATCATTAAAAAATTTTTATAC
>JANLQY010000032.1:0-2037 GCA_031368105.1 Chitinophagaceae bacterium
ACTCCATCTATGTAGCGGCCGGCAGCCGGGGAAAAGGAGTGGCCAATGTATTGATGACACCATTAATTGATGCCGCAAAAGAACTAAATCTCCATGCAATTGTTGCAGGTATAGAAGCAGAGAATGAAGCAAGCATAGCGCTGCACAAAAAATTTGGTTTTGAAGAAGTGGCACATTTTAAACAGGTAGGCTGGAAGTTTGAACGGTGGATGGATTTGAAATTTTTGGAGTTGGTGTTAGCATCCCCAAACCCCTCCGTAGGAGGGGCTTAAAGGCAAGCGTTCAAAATTTTAAAATATTTGCTGTGTAGGAGGATGAGGCTGGGAGCAGGGCTTCGATAATGTGGACAAAGCCCAATAGAAAAACTAAAGTACAAGTGAGTGACACAACGATGTTAAATTAAAATACAAATGACGACAACAAAAGAAAATATTTTTAGTGTTAACGAACACGGCTACTACGGAGAATTTGGCGGTGCATTTATTCCTGAAATGCTGTACCCCAATGTGAAAGATTTGCAGGAACAATACCTGAAAATAATGTATGATCCGCAGTTCCAGCAGGAGTTTCAGCAATTGCTGACAGATTATGTGGGCAGGCCAACACCGCTGTTTTTAGCAGAGCGGCTGAGTGACAAATATGGTGTGCCGATTTATTTAAAAAGGGAAGATCTCTGTCATACCGGTGCTCATAAAATCAACAACACTGTTGGACAAATTTTATTAGCACAGCGCCTGGGTAAAAAAAGGATCATTGCAGAAACTGGTGCCGGTCAGCATGGCGTGGCAACAGCTACTGTGTGTGCATTAAAAGGGCTGGAGTGCATCGTGTACATGGGCGAAAAAGATATTGAACGCCAGGCACCCAATGTAGCAAGAATGAAAATGCTTGGTGCCACAGTAGTCCCCGCCGTTAGTGGAAGCAAAACGCTGAAAGACGCTACCAACGAAGCGATCAGGGACTGGATTAACAATCCTGTTGATACGCATTACATCATCGGCAGCGTGGTGGGGCCACACCCTTATCCCGATATGGTGGCCCGTTTTCAAAGTGTGATAAGCGAAGAAATAAAAAAACAACTGCTGCAAAAAACAGGCAGCGAATTGCCTACGCATGTCATTGCCTGTGTAGGTGGCGGCAGCAACGCAGCCGGTGCCTTTTATCATTTTTTAAATGATCTGTCGGTTAAGTTAGTGGCAGTGGAAGCTGCAGGTTGTGGCATCGACAGCGGCATGAGTGCAGCCACCACACAGTTAGGAAAGCCTGGTATTTTGCATGGTAGTAAAAGTTTACTGATGCAAACAGCAGATGGCCAGGTGGTAGAGCCACACAGCATTTCAGCCGGGCTGGATTATCCCGGCATCGGCCCTTTGCATGCACATTTATATAAAAGCGGCCGGGGTATTTTTATGAGTGCAACAGATAAAGAAGCGCTGGCGGCAGCATTTTATGTAAGCAAAACAGAAGGCATTATTCCGGCATTGGAAACGGCTCATGCCTTTTCAGTTTTGGATAAAATGGTGTTTGAAAAAAATGATTCTGTGGTAATTTGTTTAAGTGGAAGAGGCGATAAAGATTTAGCAACCTACATGCAATATTTATAAACATGAAATACCTTTTATTGATTTTTACTGCCGTTTCATTTTGTTCCTGCAGCGATTCTTTTATCAATCATACATTGCAATATGAAAAATTGGGAGCCTGCAGCAATGAAGTAACGCCAATCAAAATGCTGTCTAATATCAATGGCGAAAAGTATGAACTGATCAGTTGCCTGGATGATAATTTTGATGGTAAAAATTATTCAGTAGAAAGAAAAGGCGACAGCATTGTGGTGAATTTTCCAAATACCGCAGCTGCTAAATCATCTTTTAAATTAACACTGGATATTGATGCCAAGCCGGTATACCGTCATATAATTTTAGATGGCAGGGAAGTGCTGATAGGGCAGGAGCAGTTATTGGATGCGAAGTAATTATTTTTGATGATGCTGATTTTAGAATAGCAGGCAGTTTATTTTTTCACCTCACCCCAACC
>JANLQY010000097.1:0-44011 GCA_031368105.1 Chitinophagaceae bacterium
AATTGTTTTGCACAATTAGTTAACAACCTGCATAACCGAACGAAAAGCAATGAACCGACCGCCCCATTTGTCAAAAGATTTTTGCCGCATTTCGCCGGCAACCTTTTCAATGTAGTGGTTGTACAAAGCCTTGCTTTCTGCTTTGTATTGAATGGAAAAAGTTAGCCCTTCGCTCTCATCTGTTTCCAGCAGGCGGTGAATGTTGGCTTCGGTAAAACAGCCGGTGCTTAAAACCTCCGGTACATGTTCCTGCTGCAGCCATTGCAGCCATGCTGTTGCGATGGCTGTTTCTACTTTGATGGTGACGTTGTAAACAATCATGCAGTTATTTTTTTATTTCAAGGTAGATAGGGCAGTGGTCACTGTGCTTTACATCAGGAAAAATGTCTGCATCTTTCAATTGTTTTTTTAATGGCTCGGTAACGGTGATGTAATCAATGCGCCAGCCTTTATTGTTGAGCCGAACTGTTGGAAAACGCTGGCTCCACCAGCTGTAGCGGTGTGGCTCCTGGTGAAATTCACGAAAGGTATCAATCCATCCGCTGTTTAAAAATTTTGTCATCCACTCTCTCTCCTGTGGTAAAAAACCAGAGGAATTTTTATTGCCTTTTGGATCGTGTATGTCAATTTCATTGTGGGCAATATTATAATCTCCGCACAAAATTATTTTAGGATGTTTTTTTCTCAGGGCTGTCAGGTAAACATGAAATTCATCCAGCCATACATATTTGAATTGCTGCCTTTCGTTGCCGCTGGTACCGGAAGGAAAGTAGGCGTTGATTAAACGGATGTCGCCAAAATCTACTTGTATTACACGGCCTTCAAAATCACTGCTTGGCAAGCCACAACCAATTTCTACCTGGGCGGGTTTTATTTTGGTAAACACAGCCACACCGCTGTATCCTTTTTTTTGTGCACTGAACCAGTGATGATGAAAGCCTAGAGCCTCCAGTTGTTTTACATCCACATCATCTTTGGTGGCTTTAGTTTCCTGCAGGCAAATAATGTCGGCAGGATTGGTTTTAAGCCAGTCGATAAAACCTTTTTTAAATGCGGCACGGATGCCGTTGACATTGTAAGAAATAATACGCATTGAAATAATTTTAATAGTATTGTAAAACAAATACAAGCTATGGAAAATAATAATTCACTTTCCGAAAGTACGGAACAAAAAGATTTTTTGACAGATGAATCGTATGACCTCCGGGAGCATGTATATGCCAGCCAGGGCCGGCGTTTTTTAAACTGGCTGATTGATAATTTACTGATGCGCTTTGGATTAAGCTATTTATCAGGAATCGTGATTGGCGCTTTACTGGGGGCAATAGCACCAGATTTTTTAAGTAAGATTGTTTATTCTGCCGGAGCAATGAGCAGTCAGTTAATAATATTAGGGGTAATGATTAGCTACCTCAATTACATTGTTTATTATACACTTTGTGAAAAATTATTCAAGGGCTATACACTGGGTAAACTTATATCTGGCACTAGGGCTATTCGCCAAAATGGGCAGGAACTTACATTGAAAAATGCGTTGTTAAGATCGCTGTCCCGTTGTGTACCTTTTGAGTTATTCAGTGGTTTTGGCACACTCACCTGGCATGATAGCTGGACTGATACAATGGTTATAAAATCAAGATAAATTTTACTCCAGTATTGGCCTCAACCATCTTGTTGCATCTTCTATACTCATTCCTTTTCTTTGTGCATAATCATTTAACTGGTCTTCGCTGATTTTACCTACTCCAAAATATTTACTTTCCCGATGTGCAAAATACCAGCCGCAAACAGATGCAGCAGGATACATGGCCAATGATTCTGTGAGCATGATACCGGTGGCTTCTTCACCTCCCAGCAAATCAAACAATTTATATTTTTCTGTATGATCAGGACAGGCTGGATAGCCTGGTGCCGGGCGGATGCCCATGTATTCTTCTTTAATTAAATCTTCATTGCTGAGTGTTTCTTCTTTTATATAACCCCAAAATTCTGTTCTTGTTTTTTTGTGTAACAATTCTGCAAAAGCTTCTGCCAATCTATCTGCAAGTGCCTGCAAAATAATCTTGTTGTAATCGTCTAAATTTTCTTCAAACTTTTTAATGTGTGGTTCTATACCCTGAATGGTAACACTGAACGCACCCATAAAATCAGGATGAGAAGGGGAAACAAAATCTGCTAAAGAAAGGTTAGGTTGGCCTGCAGCTTTCTTTGATTGCTGCCGCAAAAATTCCAGTTTTATTTTTTTTGTTTGGTTATTTATTACCACCGTGTCTGCTGCTGTTTTATTTGCTTCCCAAAAACCGACGGTTCCTTTTGCAGTCAGCCATTTTTCATTAATGATCTGCTGCAATATTTTTTTTGCATCATTGTACAACTTGGTGGCTTCTTTGCCAATTATTTCATCGCTTAATATTTGTGGAAACTTGCCGTGCATTTCCCAGGCAATAAAAAATGGCTGCCAGTCAATGTATGCGGCAATTTCTTCTAAAGAATAATTATCAAAAACTTTGGTGCCGGTAAAACCAGGTTGCACCGGTTGAAAATTGGTCCAGTCAATTGCAGCAACATTTTTTTGTGCAGCGGCAAGCGGCAACAATTGCTTGGTTGATTTCCGGTTGCCAAAATCTTCTTTTAACTGGTCGTATTCTTTTTTAATACCGGATAAAAAACCTGGTTTTTGTTCTTTGCTCAGCAGGCTGCCGGCAACGGTTACACTGCGGCTGGCGTCCAATACATGTATCACACCTTCGTCAAATTGAGGAGCAATTTTTACGGCAGTATGCATACGGCTTGTGGTAGCTCCGCCAATCATCAGCGGCTGTTTCATACCCCTGCGTTTCATTTCATGTGCCACATGCACCATCTCATCTAATGATGGAGTGATCAGGCCACTCAAACCAATAATGTCAACATTTTCTTTTTGAGCAGTATCTAAAATTTTATCTGTTGCCACCATCACACCCAGGTCAATGATGTCGTATCCATTACATCCCAGTACCACACCAACAATATTTTTTCCAATATCATGTACATCACCTTTTACTGTAGCAAGTAATATTTTTGCAGCACCTGCAGCTTCTTCATTCTTTGTACCTGCTGCTAAATGCGCCTGCTTTCTGTCTTCTTTTTCCTGCTCAATAAACGGCGTTAAAACAGCCACCGCTTTCTTCATCACCCGGGCACTTTTTACCACCTGTGGTAAAAACATTTTTCCTGCACCAAACAAATCGCCCACTATGTTCATACCATCCATCAATGGCCCTTCAATTACATCCAATGGCTTTGGATATTTTTGTCTTGCCTCTTCAGTATCTGCATCAATATAATCGGTAATCCCATTTACTAATGAATGCGCCAGCCTTTTTTCCACCGGTTCATCTCTCCACTTTTCATCTTTTATATTTTCTTTTCCTTTTGCTTTTACCGTTTCTGCAAAATTGATCAGTGCTTCCGTTGCTTCGTTGTTGTCGTTATTCCTGTTGAGTAACACATCTTCGCAAAGCTGCTTTAGGGTTGGTTCTATCTCATCATACACCACCAACTGGCCTGCATTTACAATGCCCATATCCATACCGGCTTTAATGGCATAGTAGAGGAATACGCTGTGGATGGCTTCCCTTACATGGTCGTTGCCACGAAAAGAAAAAGATACATTGCTAACACCTCCGCTCACTTTTGTCAATGGCATCAACTGTTTGATTTCCTTGGTGGCTTCAATAAAATCTACAGCATAATTGTTGTGTTCTTCAATACCTGTTGCTACAGCAAAAATATTTGGATCAAAAATAATTTCCTGCGGTGCATAGCCAACCTGCTCCGTTAATATTTTATATGCCCGGTGACAAATTTCTACTTTACGTTTTTTTGTATCTGCCTGTCCCTGCTCATCAAATGCCATTACAATTACTGCGGCACCATAACTTTTACAAATGAATGCCTGCTCAATAAATTTTTCTTCTCCTTCTTTCATCGAGATGGAGTTTACAATACATTTGCCCTGCACACATTTTAACCCGGCTTCTATAATTTGAAATTTAGAAGAGTCAATCATGATGGGAATCTTCGCAATATCGGGCTCTGCCTGAACCAGGTTTAAAAAAGTGGTCATGGCCTGCACCCCTTCCAGCAAGGCATCATCCATGTTTACATCAAGTATCTGTGCACCGCTTTCCACCTGCTGCCGGGCAACACTCAATGCCTCTTCGTATTTATCTTCCTTGATAAGCCTTGCAAATTTTTTACTGCCGGTTACATTGGTACGTTCGCCAACATTTACAAAATTTGTTTCCGGACGAATGACTAAAGGCTCTAAGCCGCTGAGCCGTAAGTATGGTTTGATATATATTGTATCACTCATAATATTTTACTTCTTGTTGGGATAAGGAAAACCAATTGGATTTCTTTTTACTGTATTTGGTTCTTGTAATAATTTTTTCAAAATGATAAAGATGTTTTTTAAGTCTTCGTCATGCGCTGTCATCTTCTTTTCCAGTTTATCTATTTTGATGAATAATTCTTTATTGTCAAGCAGCATCTGTTTCATTTTAGTAAACACCCTTATGATTTGAATGTTTACCTGGATAGCAGTTTCTGATTTTAAAACAGATGAAAGCATTGCAACACCTTGCTCTGTGAAAGCATAAGGTAATTTTCTTATGCCGCCCCAGCTTGAAGTCGCAAATTGCGACTTCAAGTTTTGCCAGTCGTTAGCTGATAATTGAAACATGAAATCATCGGGAAATCTTTTTAAATTTCTTTTAACGGCTTCATTTAATCTTTTAACCTCTACACCATACATTTCTGCCAGATCTTTATCAAGCATTACCTTTTGTCTTCTGATGATAAATATTTTATCAATTACCTGGCTTTCACCAATTTGTTGAATAGATATTTTAGAAACGGCCATTTTGATTTTTATGAGTTATAATTTATAGTGCTTCCTCCATCACCGGCAATTCCCTGGCTTTAAACTTACTCACTTCTTCTGCAATATGTTTGATATGATCTGGCGTGGTACCGCAACAGCCGCCTACTATATTGAGCCAGCCATTGGCAGCCCACTCTTCAATGATGTGTGCTGTTTCATGTGGCTGTTCATCATATTCACCAAAGGCGTTTGGTAATCCTGCATTTGGATAAGCCGACACAAAACAACTGGCTATCTGTGATAACTCTTCAATGTGGCTCCGCATTTCACTGGCACCTAATGCACAGTTAAGGCCAACACTTAATGGATTGGCATGAGCAACGGAAGTATAAAATGCTTCCAGTGTTTGTCCGCTCAATGTTCTTCCCGATGCATCGGTAATAGTTCCGCTAATCATTATTGGAAGCTCACCTCCATCCCCAAAAGGGGAGTTACGGAAATAATTTTTAGTAGCATAGATGGCAGCCTTTGCATTGAGCGTATCAAAAATAGTTTCAATCAAAATAATATCCACACCGCCATCCACCAATCCTTTTATTTGTTCGGTGTATGCTGCTGCTACTTCATCAAATGTTACTGCCCTGAATCCCGGGTTGTTTACATCCGGCGATAAACTCAGTGTTTTATTTAATGGGCCGATGGCACCTGCAACATATCTTGGCTTGTCAGGATTTTTTGCAGTGTATTCATCTGCGGCTATCCTGGCACATTTGGCAGATGCTACATTTAATTCATACGCCAGCGACTGCATATCGTAATCGGCCTGTGCAATAACGGTACTGCTGAAAGTATTGGTTTCAATGATGTCTGCACCGGCTTCTAAATATTCTTTGTGAATGCCAATGATGATTTCGGGCTGTGTGATGCTGAGCAAATCATTATTGCCCTTCACATCCGTATGCCAGTCTTTGAAGCGTTCGCCACGATAGTCAGCTTCTTTTAATTTATGGCGCTGTATCATGGTGCCCATAGCGCCGTCTATTATGAGGATGCGTTCTTTTAAATGTTCCCGGATCGTTTTTTTCATGTTCAATAATTTAAGGTTGCCAGGTTGCGTTGCTCCTCACTGGTATGCGGTACAGGTGAGTGACACAACGATGTTGGCCAATGATTAAATGCTGGTACCAAAAATGAATTTGTAAACGATAACTATCTGGAGAGAATATACAGAATGGGTTTCGTTTATTAGTTCACCTGGTAAAAGCGTACAGGCTGAACAATAAACAAATCTGCCTGTAAACAGTTGCAAAAATAATGGAACGGGGCTGTAATGCCAAATGTAATGGGCCGGGTTATTAATGCCTTTTGCCAATATTGAATACCCTCGAAATATTAAATCCAAACAGCACATTGCCATCCTGCCATTTGCCGGTGGTTTCGCCGATGAATGTTTTTTCCGTCATGCCACGGGAGTTGGTAAAATGCAGCTGGAATACGTGGCCGCCGGTTTCAATATCAAAGCCTGCGGATAAGGAGTTGGTAGTGCCGGGTATTTTGTAGCCGGAAAACTGGTAATAGTATTCAACATTAAAGCTGATGCGTTTGCTAAGTTTTTGTCTTCCGCCAATGCCCAGTGCCCAGGTATTGTTTGGCGACCCGGTTACTTCAGCAAGGTTGCGGTGAATGAAGCTGGGCATCAATTGCAGGGATGTGCCCTCTGAAAACTTTCTGCCGATGATGAGCTGGTGTGAATAGGAAATACGGGAACTGAAATAATTTTTTCTATTGGGATCTTCCCAATCTAAAGTGCGTAATGCAATGGTGGGTACATAACTAACGGTCACCGGCATGTTGACTTTACCGGTGGACTGCCGCAGTAATTTTATTTTAAAAAAAGCATCAAAAGTTTTTTGATAAGTGCTGCGGCCAATGCCCACCATCAGGTAAGAGGTAATGCCATAGTCAAAGCCCATCCGCATGGTGGCATTGTCGAGGCCAAATAATTCGTAGCCGCCCCTGTTGAGGGTGCCAAAGCGGTGAGAAATCTTTACATCCATTACTCCTTTGCCAACATTCTCTACCGAGTGGCCATTTACCAGCCGGGTGGTTTTAAAAGTGGCGATGCTGTAGTTGGTAGTATTTTGATCTGTTTGTTTTTCCAACTGGCTCATCAGGTCGATAGTGTCTCCCTTTTGAGCCATTGACAGGCTTGCAATACAGAGGCAAAAAAAAGGCAGGAGGATGGTTATTTTTTTCAGCATAAAATTTTATTGCAATGAAGAATTACATTTTTTGATTGTACAAACAGTTTACTGTGATCTCAATTGTTTTGGAAATATTGGCCGTCACCAGTTTTGGGATAGACACTTTGTAATCGGCAAGCGCCACGATAAATTTTGAAGTGGCGGTAATGGAGCCTGCTTTAATACTGATATTGCCTGTGGCAGTTACTTTATTGGTAACGCCATGGATGGTTAAATCGCCGCTTACACTTACCGGATAGCTGCCGTCTTTTGCAAAATTTACTTTGCTGATATCAGTGATATTTCCTTTGAAAGATGATTTGGGATATTTATCACTCTCTAAATAATTTTCATTGAAATGCTCTTCCATCAAGGCTTTTTCAAAATGAAAACTTTTTATTAAAACAGAAAACTGCAGCTCACCGGTTGGTACATTCAGCACACTCGTCACCTGGTTATTATCCGCCTTGATATTTTCCATGTTGGTTTTGGAGAAGAACGAAATATTACCATTTTTGGTAAAATATTTTTGGGCAAACAGTGTTTTGCTGCCTGTAAAAAATAATGTAAATAGTATCAAAAATTTTTTCATAAAAACATCTTTTAATGATCAATTATTAGGCGTCCCATTTTGCAGCCAGCATTTGATGGTATTGATCTCTGCCGGTAATAATGCACCCGTTGGCGGCATACTTTTTTGCACTACCACCCTTGCTTTTATCCTGTCTTTTGCTCCGCTTACCTGGATATAATTCTGTAATACAAATCCTCCTGCAGCAGCCCCGTCATGACAGGTGGGAGTGCTGCATTTACTGCTGATCAATGGTAATACATTGGCAGTAAATTTTGCCTGCACCGAATCACAATTTACAGGTTGATCGCTGCCGGGATAAATCAATGATGCTTTATCATTGTAACAACCTGCGGCAACAATAACAATTGCAAAGATGAGTGATGTTATAAAACAATTTTTTATTTTCTGATGAATCATACAAATAATGATTTAGTTATTAAGGGCACCGGCCTCAATCCATTTTCTTATTACTGCAATTTTACAGTCGCTTAGTTTGTTGCCGTTTTTTGGCATTGGGCTGGCTCCTGTATGTGTAATGGCCGGATAAAGTATACCGGATGTTACCTGCTCTTTTACTCCATCATAATTATCCAGCTGAATAAATGCTCCATCAATGGCAAGTCCGCCATGGCAGCCCAGGCAATGTGTTTGAAGAATGGGCTGAACGGTTCCGCTGAAAGTGAACTGGCTGCTGTCGCAGGCCGGAGCACAATTGGTTGTGTTGTTGGCGCCCTCTTTAATCCAAAGGGCAATGGTATGTATCTGCGCCGGCGTAAGTGGAATATTTGGTGTCTGCGGCATCACCAATGCAGGATCAGTTGCTGTAATCCTTTGGTATATTCTGCTGTTGCTGCTGTCACCTGCAATGATTCCCCTGGAAACAATGTTTGCATAAGTATCCAACTGATAATTATTTTGTCTTGATGCTTCATCATGGCAGCCGGATTTGGCACAGTAGCTTTGAAAAATCGGCAGCACATCGTTTTCAAAACAAACGGTGTTGCCTCCAGGGGGAATGGTAACTACCGGTATCTCATGCCTGCATGACAATACAATTAAACAGATGCAGCCAGTGAGGGTAAAGCAGATTGATTTTTTTTTCATGCCATTTTTTATTTTATCAAATAACACCTCACCAAATAAACATCTCCCATGATGCCAAGATCAGCATCACCCTGGCCGAGGCCGCTGCAAATACCTTTGATGGTAATAAGGTTTCCTTCTTTTAAATTGTTTACCTGTTCTTCGAGGGTGCAATTAATATATGCTCCCGCTGTTGTTGTTTTAATCAATACGATCATTTTGTTTTGCTGGTTGGCTGAGATGCTGCTGATATTGCCGGATAATTCAACCACCTGCTGCACATATTTTTTTTGTGCTGCGGCAGAATCGCTGGTAAATGCAGCGTACAAAGCTGCGGCATCTGTTTTTATTCCTTCGGTACCGGCTACATTCAAATGGGGTTTATTCCACAAATAGTATCCTGTGGCGGCTCCTGCTGCTGCCAGTATAATCAATAAGGTCACTATTTTTTTTGTCTTGCTGCTCATTTTTGTATAAAATAAAGATAATGACCAGTCACTAAACGCTACCAATAAATTCAACGGTTAGGAAAACAATAACTAAATGGAAACAAGTAACTAACTGCCTGCAGTAATATAATTTTCCACCGGTATACGGTTGCTGATACTTTTGGCTAAAGTCATTTCATCTGCATATTCCAACTCGCCGCCAAAAGCTATACCACGGGCAATGGTGGTAATTTTTACCGGGTTGCCTTTCAGTTTCTTACTGATATAGTAAACGGTGGTATCGCCCTGAACGTTGGCATTGAGGGCAAAAATAATTTCAGAAATATTTTCCTGCTGCACCCGGCTGATGAGAGAATCAATTGTAAGCTGTTCCGGTCCAATACCATCTAATGGAGAAATGATGCCGCCGAGAACATGATAGAGCCCGTTGAATTGCTGGGTACTTTCAATGGCAATCACATCACGGATATTTTCCACCACACAAATCAGCTCCTGCTTACGGGCACGGTTGCTGCAGATATTGCAAGTGGCGGTATCAGAAATATTATGGCAGCGGTTGCAAAATTGAATGGCCTCCCTCATGTGGGCAATGGCGCCGCTGAATTGTTTTACAGCAGTTTCGTCCTGCTTTATTAAATGAAGCACCAAACGCAATGCGGTCTTCTTACCAATGCCCGGGAGCCTGGCAAATTCATTCACTGCATTTTCTAAAAGAGAAGAAGAAAAAATCATTGGGCAAAGATAAAGGAAGGTTTCAAGTTTGAGGTTTCAAGTGTGTGGTTCAAAAATTATTTTGATGTTGGATACATTCAACTTCAAATCACAAATTTAAAACCTCCAATCGCTTACAACTCCACATCCTTTTCATTATCCCAATTGGCCCTGACGGTAATCTTCTTTTCAAGCGTCACCGCTTTTTCTGGTTGTAATTTTTTTGTGTAATTACCCGGATCCCATTTACCATTCTTATTCTCATCATACAAAATGCGGATTTCATATTCGCCAGGTTCAAAGAGTTTGTCGCTCCAGGTAGTGCCGGTAATGGCTGCAGATGCAATCATTTCATCTCCTTTAAAAAATTGCAGCACCGGGTGTTTGGCCTGCTGGTAATTGGTAAAGCGTATCAACAGGTTGCCATAGTCGTTTTCACGTTTTGATTTAAAGCGGATGGTATCTGTTTTAAAAAGTTGGTTGCCTAAAGTATCTGTTGCAGCTTCTTTGTCAATGATCAGCCGGTAATCAAAATCTTCTGTCCACTTTGCAGTAAGGCTCAGTATTTTTTTTGTGCTGTCAAGCGACATTGTAACACCGTCAATTTTTTTAAAGCTGGAATCTGTAAGAATAATTTTTTTATCGTCAAAGCTTTTTAACGGTTTGCTAAAATTGAGGCTGAGTGGGGCTAACAGGCTTTGTAAAGATGCAGTAAGTGATGTGCTGAATTTTAATTTTTTGTCAGTAGGGGCTTTTGCAGTGATATTATTTTGTGATGCAGTGGGTTTGCTTTTATTATCTTTTTCTTCTGCATAAGCATACAGTGTAACAGGTACTGTGCTGTCGGCTACCATTATATCAGTATCATTAAAAGCAAAGGGTTCTATTTTTGAATTGTATGTTTTTCCGCCATCGCCATCTTTGAGTGCATACAGTTTGTAACTGCCGGCAGATAAATTGATAAAAGTAAAATTCCCGAGCTTGTCTAATTTGGCAAGATAATCGGGCCTTCTTGTTTCTACTGCAGAGTCGGGTGCATTGCGGTAAAGCAGCGCCACCAGCGTGCTGTCGGCTTTTCCAGATTCTGCCATTAAAACTTTGCCCCTCAGTTTGAGCGAATCAATTGTATTGCCGGTAGAAAAAACGTAGGTGAAATTTTTGTACGGGTTGCCTTCATTGTTGTCCCTGATGGCATTGCCAAAGTTGATGGCGTAAGTAGTGTTGGCTAATAAAGTATCTTTTATTTTTACGGTTACTGTTTTTAATTTAAAAGAAATTTGCGGATTGGTTTTTGGAAATGGTGAAACCAAAACATTGTTCTGTGCATCCTGGACGTCTACATACTCATTAAAGGTGAACACAATTTTATTGCCTTTAAAATTGGTGCTGTTTAATGCTGGTACCGCAGTTACCAATACCGGAGCCAGACTGTCTTTCAGCCCACCGGTAGGCATCCCTATTTGGGCGCAACTGCTAATGCCCGCTGTAGTGAAATAAAAAATAGTTATTGCTGCCGCAGAATAAAAAAAGTATTTAATGCCCATCAGTAAATATTGAAATGCAAACTTAGTTGCTTTCTTTTGTTTGAGATAGTTGATAAATCATAAAGTTGTTTTAATCTGATTCTTCTTCTGCGTCATGCAATGCAACTGTCAGCTTGTTGTCTTTTACAAAATTGCACCAATGGCAATCTTCTTTGCCGCAGCCGGTATAGAAATCCCGTTGCTGAATTTTCCCCCATACTTCTGTTACCTGATGTTTCACTGTTTCGGTGTCTTGCGGAGTGATGATGATTTTTTCTTTGCGGTATTCTTTCTTTTTATCTGGCTCCACAAAATCAAATTCAGTACTGATTACCTTCCAGTCTTTCTGTTCGTAATTGTCAATTAGTAATTTATAAAACACCGCCTGCCGCCAGTAATCACCGCCGTTAGGGTCTTTATCGCTGGGGCCTTTTAATTTGGGCAGGGCTTTATCAATGTCACCACTTTTATAATCCACCACATTTATTTCTTTGCCGTTAAATTCAAGCTTATCCAGCTTGCCCCTGAGCGGTACGCCATTTACAACCACACCCCGGATGTTTCTTTCTACTGCTATAATTTTATTCCAGCTGTTGATGTATTTGTCATAATAATTTCTGAGTACTTCATCACCATATTCCATTCGCCGGTCAAAAGCCTCTTTGGTAAACAGTTCCCGGTGGCGGCGCATATACCAGTTAAAGTCTTCCACCATTTCTTCTTTTGATGGAAAAATATCTTTCTTACTGTCCTGCATCTTGCGAAATAATTTTTCTAACGCATGATGAATAGCACTGCCAAATTCAGTGGCCTCATTTTTTCCGGAAGGGATGCGGATTAAATTCTGGTAATAAAATCCCAGCGGACATTTTAAATAACTGCTGAGTGCCGTTACATTCATCACAAATTTTTCCAGCAGGCCGTTGATAAAATCTTCTTCTGACTTTTCAATCTCCGGAGCCTGCGCCGTAAAATGCAGCGACTGAAATTCCATCATCTCCTCTGCTGACAAACTTATTTTTTCTACCGGCAACTCGTGCTGTTCTAAAATTTCAGCAATAAACATGGAGGGCTCCATTTCTTTGCCATCGTTTTTAAATTTGGCGTAAGAGATGTACAAATGTTTTTCTGCCCTGGTAAGCGCCACATAAAAAAGCCTTCTCAGTTCTTCATCATCGCTGGCTTTTGGTTGTGATGAAAACATGGTGTCGGGTAGTTTGTAACCTCCACCCGGTTTACGTTTTTTCTCCCATGAAGAGGCATTGACACCCATGAAAAAAACATACTCAAACTCCAGCCCCTTGCTGCCGTGGGCTGTTAAAAGGTTTACTCCTTTATCACTTCCTGCTACCTGTATCATAGGCAAAGGCAGGCCTTCTTTTTCCATCAGGTCAATTATTTCTACCAGCCCTTTCAGGCCCAGCATTGGGTTGCGGCTGGTTTCATCTTTTATAAAATCAAACAATGCAGTAAGCAGCTGCATCAACGAAATTTTTTCATTGTGCTGCATGATGTAATGGAGTATGCCTGCATGCCGAATGATATTGTCGAACAGTTGCTGTAATGTTATGTTGGGTACATCTGCAATCAGCTGTTCAATAATGCGGCTTAGTTTTTTTAATCCTTCATGAATGCCGGTATCAAATAAATTTTTAGGTGTTGTGTTGGTTTTGTCTGATAATAATTTTCGCAGTGACATTTGCTCACCGCCATATTTTTTTTGATTTGCTTCCACTGTTAGTTTGGCAATTTCTATTGCTGGTATTTTATAAAAATCGTAATGCAGTATTTCAAAAAGTATTTCATCGCCACCATACGGAATGTCGTGTTCTGCATTTAAGTACCGCAGCAACTGGATTATTTTTTTTGCAAAAGACTGCTCTAAAATATTAATGCTTCTTTTGCTGTAAACGGTTATGCCCTTCAGCCGGAAATAAGTTGCCAGCTCTTCCCCGTATTTATTTTCTTTGTAGATAACAGCAATCTTTCCCGGCGGGACTCCTTCGTTTACTAATGCAAAAACTTTATTGGTGATGAAACCCATTTCATCTTTTACAGAATTGTACTCGGTAACTACAGGTTCATTGGTGAGTTGGTTGATTTTGCTGTTAGCTGCCAGCAATTCTTTACTTAATCCGTCAATTTGTTTTACAAGGCGTTCCTGATTTTTATTGATCAGTGTTTTTGAAATATCCAGAATGGGTTGGGTACTTCGGTAATTGTTGGTAAGCACTACTGTTTTTAAATTATTGCTGTAGGTATTGGCAAACTCAAGCATATTGTCCACGTTAGCTCCCTGGAAACGGTAGATGCTCTGGTCATCATCGCCCACTACAAATACATTGGGCTTGTCCCAGTAATTGATGAGCAACTGTACCAGCCTGTTTTGTGTGCCGCTGGTATCCTGAAATTCATCTACCAGTATGTATTGAAATTTTTCCTGGTAATTGCTCAGTACATTTTTATTTTCTTCAAATACTTTTATCACCCAGTTGATCATATCATCAAAATCGTATCGGTTGCGCTGGCGCATCAGTTGTTGATAATGATCAAATTCATTTACTGCTGCCTGGAGCTTTTCCATTTTTTCTTTCTCTTCATCAATCTTATCCTGTTTTACATCGCCGGCATTGAACTGTTTGTATTTTCTTTTGTAAACAAACTCCTCTCTGAGCGGCAGATCTTTTATGTACTCCTCAATTTTTTGATTGATAAATTCCGGCGTCCAGCCTTCCCTTTTCATGGAAGAAAATAAATTGCGGAGATTGTTGATTTCAAAATACACATCACCCCGGTATCTTTTCAGTGGATTATTTTTTGGGAAACTGTCGATGAGTGTTTTAAAGAGTTGTATGTTTTCCAGTTCAGAAATGGCATCCAAAGAGTTTTTTTCAAACAGCGAAAGATTGTCCTGTATCACATCATTACAAAAAGCATGAAAGGTGTAGATGTTTACTTTGTAAGCATCGGCACCAATAAATTGCTGCAGCCTTTTCCGCATCGCAATGGCTCCGGCATCGGTATAAGTGAGGCAAAGAATATTTTCGGGCAGTGCATCTGTGTCCAGTAAAATTTTTCCAATTCTTGCTGCCAGTATTTGAGTCTTACCTGTGCCCGGGCCGGCAATTACCATTACCGGCCCTTCAATGGTATCTACAGCTATGCGTTGCTGTGAATTCAATTGCTGGTATGCCTCGCTGAATTTTTCCTGCAGGCGTTGTTGGTATGTTTGCATGATAAGATGAAAGGTTGTGCATGATAGCTCAACAATGATACGCTGTACAAGAGTGCGACGCCACTGAAGCTAAATAGAATGTTACTGCCGGGTACAAAGAAAAACAAATTGCATTGATTATTGTTATGAAAGAAAATTAAAAATAATGAGCAAAGTTTATTCACTAAAAACAATACAAACAATTCCCGTAAGCCTTGATACAGCCTGGAATTTTTTCAGCAGCCCGGCTAACCTGAAAGACATTACGCCTGCCAACATGGGCTTCAATATTATCTCCCAACATCATGGCGAAAAAATGTATGCCGGGCAAATTATCGAATACAAAGTAAGCCCTGTTGCCGGCATTCCGCTATACTGGATGACAGAGATTACACATGTGGAAGAAGGAAGTTATTTTGTGGATGAACAACGCTTTGGGCCTTACACAATGTGGCACCACCAGCATCATTTTAAAACAGTGAGCGGCGGTGTGGAGATGACAGATATTGTTCATTACAAACTGCCCTTTTGGTTGTTGGGTGATATTGCGAACAGCCTCTTTGTTTCCAGGCAGCTGCAAAGCATCTTTGATTTTCGGTTTAAGAAAGTGGAAGAATTATTTATAAAGGGTTAACAAACTTTTAAAACTGAAATAAAATTAATATCTTAGTAGAAGTTAAGTAATGATTTTACCCGCTTTGATTTACTTACTTATGACTAACCCATTTGTAAAAAAAGGGATACTCTTTTAGGATATCCTTTTTTTTGTGGTATTTTTTATCCCGGCATGCGGCTGATATATTTTTCCATTTGTTTTATCTGGTCGGCCAATTGAGGGGTGGTAGGTTTTAATGCTTTTGCTTTTCTGAAAAAATCTTTGCCTGCCCTAAATTCTCTTTTGTTGATCATGATGGAGGAGAGTTGTAAAAATGCTGCCGCCTGGTTTTCTTTATCAGGCAGGCCTGCACGGATGGCTCCACGGATGTAGCTTTCTGCCTGTTTCATATCCCCTTTTTGCATGGCCAGCATACCGAGTTGTAATTTGTTGGCACCTTCGGCTTGCTTCATCTGATCGCCGAGTAAGCCTCCACTGCTCATTAATTCCTGGCTTTTTTTCAAGTGTTTTTCTGCTCCTTCATAATTCTGGTTGGCCATATCCAGGTTGCCTTTTACGGTAAAGTAAACAGAACGGATGGGCTTTATCAACAAGTTGGGAAACCAGATGGAATCAATTACTTTTTTAGCACCTTCAAGGTTGCCGGTTTCCATGTGTTCCTGTATCAGGCGCATGGGGCCAAAAACAAAATGTCCCACAATTAATATTACGGCCACCAGGTATAATACAAATGATGGCCAGAAACCGGCTTGTATATTGGTAAAAATTGCCAGTGCCAGCAGTACAATACCTATCCAGAGGCGGTATTTAATAATTGGATTCAACCACTTCATAATCAAATTTTTTTGGATGGCAAAGATAGGGCGTTGGGAATTACGAATTGCGAATGAGGAATGACGATTAATAATGAGTGTTGGAAGCTATTGTGTAGTTCGTTACTTTTGCAGCCGCAATTCTAAATTCGTTTTTCCGCATTCGAAATTCAAAATTGTATTGGTCCCGTAGTTCAATGGATAGAATAGAAGTTTCCTAAACTTTAGATGTGAGTTCGATTCTCGCCGGGACCACTTGATACTTTATAAAAAACCTTGCAGCATTAATTACTGCAAGGTTTTTTTATTGCTTTGAGCTTACAGACAAGCCCCATTTAGAAATACTGTCGGGGAAACAAATCAGGTATGCAGGTTTTGCAAACTGCCTAATACTCCAAATACTTTTAATAACCAAATTACAACTACGATTACAACAACGGCATTGAGAATATTTTTAATGGTTCCCTGCATAGGGATATACTTATTAATAAGCCAAAGGACAACCCCAACGACAATGAGGACGAGCAAAATGGTTACAATGGGCATAATGAATTTGATTTTAAATGATGAAGAAAATAATACCATAGAAAATGCATTAATCATACCAATCCATTTATCAACTGTTTAATTGAACTTATTGATTTTCCTGACGTACAGTTTAATTATCTTTTTTATTTGAACAATTTATGTTGTTGAAAATATTCCCCAAATTGGGAGTTGCTACTGTAGCCGGCGCTATAAATTGCTTGAAGAGAGATGTTGCTGAAAACTTTGGGTTTTTAATTGGAAATACGTTGCTGGAAAATAGTTTCGCTGCCGGGAGTTTATGGATGGTAGATTGCATTGTCTAAAACTACTGCCGGAATTGTAATACAATGTAAACCGAAACAACGTCAGCGATGGTGATTAAAGATCCAAACTGGTATTCTGAATAAGAGTAAGTGATGCTTTGTTCATCAGTGTAAACTTCCGGATGCCATCATAAAAAATGCTGGTTAACAGTATTTATCCTTTTGTATTTCGCTTCTTATCTTCTCTTACTTTGTCCCAGTATTTTTTTGCCACCATCAACATGCCGAAGCTTTCGCCTTCGTGTTTGTCTAAATGTTTGTGGTGCATTTTGTGTGCCCAGCGGATGGTGCGTATGTAGGAATTATTGCTTCTGGTAAACCATTTGAAGCGCTGGTGAATGATTACTTCGTGTACAATAAAATAAGCCAGTCCGTACAGCGCAATACCAAAGCCGATGGCGGCTACCCAATACCGTTGCTGCTGCAAACCAAGCATGATGCAGAGCCAGCTGGGGATTGCGAATATCAAAAAGAAGGCGTCGTTTTTTTCGAAAAAGCCAGGCTCTTTCTGATGATGATCCTGGTGGAGATACCATAAAAATCCATGCATTACATAGCGGTGGGTGAGCCAGGTAATTCCTTCCATGATGAAGAAGGTAAGCAATGTAATGAGTATAAATATTGGCCAGTTCATGATTGCTTTGTCTAATAAAATGTTCTTAGTAAAAGGAAGAACATAATTTGTATGAGTAACAAATTTACTGCAAATTTGTTTTGCTTCGGAAACCTGCACCAGTGAAAAAGCAAGAGCAATAAAAGACTGATAATATACCAGCAAATATAATTGTACAAAGGAATATTGCCGCCTCCCCATTGCCAGAAACCAAGTTTTACTGCTACCGGTTCCATCAACCAGTCGAACAGCACTGCCAGCGTAGCCGCATCTGAAATGACAGCAATGGTTTTTAAAGTGAAGGATGGTGCTGCAGGTGTTGCTTCCAGCGGTTTGATGATTCGTTGCAACAAAGTTTGTGTACTGATGCCGCAACAAAAAATAATGATGAACCAATTGATGCTGATAATAAAAGGCACTTGAAATAATTTGGAGCCAAGGACATTTCCATAATTGTAGTTGCCAAAAAGCCAGCCGGTGTTTACACCAACCACTTCAACAGAAAAACCAATGATAAAAACTGTGGCTGCAAATATCCAGAAGAAAATATTTTTTTCCTGCTGTGTCCAAATGAGTAATGCAAATGAAAGTAACAGGTTGAGAGGCGTGCAGCGGATGATGAGATCACTTTTAAAAAAAAGTATCCCAACTATTCCAACAGTATGAAACAATACAGTAACAGCTGTAGCAATCTGGATTTTTGAAAATTGTTTCATTGCAGTGATGGCAGTTTAATGTCTTTGTTTTTTTGAATCTTCAGCAACAAGATTGCTTACAATTTTAGCACTCTTTAAACAAAGTGGTATGCCGCCGCCGGGATGTACACTGCCACCACAAAAATACAACCCTTTGATAGTGCCCGTAAAATTGGGATGGCGTAAAAAAGCCGCCCACTTTGAATTAGAACTGGTGCCATACAAAGAACCCATGTAAGAAGCGGTTTGTTCTTCAATCATTATCGGGTCGAGTGTTTGTTCTGTTTCTATTTGTGCTGCTATGTCTTCTCCTAACATGCGGCTAAGCTTTTCTATGATACTGTTTCGGAGTTTTTCTTTTACTGCTGTCCAGTCTTGCCCCACATTGGCAGGCGCATTTACCATTACAAACCAATTCTCTTTTCCCGTTGGTGCCTGCGAAGGTTCCATTTTAGAACTGATGTTGATGTAAACTGTTGGGTCGTTGAAAATTTCTTTCTTATTAAAAATGCTGTCAAATTCCTGTTGATAATTGTTGCTGAAAAATATATTATGCAGTTGCAGTTGAGCGAATTTTTTTTTTATACCCCAGTAAAAAATAATGGCACTGCTGCTGCGTTCCTGTTTTAAAATCTTTTTTGCTTTGGGAAAGTTGCCCAGCAAATTTTTATAAGTAAAGAAAATATCGCCATTGCTTACTACAATGTCTGCAGTGATATTTTCGTCATTCACCACCACACCTCTTGCGGTTCCTTCATGATGGATGATGCGTTGAACCGGGGAGTTGAAATGAAAGGCCACTCCTTTGGCCAATGCTAAATTATAAATGGCTGTGCTGATGCTGATCATGCCGCCTGCCGGATAAAAGGTGCCAAGATTTTGTTCTAAGTGCGGTATCAAACTCAGCATGCCCGGGGCTTTGTAGGGATTGCTGCCATTATAGGTGGCATAGCGATCGAATAATTGTACTGCTTCTGGTGAACTAAATTTTTTGCTGTTGTATTGATGTAACGACTTAAAGAGATGACCAGGTTTTATAGTGGTCAATGCTTTGCCAATCCTTTTGTGCAGCCACGTTTTTCTTTTGTGTAAAGAATGATTTAAAAAAATGCTGCCGATATTTTCATACACTTTTTCCGACTGGTTTAAATATTTGATGAGGGCTTCCGGTTTTTCATCCAGCTGCTCTTTCAGTTCTTCTGCAAATAAATTTTTATCTGTGTGTGCCTGAATGACTTTGCCGTTTTCATAAAAATATTTGCAGGCAATATCAACTGGTTGGTAGGTGAAATATTTTTCTATTGGTTCATTGGCCAGGGCAAATAATTCTTCTATGTTTTTTGGCTGTGTAAATAAAGATGGGCCTGCATCAAAATGAAAACCATCTTTTTCAAATGCGGAGAGCTTGCCACCGGGCTGGCTGTTTTTTTCATATACTGTTACTTCAAAGCCCTGTACAGCAAGCCTTGTAGCCGCTGCCATACCTGCTACGCCGCTGCCAATGATAATTGCTTTTTTGGGATGCATTGTATTTCTTTTGTACGGCAACAAAAGTAGAGCAAAATAGTGTTGAAATAAATTTATTAGTTGCTGCTGTTGATGAACGTTACCAGTTTTGGTAAAGCAATCTTAAACCATTCGGTGTATTTGGCCGGATGCAGTTGTATGTCTGTTTCAATTTCTTCTATTGTCATAAAAGTGTAGTCGCATACTTCGTGAGGGTTGGGTTCTATGTGGTCATCGAAGTAGCCAATCAATACATGATCAAATTCATGTTCTGTTAACCCGTTTTCAAAAGATACTTTGTAAGTAAATGAAAATGCTTTTTGCAGGCTGGTGGTAAAGCCCATTTCTTCCTGCAATCTTTTTTGGGCTGCTGCTATTGTTTCTTCTCCTGGTTTGGGGTGGCTGCAACAGGCGTTGGTCCATAATCCTGCACTGTGGTATTTTCCAATGGTTCTTCTCTGCAGCAGCATTTGCTTTTTTGTATTAAAAATAAAAACACTGGAAGCCCTGTGCAGCAAGGCTTTTTCATGCACTTCCATTTTACCCATTGTACCAACCGGGTTATCCTGCTCATCTACTAAAATCACATCCATTGTAAAGAAAAATTTTATAAAATATTAAACTGCACTCTTACGCCGGCTTTTGCTACAATCAATGCTTTGCCATAATTTGGTATGCGGATGCGTTGATCCAATATATTTTCTGCATTCGTTTTTTTTATTTTTTTAAACAACGACAAATAATATTTGTAGGCTACATACACACCAAACCTTGCCTTTGCCGGTAATTGCACAATGCCTTCGTAAGCTTTTGTAAAATCTGCCGCAATATCGTCTTCAATTTGTTTTTTCACACAAGCTGTAAAGTTATCGAAATCTACTTCGGGAAAATAAGTGCGGCTTAGTTGCTGATAATCTGATTTTACATCTCTTAAAAAATTTACTTTCTGAAATGCTGCCCCCAGCGATTGTGCGTAAGGTTTTAGGTTGTTGTACATTTCTTTGTTGCCCTCGCAAAAAATATAAAGGCACATCAGGCCCACCACCTCTGCACTGCCGTAAATATATTCTTTGTAGCCTTCACAACTGTAAGTTGCTTTGGTGAGATCCATTTCCATCGAATGAAAAAATGCTTCTATCAACCCTGGTACAATTTGATATTGATTTACTGTAAGCTGAAAGCTGTGTAAAATAGGATTGAGACTGATTCTTCTTTCAATGGCATTGTAGGTTTCTGTTTCAAATTCAGCCAGCAAAGTTGCTTTGTCGTGCTGGTGAAATGTGTCTACAATCTCATCTGCAAAACGCACAAAACCATAAATATTGTAAATGGGATTTCTCAAATCATTGTGCAGTAATTTAATGGCACTGCTGAAAGAAGTACTGTACTTCTTCGTAGTGGCTTTGCTGCATTGCTGACTCAGTTCGTGAAAGAGATCCATTGCTTTTTTTCTGAATTTTATTTTACAACGATGAATTATTTATCAAAATGTTTTATCACTTCTTTTGCCACCACTTCTCCACTAATCAGACTTGGCGGCACTCCTGGCCCTGGTACTGTTAATTGGCCTGTGTAAAACAGATTGGTCACTTTTTTACTTCGCAGGCTTGGTTTCAATACTGCCGTTTGCATTAATGTATTTGCCAGTCCGTAAGCATTTCCTTTAAAGGAATTATAATCTTCTATAAAATTACTTACAGAATAAGATTTTTTATAAACGATAGCATCCGTTATCGTTTGGCCAATCCTGTTTTCAAATCGTGTTATAATACTTTCAAAATATTTTTCTCTCAACTCTTCTGTATCATCGATCAATCCTGATGCAACAGGAATCAGAAAAAAAAGATTTTCATGACCATCGGGAGCAACGGTATCATCTGTAGCAGATGTAACACTTACATAAAATAAAGGTTCGGAAGGCCAGCAGGGTTTTGTATAAATTTCTTTTCCATGCACTTCAAAACTGGTATCAAAGAAAAGGGAATGGTGTAATACATTCTTTAATTTTTTATTTAATCCCACATAATACAGCAGGCAGCTTGGAGCCATCACTCTTTTATCCCAATATGACTTTGTGTAAGTTCTGTAAGCTTCGGGCAACAATTTGGTTTCAACAAAATGATAATCGGCTCCACCAATTACCACGTCTGCTTCAAAAGAAATATTGTCATTGCTGGTTTTTGCTGATACTGTTTTTGCCACCCCGGCATCAATTTTTATTTCTGCAACAGTATGATCGAATAAAAATTTCACTCCCAGTTCCTTTGCCAATGTGTGCATGCCTTCTGCAATTTTGTACATGCCGCCTTGCGGATACCAGGTACCCAATTTAATATCGGCATAATTCATAAGACTGTACAAGGCCGGGGTATCTTGCGGCAATGCCCCTAAAAACAAAACAGGAAACTCCAGCAACTGCTGAAGCATGGGGTGTTTAAAATATTTACTGATATGTTTTTTCATAGAAGTAAACACATCTAATTTAAACAGCCCTTTTACCAAATCCCAATCAGCAAATTCGATTACAGACTGGCCCGGCTTGTGTACTAATTTATTGATGCCCACTTCGTATTTGTAAGCAGCTTCTTTCATGAATTTGTCCAAATCTTTGCTGCTGCCGGGTTCTATGCTTTCAAATAATTGTTTCAGTGCGGCGTAATCGGCCGGTATATCCATCATGCCATCCGGCCAATAAACTCTGTAAGATGGATCTAATCTTTTTAATTGATAATAGTCGGAAACATTTTTTCCAAAGCAATTAAAAAAATGATCAAATACATCCGGCATCCAGTACCAACTTGGCCCCATGTCGAATGTGAAACCTGCTTCTTTTAATTGCCTGCACCTGCCACCGGGAGTGCTGTTTTTTTCCAGTACTGTTACCTCCCATCCTGACTTTGCCAAAAAACAGGCAGCCGACATTCCGGCAAAACCGCTTCCAATTATTACAGCTTTTTTTGCCACCAATTAATTGTTGTTGTATAATAAATATAAAGTTTAAAAATGATGCAGGCAGTAAAGATTAAAAACGGGTCAGTTGTTCTTTCAATAATTTTCTTGCAAAGTGTATCCTGCTTTTGATGGTACCCAATGGTTCTTTCAGCATATCTGCAATTTCATGGTATTTATATCCTTCAAAATACAGCATGAAAGGATTGCGGAAAATATGTGGTAAATGGTGAATGGCCGCTTCTATATCTTTTAAGCTTAATGCCGTTTCGGCTTTGTTGGCAACAGTTACCTGGTTGTAGTCCAATAAAAAATCATTGGGCGTATTATCAAAAATGGTATTCTGTTTTGATTTGCGGCGGTAGTTATTGATAAAAATGTTCCGCATGATGGTGTACAGCCATGCCTTTATATTGGTGCCTATATTGTACTTTTCTTTATTGGCCAAAGCCCTGAACATTGTTTCCTGTATCAGGTCTTTAGCTGTTTCATTATCTCTTGTAAGCGTAATAGCAAAAGGTTTTAAAAACTCTGTGTTGCTAAGTAAAAGGTGGTCGAAATCTGTTGTAGACATAAAAAAATGTTTAACTTATGTTATGTAAAGCTAAACAAAACTTTATTAAAAAACAAAGCTTTTGTTTAATATTTTTTATTAAAATGTTAAACAATAACTTAATCAGTGACTTATACTCTTTTTATTTCCAAGCATAAAAAAAGAGCTTTTTTAAAGCCCTGATATAAATTCTGTAACCTCCGACAATGATTTCTTAAGCTTAATGGATGGTGGTATTTTCTTTTCATAAGACTGTGCAAGCTGCCCTGAAATGATGATAGAAGTGCCGGTAAATTTTTGGGTAATATTGAAAATAAATTTATCAAAATTAAATTTGTGAGATACTGAAGTAAGATGGGAAAACAGGTGATCCGGCTTTTTCAGGTTTATCACATATTCCACGTCTGTAAGGGGCACATGGGCTCCAAGATATATTACAGAAACCCCTCTGCTTTTTAACAAATAATGTACAAATAACAAACCTAGCTCGTGGTACTCACCTTCGGGTAAAAATAACAGCACTGTTTTATTTACTCTCAAAGAACTGCTCACTCCATCAATTCCTACAATTAGTTTTTGCCTTATCACATTTGTTACCAAATGTTCTTGTGCAGGATTGATGTGATTGGTAAGCCATAATATACCAATCTTTTCCATGAAGGTGAAAATGATTTGTGTAATAGTTCTTTCAATACCTTTTGCTGCAATGTATCTATCTAGTGTATCCTCCAACTTGTCAATATTCAAATCCACCATGCATTGTATCAGCTCATTCACAATTCGTTCCTGCAATGCTTCTGGCCCGGAAAGCGAAAGAATTTTTTCATTCACTTCTATTTCTCCCATTTTGTCGATGTGAGAAATTTTGAAACCATATTTGTTCAACAAAGCGATGTTCAACAGTTTTTTTAATTCATCGCTGCTGTAGTAACGGATGTTGGTATCCGTACGGCTGGGTTTTAAAAACTGGTAACGCTGCTCCCAGATACGGATGGTGTGAGCCTTTATCCCAGATAGGTTTTCCAGATCTTTAATGGTAAATGAATGCATTGATTTCTATTTCTATATAATTACAATTCTTTACAAAGTTTGTTTAAAAAATGCAAATAAAAATAATTACAGGTATTGTATATACTGCTCTTACTAAATAAATTGATCTTTGCAATCAACAGCCACAATGTATCGGAAGATGGTTTCAGTGATGATACAAAAGCTGTTACCCTTGTAAGTAAACTTTTTTATACCAAACCTCCAGGCTGAATAAAGTCCACAATATTTTTGCTCTTTTTTCTGCAGCAATATTTACAGTATTATTGAGCAGGCCACTGATAAAACGAGGATCAACAAACTCTTTGCTGATGCAGCTTTCAGCGCCAACATAATCATAAATATTTTCTTTCAGTTCATCATCCACCCATTTTTTTAATGGAATTTCAAAACCTCTTTTAGGCTGGTTGATTAATTCGTCTGGCAGGTATTTTTTTGCCAGCTGCCTCAGCAGGAATTTGGTATTGCTGCCTTTTATTTTGTAAGCATCATTCATTCCGGGGGCATACTCCAGTAAATCTTTGCATAAAAAAGGGCTGCGGCCTTCCAGTGAATTAGCCATATTGGCAATGTCCATTTTCACCAGCAAGTCGCCAAAAAGATTGCTGTCAAAATCTATATTCATTATTTTTTTTAAACCACTCATATCAGCACCGGCAATCAAATTAAAATCATGCTCCATCATTTCAAGATAATTGGCCGGAGCATTAATAATGTTCTTTTCAAAATCTTCCATGATGTCTACTCCGGCAGATAAATAAATATGCAGGCTGCTTTTAGAAGCGAGCGATGCCAGCCGGTACAAATAATTGTAAGCAGATTTTTTATCGCCGGAAGCCGGCAGAATATTTTTTGCAAAGGCAGCGATTCCTTTTACAAATATATTTGGTTTAAAAAAATCGTATTGGGCAAAAGGCACATAGCGCCTGTATCCGCCAAAGAGTTCATCGGCACCATCGCCATTTAAAATTACCGTCAGGTGTTTCTTTGCTTCTTTGCTTACATAATAACTGGGTATGGCAGAACTGTCAAAAAATGGTTCACCATAATTGCACAGTATTTTTTCTACATCCTCTTTTAGGTGATTAAAAGAAATACCTATTTGTGTATGAACAGTATTGTATTTATCAGCAACCAGTTTTGCCAAAGGGGCTTCATCATATTCCCCATCAAAAGAAACAGTAAAAGTTTTTAACTTGTTATTATACTGGCTTCCTATAGCAGTTATCAGCCCGCTGTCGATACCGCCGCTTAAAAAACTTCCTACTTCTAGGTCAGATGATTCCACTCTTCGCCTGATACCTTCATGTAAATAGGTATCCACTTTGGCAAGGCTCTCTTCAAAACTATCTTTGGATTGTTGCCGGTAAAATTTATTAATATCCCACCACTTTGTTTCTTTGCAATCGAGTGTGTTACAATTAATCATTCCGAAACTTCCGGCCTGTAGTTCTGTTACACTTTTATAAGGTGTCAGTTGTTTGTAAAATGCGCCAAACCTTAGGTAATGATAAATATTTTCCTGCTGCAGTTGCAGTGGCAGCAATCCTTTCAGGCAGTTGAGTTCACTGGCGAATACAATCTTTTCTCCATCATTATAAATGTACAATGGTTTTTTGCCAGCCCTGTCTCTTGCAATAAAAATTGTTTTTTCCTTCCTGTCGTAAATGGCAACCACAAACATGCCGTCTAAATAATCCAGCATGGCAGTGCCATATTTTCTGTACAGCAGTAACAGTGTTTCTGTATCGGAAGAAGTGCGGCCCTGGATATTGAGCTGTAGTCTTATTTGATTGTGATTGTAAATTTCACCATTAAAGATGATGGTAAAGCGTTCATCCAGGTGCATTGGTTGTTTGCCACCGCTAATATCGAGAATGGATAAACGCAGGTGGTAGAAATCAATATTGTCTATCGTAAAACCATTTTGTTCATCCGGTCCCCGGTGAAACATATTTTGGTTAACCTGCTGATGGGATATTTTAAAATTGACTGCACCTGCAATACCACACATATAGCTCAAAAATTAGTATGGGCAAAATAACTGCATATTATTGAATGGCAATTGATATTTTAAGATAAATTTGTCCGGCTGCTGTTTTGCCAATCAGCAGCAAGCTGATTTTTATAAAACGATGGGGTTAATTGATATCATATTATTTCCGCTGTATGTACTTTTTTTTGCTTTGCTTTTTGCTGCAAGAAGGAAAAGGATAGAAGACCCCATTTTAAAAAAATATCACCGCCAGGGCTTTTGGATAAAGGTATTCAGCACTGTTGCCTACATCATATTCAGTGTTTATTTATCCAAAGGAGATTCTACTTTTCTATACTTTCCGGAAGGGATAAACATTACCAAACTTATCCTGAAAGATGTAAATAATATAAAATTGCTTTTTATATCCGGTAAAGATTTTGACCAAAATTTACTGGCAGATACTTTTAACAAAGGATACTTTGAAAGTGAGAGTAATTATTTTGTAACAAAACTGGTCACCTTTTTTTCTTTTTTTAGTTTTGGCAGTTACAGTGTCATTACTCTTATCTTTTCCATGATTTCATTTAGTGGCGTATGGCGGCTGTATAAGTTTTTTTATGAGCAATATCCAACGCTGCATAAGCAACTGGCTATTGCTATTATTTATCTTCCCACTTTCGTTTTTTGGAGTTCGGGGATATTAAAAGATCCTTTGTGTACGGGGATGCTTGGCTGGTTTACCTATTCTATGTACAAGGTATTTGTGAAGAAGGAAAGCCTTATAAAAAACAGTATAATCATTTTTTTATCCGCTTATATTTTAGCGTTGGTAAAAACTTATATATTGGTTTCTTACCTGCCATTTTTCCTGCTTTTTATTGTACTGTCTTATTTAAAAAATATCAGAAGTGCTGTTCTAAGAATAATATTGCTGGTTTTTATTACAATGATTTCAATTGCTGGTTTTTTTGCAATAGAAGGCAGGCTGCAGGAAGAACTTGGTGGGCTGGCACTGGGTAAAATCACCGAGTCTGTGCAAAGCACCCAACAAAGTTTTATGCGTATTTCCGATTTGGCAGAATCATCTTTTTCATTGGGGGTAGAGTTTGACGGGAGTGCGGGCAGCCTGCTGAAAATAGCACCGGCAGGTATTGTCGCTACCTTGTACCGGCCTTACTTGTGGGAGTCAAAAAAAATATCAACGTTATTATCGTCTTTGGAAAGCCTTGCGCTGATGTTGTTTACCATTTATGTTTTTTTTAAGGCTGGCCCGTTTACATTTTTTGGAGGTGTCATTAAAGATCCGATGATAATGTATTGCCTTTTATTCTCCCTTATATTTGCCTTGTTTGTAGGCGTTACCACACTCAACTTTGGTACACTTGTACGATACAAAATACCAAGTATGCCATTTTATATTATTGCCTTGGTACTGATACTGGAACGGCATAAAGAAAAAAAATTACGGGAAGCTGATATGGACGAAGGCTGATATGGGTGCAGTAAATTATATACCTGCGGCCCTTTTTGCTTTTATTGATGTAAACAATGCTGCACCTGAAAATAAACTGCTCCGGAGATGTAGTCCTGTAAAGCTTTTCATTGTAGAAGATGGAGCCGACAGCCGGGTTAATATAATTGCAGGATTGGCGCTGAAATCATTTTTCAATGCATCCATTGCAGGCCACAACATAAAGTTTAATTTTTTGGCTTTATCTGTTTTTTGATATATTACAATGATGCCAGCCAAGGCTATCAGGAAACAGCAGTAGTTTGCCCAGGCCATTATTTTATAATTAAACTTCGACTGGTGAATATGAAATCGGTTGCGTACATAGAAATACATTTTCCAGGCGGTATTGTAGTCCCAGTCATTTCTAAAAGCAAATGCTGCTGCAGGATGGTAGTGGATGCTGTCTGCAATAGTGCATACCGGTATTTTATTTTTTCTGGTGATGCGGTAATAGTATTCTGTTTCATCTCCCCATAAAAAAAGATTCTGTTGGGGTACACCCACCCGTTCTACTATATTACGGTGTATCATGGTGCCGTTAAAGGGATGGCCTATACCTTCAATGATATTACTGGTTACCTCATCAATGCTGTTAAATTTTTTTGTTTTCCACACAAAAGTTTTTTTGTTTTCCTTATCCAGTACGGCACAGTTGCGTAAAAATAGTCTGTCTAAATCCGGGGCTAATATTTTCTCCAGTGCATCTTCTTTGGGATAGCCATCATCATCCATACACCATATCCAGGAATAATTATTTTTATAAGCCCACTTAATACCTGTTTCAAATCCTCCTCCCGAGCCGATATTGTCCTGTGTGATGAAAAGTATATCTTTTTGTGTTTGCAGCCACTGGCTGGTAGTATCTGTACTGCCATTATTGATTACCAAAATGGCATCAGGCTGTTGTGTTTGATTTCTGAGTGCAGTGATGCATTCTTTGAGGAGCGACAGGCGGTTGTACGTTACTACAACAGCAATGATCTTTTCCATAGGGGTAGTTTTACTGGATTATCGGATATTGCTATCTATAACGAAACCCCGATACGGTTATTGCATTTGCAGGATTAAATTTTAGGCAGCGATTAAAAATTAAATACTATGTAAACTGATGGAAATGTATGCTTAGAGAAAGAAAATAATAAATGGGGAATAATTATTTTACAGAGAAAAAGACTGGTTATTTTATACAGGTTTAAAACACTTCTGTATTTGCAAATACCGGCGCAGGAAGGCTGGCATTTACGTGTTCTATAAACTTATTGGCAAACTGAAGCGCCTCTCCAATAACATGATGCATATCCATATAGCGGTAAGTTGCCAGCCTGCCCAGGAAAGATACCTGCTGTTGCTCCTCCGCTTTTTTCCTGTATTTTTTTAGCAAATTAATGTCTGCTGCTAAACGTTTGGGATAAAATGGAACATCATCTTTTGATGTTTCTTTACTGTATTCTGTGAAGTAAATAGTTTTATCATGCTGTTCCCAGGGAGTAAAATGTTTATGTTCGGTAATTCTTGTTTGCGGAACGTCCACATCACAATAATTCATTTGAGTGGTGCCTTGGAAATCGCCATTGGCATAGCCCTTTTCAAAAACTACCGTTCTGTATCCAAGCCTGCCAAATTCATAATTAAAAAAAGCATCTATTGACCCGGTATAAAATATGTGGCTGTATTGGCTGGTACTAATTTCGCTGCTGTATTTTTTATTAAGCGTCACTTTTATTTTTGGATGATTGATCATCTTTTCCATCACAGCGGTGTAGCCTTCTACCGGTATGCCTGTGTAGATATTGTTGTGATAATTATCATCGTAATTAAAACGTACCGGTATTCTTTTTAAAATTGATGCCGGCAGTTCTGTTGGCTCACAGCCCCATTGTTTTTTAGTGTAGCCATAAAAGAAAGCCTGGTACAATTCTTTGCCAATAAAGCGCAAAGCCTGCTCTTCAAAATTTTGTGGATCGGTAATGGTTTTGTCTGCCAGTGTTTCTAAAAAAACTTTCGCTTCATCGGGTGTAAATGTTTTATTAAAGAATTGGTTGATGGTATGCAGGTTCACCGGCAGCGAATACACTTTGTCTCCACTCTTTGCTTTTACCTGGTGTACATAAGGCCTGAACTCAACAAAACTGTTTACATAATCCCAGATCTCTTTTTTATCGGTATTAAAAATGTGTGGGCCATATTGATGTACCATTACATTTGTTTCAGCATCTCTTTCGGTGTGGCAATTGCCTCCAATATGGCAGCGTTCATCCCAGATATCTATTGTACAGTCTAATTGTTTTACAAGCTGGTTAGCCAGCACACATCCTGAAAACCCTGAACCAATAATTAAATAATGATTTGACATCTGCTGGCGGTTTAAAACTGTTGCGAACAAAAATAAACGAAATTATGTTTGACTTGTTTTAAAAATAGCTTATCAACAAATATAAAGCTACTGGTTACATTTCCTTCTCACTCGTGCAGGTATTTACAAATACAGATTACCTATTTTATTTTTCTGCGTATTTGCAAAGAGAAAATGATATACTTTTATCATTATTGTTAATCACTATAACCATTTGCTGATTGGAAACGAAGTATACATATTTTATCATTTTGGCAATATCATTGCTGGGGCCGCTGGCATTGAGTTTTGATAAAACAGTAGCTTTTAATAAAAGATGGAAATATGTTTTTAAGGCCATGCTGCTGCCTGCCATTTTCTATATTGCCTGGGATATATATTTTACTGCAAAGGGTATATGGAGCTTCAATCCTGACTATATTACCGGTATAAAAATATTCAACCTGCCTGTTGAAGAAGTGTTGTTCTTTTTTGTGGTGCCTTACTGCTGTTTATTTATTTACGAATGTATCAGGGTATATTTTTCCAACCTGAAAAATAAAAAGAAAGATGATTTGGTTTTAAAAACACTGGCGGTTATTTTATTGGCAGCCGGCATTTTTTTTTATAAAAAGCAGTACACATCCTGGACTTTCATCCTTAGCGCCGTCTTTATTTTTATTATCTATGCCAATAAAAATTTTTTTAAATTTTTTGATGCCACTTCTTTTATTATTTCTTACTCGGTTATGCTGGTGCCTTTCCTGGTGGTGAATGGATATTTAACTTCTATTCCTGTGGTACGGTATAATGATGCAGAAATTTTAGGCTTCCGCATTTACAGCATTCCATTTGAAGATGTGTTTTACGGAATGCTGCTGGTAATGATGAACATTGCTATTTATGAAAAAATAAAAAACCAGAAACGGCACAAACGGCACAAAAAGCAACGGGTAAATTGTTCACCAGAATTAACTGACTGATTATGGAATTTGGAAGGGTGCCGGAAAATGAACTGGACAGTATTGATTTCTCATTGCCTGCCGAACCAGTTTTCAATAAAATAATATTGAAAGACAAGCATGTAAAAAATCCCAAAATATATTTAGGCTGTGCCAAGTGGGGAAGGGAAGAATGGGTAGGAAAAATTTATCCGCCAAAAACAAAAGAGAAAGATTTTTTGCAGCACTATGTTCAGCATTACAACAGCATTGAACTAAACGCCACACATTACAAAGTATATGGCGAAGGCGGTATCAGCAAGTGGATAGAAAAAGCCAAAGGAAAAGATTTTATGTTTTGCCCAAAAATGTACCAGGGGGTAACACACGGTGGCAGCCTTTCCAACAAACAATTTATCAGCAATGAATTTTTCCGTGGCATTGTTGCTTTTAAGCAACATCTCGGCCCAATCTTTATACAGGTGAGTGATACTTTTTCTCCCAAAAGAAAAGATGAACTGTTTGACTATTTAAAAACACTTCCAACAGATTTACAATTTTTTTTAGAAGTCCGTCATCCAGATTGGTTTAAAAAAAATGACATCAGGGAAGAAATGTTCAACACACTTCAGGCAATGAATATGGGGGCTGTAATTACCGATACTGCCGGAAGAAGAGATTGTGCTCACATGCACCTGACCATTCCAAAAGTATTCATTCGTTATGTGGGCAACAGTTTGCACCCTTCGGATTACACCAGGTGTGATGCCTGGATAGAACGCATGAAATACTGGCTGGACAATGGTTTGCAGGAACTATACTTTTTTATGCACATGCATGACGAAGCAACTTCGCCGGAGCTGACGGTTTACCTGGTTGATAAAATGAATAAGGAGCTGGGATTAAATTTGATTAAGCCAACTTTTGTTACACAACAAAAAGGGTTGTTTGATTAATGCACTACAAACATTTCTTCCCATCTGGTAGTATATCTCGGGCTTCTCAATTCCATCCGCATCTTCCAATCCCGGTTGGTGCCACTGGCTGCAAATTTCAATACATCATCTCGCTGACTAAAGTTGATATTGTCAATCATATCCATCAACAGCCGTTTGCCATTGTGTTTTTCTGCTGCAAATAAATTTCCCTGTATGGTGTTGTCAGGCACCAGTCCGCTCAGCATTACACCGGCTTTTTTATACAGTCTTCCCTGTTCATATAATTTATCTACCAGTTTTACTGCAGGCTTTATTAATTCATTGGTAGCAGAAGTTGCCACCGGCAAAGTAACATAGCTGCTAACAGTAGGCCCATGCCTGAAATGAGCAGTGTGGCTCTGTTCTCTTGGTACCACAAACACACTGATAATATTCGCTGCACTTTGCTGCCGCCGTAATTTCTCTGCAGCTTTCGAAGTGTAGGTTGCCACCGCTTCTTTAATATCAGCAATGTCTTTCACCGGGCTGCCAAACATTCTTGTGGTGGCAATCATTTTTTTTACAGTCAGTTGTTTTTCCATTTCATTGGAAGGCTCGCCTTTTAATTCTTTTATTAAACGGATACCAACCACACCTCCTAAATTTTTTTGTGCCCATTCTTCTGTTTTTTTTGAGAGATCAAATGCTGTGAATACTGCATTCATGTCCATTAATTTTTCTGCATACTGCCTGCCTACACCCCACACTTCGCCAACAGGTGTATCCTGCAAAGCCTTGGCAATTTTTTCTTCGGTATCCAGCACCACCACACATTGTGTTTCTATCTTTTTTTTCTTTGCTAAATGATTGGCCACTTTGGATAATACTTTTGTAGGTGCCACACCAACAGATACTTTTATACCCGTCCATTCCTCCACTGTTTCTCTTATTTTTATTCCTGCTTCCTGCAAATCGCTTTGGGCAAATTCATCTAAATTTAAAAAAGCTTCATCCACAGAATATACTTCCACATTTTCTTTACCTACCAGCATCCGCAGGGTTTCCATTACCCGCCAGCTAAGGTCACCATACAAATTGTAGTTGGATGAAAATGTAGCCACATTATGTTTTTCAATCAATGGCTTCGCTAAAAAATAAGGACCAGCCATCTGCACGCCAAATGCTTTTGCCTCATCACTCCGGGAAATAATACAGCCATCATTGTTGCTCAGCACAACAACAGGCTTCTTGTCTAAATGCGGCTTAAACAGGCGTTCGCAACTGCAATAAAAACTGTTACAATCTACAATGGCTTTCATACATTCCTTATTATATACATTACCACTCCCCAAATTTTGAAATCCATAAACTCACTCACTTCAATCGCTGAAAGTTTAGGCGTTTCCGGAATCAGTCGCAGCCGGTTCATCGTTTTTTCATACCGCCGTATCAGCATTTCACCATCTATTACAGCAATCACAATTTTGCCATTTAAAGGCTTCACACTTTTGTCCACAATCACAATATCACCATCAAAAATACCTGCGTTGATCATGCTGCTGCCACTCACTTTCATAAAAAAAGTAGCCGGCTTATTGCGGATCAGCTGCTCATTCAAATCAATACCCCTTTCCATATAATCATCAGCCGCCGCACCAAAGCCGGAGGCATTGGCCATGGGTACATCATGCTGACTGAATTTTTTGCTGTCGGCATAGCTGCTGCCGGAAAAATTTTCCACTTCCATAAAAAATATTTTTCTGTTAACTAAATTATTTAGTAAATTTATGCTAAAATAATTTGCTTTTCCAAATAAAAAAATACACATACAATGAAAACGACCGCAGCAATATCGCCAGCGTTTATACAACCTGCTCCCAGGGATATGGGGACTGTATTGCCCGGCTACAAAATCAATGAATACCTGCTGGTATTATCTCCCAACGAAGCATTGCGAAACAAGATCATGGATGTAAAAAAATATTTTGCCGACACTTATAAAAATACCACTGCATTGTATGGAAAGCCGCATGTTACGCTGGCAAATTTTGTACAGTACCAATTGGTAGAAGACAGGCTGATAAATAGGTTGCAGGCCGTAGCAATGGGTTCTCCGCCGGTAAAAATAGAGCTGAAAGATTACGGCAGTTTTCCATCCCACACTATTTATATCAACATCACCAGCAAAGTTCCCATACAAAACCTGGTAAAAAATATCCGGGCAGAAACACAGCAACTGATGAAATTAAATGCAGACAACAAACCACATTTTATCATGGAGCCGCATTTGACCATTGCAAGAAAACTGCTGCCATGGCAATATGAAAAGGGCTGGCTCGAATTCAGTCACCTGAATTTTACCGGCCGCTTCATAGCCGATGCCATGCTGTTGCTAAAGCGTCCCGTAGGAGAAATGAAATATGAAATAGCCCAACGTTTTGAATTTAAAAATCTGCCGGTAAACACAACACAGGGAGAGTTATTTAGCTAAGCGGTCAAAGGAGAAAAGAAGTAAAAAAGAGATGATTATGAACCAGGATTTAGGAAATCTATTAAGCTTCATTGGCGTCGCACTTTTGTACTGTATATCATTATTCAGCTACATTCAATTCAAAACTCTTTTCTAAAAACAGGCAGTAAAAATAAATAAGGAATAAGGAAGTAAAGAAACATTCGTGTTCATTAGTGCAATTCGTGGCAAATAAAAATCTGTATTAATCCGTGCAATCTATGGCAAAAAATTCATTCGTATAATTCATAGCAAACAAAAAATATTTTATGGATAACAATCTCAAACAAGACCATCACAAAGTGAAGCCAGCATCAGCAGGTTCTTCAAAAGTCCCTCCTTTGGAGGAATTTAGGGAGGCTTCTTACAAAGCCGGCCGTGGTGCCCAGTTCAACACAAAAAACCGTTTTCTAAAAGATGAAAAAACAAAAGAACACATTGAATCAATAGACGATTGGGAAGAAACAACATTGCCAACGCAATATATAGAAACCAATCCCAAAACCATTGTAAACAAAGTGGAAAGCCCCGATGTGGGCATGGGATACAGCATGAATCCGTATGCCGGCTGTGAGCATGGCTGCATTTATTGTTATGCCCGTAATGTGCATGAATACTGGGGCTACAGTGCCGGCCTGGACTTTGAGCAAAAAATATTGGTAAAGAAAAATGCACCACAACTGCTGCGTAAATTTTTAATGAATCCCAAATGGGAATGTGCCCCCATCATGCTCAGCGGCAATACCGATTGTTACCAGCCTGCCGAACAAACTTATCGTTTAACAAGAGGCTTACTGGAAGTGTGCAACGAGTTCAATCAACCGGTAGGCATCCTCACAAAAAATAGCTGGATACTAAAAGACAAAGATGTGCTGCAGGAAATGGCGAAGAAAGGAATTGTATCTGCCATGGTTTCCATCACTTCTTTTAATGAAGACCTGCGAAGAACAATGGAACCACGTACCACCACCGCCAAACAAAAATTAAAAGTGATTGAAGAACTAAGCAAAGCAGGCGTACGCATGGGCATTATGATGGGCCCAATGATACCCGGATTAAATGAACATGAAATGCAACGCATCATGAAAGCAGCGGCAGACAATGGCGCCACGTTTACGGCTTACACTTTCATTCGCTTAAATGGCGCTATCAAGTTTTTATTTCATGACTGGCTGTATAAAAACTTTCCCAACCATGCAGATAAAGTGTGGCACCTGATTGAACAAAGTCATGATGGAAAAGTAAACGACACCCGCTGGGGCGTACGCATGAGAGGCGAAGGCAACATTGCACAAATGGTGGCACAGCAATATAAAAAATACGGCAAGCTGTATAACATGAATGCGGAAGAGTGGAGCCTCAACACCAGTATTTTCAAAAGGCCCGGGGCACAGGGCTCATTATTTTAATTTAAAAACAAACTACATGCAATCCATAACTAAAGACTACCTGATTGATATTATTGAAAAGAAAATGAACGTAACGATTCATCTGCACCGCAAACAAAATCCGCATTCATTAAATATGGCACTGTATGCAAAAGCAACACCTAATGAAGTGAAAGATTTTATTTATTCTATTCCTTACTTTGATACATCTCTTAAAAATTTTCTTACATCAACTTCGGAGTACCAAACCATTATCAGCCAGGCATGGGAAACAGAGTTTGTAAAAAAATGTGAGTTTTGGCTGGGGAGTTATGAGTGGATGTATGGGAAACCGGGTGGAATGAATGGGAGTGGTGTCTATAAGGATTGTAAAATGAGGCTTACCTTACCATATTGAAATATTAAACTCAGCTATGAATAGTGGTAAAATGAGTGATAATTTATTAAGGCATTAAATTTCTGGCATCTAGTAAAGAATGAGTTTATTTTTGCAAAACACAGCAGATCGTATATTAGTTATTACTTTAGACTTCATTATTGTTTATGAAAAAGAAAGTTTCGGTTAACAAACAACGGCATTGAATCTTCGGGATTAACCAAAGATTATATGGATGCTATTGCTGAATTAGTCTGGAATGGCTTTGATGCTGAAGCCAAAAATGTCCAAATAAATTTTGCCTCTAATGAAATCGACACAATTTATTCCTTACAAATTATTGATGATGGCAAAGGGATTGATTTTAGAGCCTTAGATATGACTTTTGGAAATTTTAATGATAGCATTAAGAAGAATACCTATCAAAAAACATCTTCCGCAATTAGAGGACATAAAGGAAAGGGACGGTTTTCATTTGCAGCATTTAGTGACAATGCAGAGTGGCATACTGTTTACGAAGACAAAAACGAAAAGGCCTTGCTTGAGTATGATATAACTATTAGAAGGAACACGAAGCATTTATACAGTGCTGAAAATAAAAAGATTTCAAAACAAAAATCAACTGGCACTACTGTAGAATTAACAGATTTATTCGAAGTAACTGGATACTCTTTTAATTGTGATGATTTTAAAATCCACTTAGCTAAAGAATTTGGATGGTTTTTATTACTTAATAAAGAACGCTCCTTCTCAATAAGCATTAATGGTGAAAAAATTGATTATAGTGGGTTGATAGCTGAAAACGATATTATCCCCTTAAAAATTAAAGACAAAGAAGGAATTGAAAATGAGTTCAAAATAACCTTTGTAAGATGGAATGAGAAAATTGGCGATAAATTTTATTTCTATTTTCTCAACTCGAAACAAAATGAAGTCTTTAAAGAATTGACATCTTACAACAATAATGCAATAGGGTTTAATCATAGCGTATATATAGAATCAAACTATTTTGATAATTTCAGTCCATCAGACCAAGAGCAAAGTCTAAGTTTATTTGACGAGACAAAGAATACTGGAGTTTTTAAGGCGTTACTTAATAACCTTCATAATATAGTTAAAGAAAGGCAGAAATCTTTTTTACATGGAGGTGCTGCCGAGCAGTTGATTGATAGTTATGAAAAGAATGGAGTAATTCCGAAATTTAAAAACAATAAATACGAGCAAGCCAGAAGAAAGGACTTAATTACAGTTGTAAAGGGAATATATTGTATTGAACCAAAAATTTTCCAAGGTTTAAATAAAGAGCAGCAGAAAGTCAGTGTAGCCTTAATCAATTTGCTTTTGGACACCGACGAAAGAGAAAGTATTACAGAAATTGTTGGTCAGGTTGTAAACATGTCGCAAGATGAAAGAAACCAGCTTGCTGAACTCCTTAAGAAAACAACTATTAGTAAAATCTCTAGAACTATTAATTTAATTGAAAGCAGGTTTAAGATAATTGAATTATTGAAAGCCTTAGTATTTGATTTGGAAAAATTCTCTAACGAGAGAGACCATTTACAAAAAGCAATTGAAGAAAATTATTGGCTCTTCGGAGAGCAATATCATTTGGTGTCAGCCAATGAAGGGTTTAATCAGTTACTTAATAAATATCTTGAAGTAATTGAAAGTTTGGAAGCTCTTGAAGCAAAGAAAGCAGGCAAGAAAAAAGTTAACTCTGATGAAGCAAACAGAAGGCCCGATGTGTTTGTTTGCCGTAAGCATTAAATCCCAGACATTAGAGATGACCAGTACTATATGGAGGAAAACTTGATTGTTGAGCTTAAGAAACCGGCTATTGAAATCGGGAAGGAACAATTAAGGCAGATCGAAGATTACTTGGAAATAATCAGAAGTGAACCACAATTTAATTCACAGAAGAGATTTTGGAAGTTTTTTATTGTTGGCAAAAGCGTTGATGATTATGTGAGAAGTCAGTATGAATCAGAGAAAGTAAAAGGAAAGCGATTTCTTGTTAAAGGTGTACAGAATTATGAAATTTATGCATATTCATGGGATGATATTTTTACAATGTTTGAATTACGGCATCAATTCTTGGTTGATAATTTAGAATTTGACAAAAGTGTTATAAGAAGAGAATTAATTGATAAAGGAATTGATTTATTTAATGGACACAATGCCCCTGAAAATGTGTTGAAGCAAATAATCGAACTCAATCAAGAAGGGAAGTTGAATTGACTGTTTTGTATTTCAATATTTTACTTGCCAAATTAGAATCACTCATGTCCCAATCCTCAATAGAATGGACAGAAATGACCTGGAACCCAACAACAGGCTGCAACAAAGTTTCTGCAGGATGTAAGTTTTGTTATGCAGAAGTTATGACACGTCGTTTGCAGGCAATGGGCATTGATAAATACAAAGACGGATTCAAAATCCGTACACATGAGGATGCTTTAAATGCTCCCCGTGGGTGGAAATCACCAAAGATTGTTTTTGTAAATTCCATGAGTGATCTCTTTCACAAAGATGTACCACTGGATTTTATTAAGAAGGTTTTTGCTACAATGAATGAATGCCCCCAGCATACTTTCCAGGTGTTGACAAAACGTTCTGATATTCTTTTGAAATACCACAAGGAATTAAACTGGACACATAATATCTGGATGGGTGTTTCTGTAGAAGATTCAAGAGTAAAACACCGCATTGATGATTTGCGTAAAACAAATGCAAGAGTTAAATTTCTTTCCTGTGAGCCGTTGATAGGCCCGTTACCAAAAATGAATCTTAAAAAAATTGATTGGATTATTGTAGGAGGCGAAAGCGGCAGAACACCAAGAAAGATGAATGAAGACTGGGTTTTAGACATACAGGATCAATGTGAAAAATCAAAAGTTGCTTTCTTCTTCAAACAATGGGGTGGAACAAATAAAAAGAAAGCAGGAAGAATACTTAATGGGAAAACTTATGATGAAATGCCTGCAATAGAGCAATTGGAATCAATGGAGTTTAATTATTAAATGCGATTTTATAAATAATTTTCTCCTAAACATTTTAATCCATAGAAACCGTACCCTTTCAACGAATAAAAAAAGAAGAAGCAACAGGAAAATAATCAAGCTGGTTACTACCGCCAAATAGATTGTTGCAAAATGCTGTCCCAGGAGTTGTCATAAACAAAATAAATTAAACGGATGATGTGGTATGCGGCCAGGAAAATTGCCAGGCCGTATGCCAGTTTCCGGCTGTACAGCCACTTTTCAAAATACTCTTTTTGAGTAATCAATTCGGTGGTTAATACCACAATGGTAAATAGGCAAAATGCAATGACAAAGGGTCCAAGAATATGGTAGCGTAAGCTTTTATAAATATCTCCTTCATAAAAATAAACCAGCGATTTGGTAATGCCGCAACCCGGGCAGGGAAAGCCTGTGAGCATTTTAAACGGACAAAAAGATTGATCCGTTTCAAGATGGTGATTGCCATTTTGCAGCAATAATAATAACGGAATTGCCAGCGTAATCAATGCGCCGGCAATTCCGTATAACTTACGTTTTACTTTGGTATTAATTATATAATCGGTTGATATCACCTTGTACGATCATTGCTGCTGCTATCGGGAAAAAGAATCCCAGCACTATTAATAATGTAGATTGATCTTTTTGCAGTTCTCCGGTTCTTTCATACACTTTTGGCAAGGCGTCTTTTCCGGCTAAATAATAGAAGTAAATATTTACCGGCATACAGCAACCTGCAAAAATTGCGATGGGTTGAGAGATAACTTCTCTTTCAGCAACGGCGTTAAATACTTCTGCTACTTTTATGTTCCAGTAAATAAGGTACAGTCCGCAGGATAAAAGTCCAAAGACCAATACTAAAACCGGGTCTACTTTAAATACGGGAATTGGTGTCTGATTGCTGAGTTGATCTTGCATGATGGTTGGTTGTTTTTAGGTGTAAATATATTTTAGCTAATATAGCCAAAATTTAAATAAACAGAGATTGATACAATGATTGCTTGTCAATATTTTTTATTCTAAATAAAAAGGAATTTAAAATGCAATGAATCCAGTTAATAAAAGCAAAACATTTTTCTACCTTCACCGCATGAAAACAATCGGGTTTATCGGTGGCCTCACCTGGCTTTCTTCCATGGATTATTATCGTTTGCTCAATCAGCTCACCAATGAAAAATTAGGTGGTGTAAGCTCCTGCAAAATGCTGATGTACTCTGTAGAATTCGAAGAAATAAAAACACTCACCTTTGCCGGAGATTGGGATGCAATTGCAGCTATCATTTGTAAAGTGGCGAAAATACTGGAACTGGCCGGGGCAGACTGTGTGTTGATTGGAGCCAATACCATGCATTATATCGCAGACAAAGTGCAGGAATCCATCCACATCCCTTTGATACATATTGCCGAAACAGCAGCCACTGCAATTGCAAAACAAGGGCTTAATAAAGTAGCCCTGCTCGGCACTAAATATACCATGCAGTTAGATTTTTATAAAAACAAACTGGCAGAAAAAAATATTGAAACCATCATTCCAAATGAAGCAGATATTGAATACATCAACGATGCTATTTATAATGAAATGGGCAAAGGCATTTTTCTTCCTGAAAGAAAAGAAAGATTTATACAAATCATTGAAAGCCTTCAGCAGCAAGGGGCACAAGGCGTGGTGCTTGGTTGTACGGAAATTCCGATTTGTATAAAACAATCCGATGTTACCATTCCGGTATTTGATACTACGCTGATTCATGTGCAGGCTGCAGTAGCTTTTGCATTACAATAAGTATCGGGCAAATATTCTATTTTTACCAAAACCTGATTACAATTCAATGCAAACTCCCATCGAAGAAATAAAAAATTTATTTGCCACATTTTCCAAAGCAGCCATTACCAGTATTGATAAACTTCCACAGGCCGGCAGTGAACGTCATTACTTTCGTTTGCATACCAGCGAAGGCAATTTTATTGCCACCCACGGAGCCAATATTAAAGAGAATGAAACCTTCATTTATTTCTCTCATCTTTTTGCAGCAAAGCAATTAAGCACGGCAGAAATATTTTGTGTAAATGATGATAAAAGCATTTACATACAGGAAGATTTTGGCAACGTTTCCTTGCTGGATAAACTGGAGCGGCATGGTTACACAGGCGAAGTGTATTCACTTTACAAACAAAGCCTGCAACAACTGGCAGCATTGCAGGTAAAAGGACATGAAGGGCTGGATTATAAAAAATGCCTCACCAACAGTTCTTTCGGTAAAGAAGCCATCATGGCGGATTTACTTTATTTCAAATATTATTTTTTGGATGCTTTACGCAAGCCTTACGACAAACAAAAACTGATAAAAAATTTTGAAGCGCTGAGTAATTATTTATCTCATACAGAGTATAAATATTTTATGTTCCGTGATTTCCAGAGCAGGAATATTATGGTGGACAAAAATGACAAAGTTCACTTTATAGATTACCAGGGCGGTATGAAAGGTGCACCACAATATGATACAGCATCTTTGCTGTGGCAGGCAAAAGCAAATTTATCAGATGACTGGAAACAGCGGCTGCTGGAGGATTACATGGAAGCGTTTGAAAAAATGATTGAGCAGCCAATTGATAAAGAAGCATTCCGAAGCCAGTATAATGGCTATGTGTTGATACGTTTACTGCAGGTGCTGGGAGCTTATGGTTTTCGTGGTTTATTTGAACGCAAGGCACATTTTTTAACCAGCATTCCATTGGCATTGCAAAATTTAAAATGGTTTTTTACCAATCAAAATATTGGGATTGCTTTGCCCGAATTTAAAAAAGTATTAGAGCTTTGCATCAGTGATGAAGTGATTGAAGAATTTACTCCGGTGCAGGCAAAAGAAGAAACGCCATTGGTTGTTACGGTCAATAGTTTTTCTTTTATAAAAACAGGTTATCCAGCAGATGAAACAAAAAATGGTGGAGGCTTTGTATTCGATATGAGGGGAATACTAAACCCCGGCAGGTTTGATGATTACAAACATTTATCAGGCCTTGATAAACCGGTGAAAGATTTTTTAGAGCAGCAGACAAAAATGCCGGATTTCTTAAACAGCGTTTACAGCATCATTGATATTTCTGTGGAAGATTATATCAAACGGGATTTTGAACATCTCTCCATAAACTTTGGCTGCACCGGTGGCCAGCACAGGAGTGTGTATGCTGCAGAAGCAATTGCAAGGCATTTAAAAAATAAGTTTAAGGTGAAGATTGAATTGAATCATACTAATAGGGAGAACTGGAAGATTAGTTGATAGTTGATGGTTGATGGTTCATGGTGACAGTATTATACAATAGAACTCCAATAAAAAATTAAAGATAAATATGGCTTTTCAATTCGAAGAATTAAGGGTTTGGCAGATAGCGTTACGTTTAAGCAATGAAATTGATATCTTGACAAAATCTTTTCCAAGAGAAGAATTATATAGTCTTTGCTCCCAAATGAAAAGAGCGGCAGATTCTGTAGTCTTAAATATTGCCGAAGGCAGTACGGGTCAATCTATACCTGAATATAAACGCTTTCTCGGAATAGCATTAAGATCGGGTATTGAAGTGGTGGCTTGTTTGTTTATAGCTCAAACCAGAAAGTATATCAGTGATATAGATTTTAAAAAATATTATACTGAATATGAAATTTTAAGCAAGATGATTACCAAACTTAGAGGCTCAATGTAGTTTATCCCATGAACCATTAACCATCAACTATGAACATTTCAAAAGCAATGATTTTTTCCGCCGGTCTCGGCACCCGTTTCAAACCTTGGACAGACAGTCATCCAAAAGCATTGGCTATTGTAAATGGCAAATCTTTATTGCAGCGGAATATTGAATATTTGCAGCAATACGGTATTAAAGATGTGGTAATAAATGTTCATCATTTTGCAGACCAGATAGTGGAAGCAGTGAAAGAAAACAATGGCTGGGGTAGTAATATTTTAATAAGTGATGAAACCAATGAAGTGCTGGAAACCGGCGGCGGTTTATTAAAAGCAAAAGGCCTCTTGCAAAACGGACAATCATTTATTACACTCAATGCAGATTTTTTAACCAATCTAAATTTGAATGATTTAATTGCATTTCATCAAAAAAAGAAAGGGCTCATTTCATTTGGCATTACCAGCAGAAAATCATCCCGTAATTTTTTGTTTGATGAAGACAACCGCCTTTGCGGCTGGATGAACAACAGCACCGGAGAAAAAAAAATTGCCATTGATAAGCCCAACCTAAAACCAATGGCTTATAGTTGTGTGGTAGTTTTTGAACCCGCCATTTTTGACCTGATACCACAAAAAGGAAAATTTTCTTTAGTGGATACTTACCTCAGCCTTGCTGCTGTAAATCCCATTTATGGCTACGACCATACCGGAGATAAACTGGTGGATGTTGGTAAGCCTGAGAGTGTTGCTATTGCGGAAAGCCTTTTTGCATAAGTAATGCAGATCTTTTATAAGCTTCTTTTGCTGCTGGGTGAACCAATTAAGTTTAATACTGTTTTATATTGTAAACAGTCAAAAAACCTACCTTTACACGTCAAAATAATTAGCATGGAAATAAAAGCAGGACCGTTATTATCCAATATTAACAACCCGGCCGACTTAAAAAAACTCAGCAAAGAGCAAATGCACCAGGTGTGTGATGAACTGCGTCAATATATTATTGATGTAGTGAGTGTGTATGGTGGCCACTTTGCGGCCAGTCTGGGTGTGGTGGAAT
>JANLQY010000124.1:0-25733 GCA_031368105.1 Chitinophagaceae bacterium
CACCTGAACCTTGTTGAAGTTTTTATATTTTACACTCTCTCCGCTTATTCTTATACCTATTATTATTCCAAAACCTGTATATGCTTTATTTGCTGATAAGGAAAGTGTAATAAAACCGTCAGTAGGTTTCATCTCTTTTTCAGTGGAGGCGGCCATTGTATTATCGCCTGACGCATTTTTATTCTGTAGTTGATTGTCTGCAGTATTTGTTTTATCTATTTCCTCTGTTGAAGCCTTAGCACTGTTTTTGCCCTTCATTTTTTTTGGCATTTCAAAAATGCTGTCCACGCCTTTTCTAATTTCGTTATCAATTTTGTTTGATACACGCCACGCAGCATCATCTTTTATGCGGTTGGCTATTTTTTTTAAAATTTGCGCCTCGCCTTTCGTTACCAATAAAAAAGATAGCAGCAATAGCAATACCTGTTTCATAATTATTTTATTGATGCTACGCATTAGCCCTTATAGAAATTAATTTAAACCAACCTTTGTTTTTTAATAGGGGCAATTTCATAACAGTTGAGTTAATATTTACTGGTCTGTTTCATTAACGGTATGGATGTAAAATCTCCGGTAATTTTTATATCATCAAGTCCCGCTTCTTTTTGGATGCCTGTAAAACTTCCGTTGCAGGTTTCGCCAGACACCGAAACTTTAAAGGTTCCCTCAGTAAGATTTGTCAGGAAATAAACCGGCCCCTTTCCGTCAGTTGTTAATTGTATATGTACCTGGCCAGCGTCTGCTTTGCCAATAGTTAAACTGCCGGTTGCGGCTTTATCAACAGTTGCTATCAGATTATAGGTGTTGTCATCATTGCTAAGCTTTAATACCATGTCTTTTTCTCCAGACTTATAGGTTGTTATTCCTCCTTGTGCAAACATGGCTTTATATTCAAACACCAGTTTATCCTTCCTAAAAATTTTTATGGAAGTGGATGATTTTGCGGCATCGGTTGCAGTGCTTTCGGTTTTTGGAGCAGCTTCTTTTTCACCAGATGTATTGTTGCAGCTTAAAAAGATTACCAGTAGCAGTATGGGGAATATATTTTTCATTAGTTATAATTTTTAATTATTGAGATTTTTTTTAATAATGTTTAATTATTTTTTCCCCGCAATTGAAATGCGAAAAAAGCCATCCGTAATTTCTACTGTTTTATTAGGGTCAGCAGTGCGGATGTCTGTTATAAAAAATTTTCCTTCTGCCCAGTCACCTTCCACTTTGGTAATTTCCATTTCACCTTTATAACCCGACCAATATTCTATTTCCCCGTCTTTAAATGTTGAAATGTCAACAGCATTATGTTGACCGAATATTTCTTTTCTGCCAACCTCCATTTGTCTCCTGTCATAAGGAAAGCCAAAGCCTTCGCCGTTGTTATCGCCAATAATTCTTCCGGTTTCTTCCAGCGGCATCATCGAATTGGCGGTCCAATCCCTGCCATTAATTTTTGCTGTCATCGTCCATCCGCCTGCTGTAGTGGGTATACCACCCGGCATTTTTTTTTGTATACCAGCAGCAAGCTGCTCTGCTTCGCCCTGGGCAGTGCTTTGTGTACTATTGCCGCAGGAATAGAGCATTGAAGCCATCATTAAAATTGAAATTGTTTTTTTTATACAAAATAATTTATGGTTATGATTGATTTTAACCTAATAGTTTTATTTGGATAAAACTATTGTTTGTAATGTTTTTTCTTTCAGCAGTTTTATTTCTTCAGTAAGTACTGCAATTTTTTTATTCTGTTCATTTATTAATTTGCTTAGTTCCTGCGTAGCGGAGATATTTAGTGTGGTAAGGCCTTCATAATCCACAGCTTTAAAATCATCCACCTCTTCGCCATATACAAATACTTTATCTGTTGCTAAATTATCAGCCTTTATTTCTATCTGTGTATCTGAAGGAATAGAAACAATATTGTATTGGTTTGTAACACGCCCTGTCATCACCTGTATTTTTTTTGCTGTTTTAGTAAGGTTATGTTTATCAGTAAAACTTAATAAATAGCCATTAACTGTTTTTTCAATTTTTGAAGGCACAGCATATACGTTAGGAATATAACCAGTGTTTGTTGCTATTACCTGGGGATATACTTTTTCAACTTGCTGTGCAATTACTTTTTTAAAAGATTTATTGCCATACATTATTTTATCCTTCATGTTGTAGTCAGTAATTTGTAAAGCATTAATTGTTTCAAGGTCTTTGGCAGAATTGCTTATACCAGTGATGTTTTTAACACGGGCATCAGAAATGCATATAAATTCATCTGACATTACATGCCCGTATGACCTTATACTTAATCCACGGGTATAAATGCAACTTGTTCCAGTAGCACAATTATCATAATATGACCAACCTCCATTTACTGTATAATCAACCGAAGATCTAACTTCTAAAGAAGGCAAATCAAACTGCCCAAACTGATCATTTTCACCAATGACTATTCTTCCTCCTACGTAAAGGTTTCCGGTTACGTCTGCACTTCCACCAATTTCTGCATCGCCGGTAGTTGCTATAAGCCCATTAATATATTGATTTCCCAGCACAGATAATCGGTATCCTGCAACGGGATTTTGATAGCCTATTCCTACAGCGCCTGTATTGGTATTCATTAATAATCCCCAGCCAGCATTGCTGCCATAAATACCAACGAGGTCTAAATCTTTGGTACCGATGAATGCACTTACAACAGAGTTGTTAGAATTATTAAGGGCAATGCCCGCAGTGGAAGAAGCTGAAGTGCTCCGTATTCTAATCCTGTCGGCTATATCCATTTTATATGCAGTGGCCGTATTGCCAACACCAATATTGCCGCTAAATTCAGCACCACCCTCATTCCAAAATTTTATTTTTCGATTGGCACCTGTACCTGCACCTACAATATCAAGTGCATCAAATAATCCGAACGATTGATAACCAATTTTTCCTGCACTTACTTCTTTTCCTGCAATGCCTGCTCCAAACTCAAGTGTGTTGCTGCCATCAATTTTTACATTACCAGCTATATGCAGCTTAGCGCTGGGGGCACCAGTTCCAATACCTACATTTCCTATGCCGCCAACACCCGGCAGTAAAGCAAAATTATTAGTGGTGTACCATCCAGAATTTGTAGCTGATTGATAAAAGGACATGGCCTCTGTGCCATTGCCAATCGCAATATCATTTCCGCTAATGGATGTACTGGCAAAAGTTCCTATTTGTAATTTATTGGCGGGTGTGGTAGTGCCAATACCAACATTACCGGCAGTGTTATTATAAATATCACTGCCATTAACTGACCAGTAATTGGTGGCACTGCCCGAAGACAGGGCATTCCACGCCGTGCCATTATTAAACCAAAGCCCATTGGTGGTAATATCAAAAACAATCAAACCCTTTGCAGGCGTGGCAATAGCGGTTCGCTGCACAGTCGTCATCCTTGGAATGAGCAGGCCTTTGGTGATACTTTTAATATCAAGTATGGCGCTGGCATTGGGCAGGGAAGCATCGGTGTTGATGGCTACACTTTGTGAAATTGCCTGCGTTGTTAAAGCAGCAATTAACAGTAACAATAAACTAATCTTCTTCATAATTGAAATTTAAAATATTAATAGGATGGGCAGTTGCTATAAATATATTTGATGCAATTGGTGGGAGCAAGGCAGTTTTCTTAACTGGCGGGATAATTTGAGTAGGAGGGGAATTAATCCGGAGCGTTTTCTTATTACATTTGCTTTTGCCTGAATGATGCTGCTAAATAATTCAGTCAGCTTCGATATTTTTATCAACCCTTTTTTTATCCCGGTAAGATACCAACAGCATAACAGCGCCTGCAGTTACAAATACATCTGCAAAATTAAAAATGCCTGTATGCAAGCTTTTGAAACTGATAATCATGAAATCTGTAACATGCCGGTCAAATACCATCCGGTCAAAAATATTACCGAGCCCGCCTGCAATGATAAGGGAAAAAGAAAACAGTTTAAACCAGCTCATTTTATTTGAATTTCGGATGACATACACAGATGCTGCTGCAAGCAATGCCAGCGGTATTATACTCAGCAACCAGAAGCTAACGGTTTTGGATAAGTTATCACCAATACTAAGAGCAGCGCCGGTATTCTCTACATATTCCAAACGAAAGCCGTCATTAAAATAAGAGATGGCAGCTTTATCTTTTAAATGTTCTTTGGCCATTTCTTTGGTAGCCCTGTCCCAGCTGATCAGTGTAAGGGAACTGCAACAGAACAATATTATTTTCATCCATTTTTTCATTTGCCAATGATTTAAAATTACAATTCATGCAACTGTCTTTTGTACAACTGCACCACATTTTCCAATCCTAAATATATCGCATCGCATATCAACGCATGGCCGATTGATACTTCTAATAATCCCGGAATTTGTTCAGCAAAATATTTCAGGTTATGAAGATCTAGGTCATGCCCGGCATTAATGCCTAATCCCAATTCATTTGCTTTTATTGATGCAGTTACATAAGGTGCAATCGCTGCTTTTTTATCAGCAGCATATTCTTTTGCATAAGCTTCTGTGTACAATTCAATCCTGTCTGTTCCTGCAGCAGCGGCACCTTCCACCATTTCCACCACCGGGTCAACAAAGATGGAAGTACGTATGCCGGCATTTTTAAACAGGGCAATCATTTTTATTAAATAGTCTTTATGCTCAACCGTATTCCATCCATGATTGGAAGTAATTTGTCCCAACGCATCCGGCACCAATGTTACCTGTGCCGGTTTATTTGCCAACACCAGTTGTACAAATTTATCTTCTGTACAATTGCCTTCAATGTTCAATTCTGTTGCAATCACTTTTTTTAAATCAAACACATCCTGGTAGCGGATATGCCGTTCATCCGGCCTGGGATGTACAGTGATGCCATCAGCACCAAAGCGTTCAATATCCAGTGCAGATTTTATTAAGTCGGGATTGTTGCCGCCACGGCTGTTGCGGAGGGTGGCCAGTTTATTTATGTTTACCGAAAGTTTTGTCATTGATAAAAAATAAGAGAACAAAGTTAATTGTCTGAACGGGGATTTTAAAGGATTGATTGGATTAGAAAGATTGCAGCATGTTTCAAAAAAAAATGGATCAGGCAACATTGCCCAATCCATTCAATTCTTTTAATTTACCCAATCCCCTTAATCTTTTTAATCCACCCAAATCCACGTTCACACAATCCTAATAGCCGCTTCCAACGCCAGTTCCATCATTGGCAGCAAAGCCTTCTCTCTTTGGTCTGCAGAAATAAATTCATGCGTAGGAATAATATCCGAAACAGTCAACAGCGTTCCGGCATTCTTGCCCAAATGTTTTGCATTGGCAAACAAAGAAAAAGCTTCCATCTCCACCGCATGGCAATTGTGTTCAATCGCTACTGCTGGAGTGCCCGGTTCTTTACGGTAAAAAATATCACTCGAATGAATATTTTCATTCTTCAGTGCCAGGTCTTTATCAATGGCTGTTTGCTTTATCATTTCAAAAGCATTTCCCTGGTGAGGGATGGCACTGCCTTCAATACCCCAGGCATATTTGGCAAAGGTTGATTCACTGGCCGCATTATCTACATTTATTAAATCAAATAATTTTAAATCGGTGGTATATGCACCGCAGGTACCAATGCGGATAATGCAGTCCACATTGTATTCTGTGTAAAGCTCGTAAGAATAAATACCAATGGACGGACAGCCCATTCCGCTTGCGCCAATGGTCACTTCTTTTCCTTTGTAAGTGCCAGTATAATAATAAACATTCCTGGTACTGCTTACCAGTTTATGATCGGGTAAAAATTTGTCGGCAATATATTTTGCCCTCAATGGATCGCCGGGCATCAAAACAATTTTTGCAATCTCCCCGGGCTTAGCGCTGATGTGTACACTCATGTTATATTTTTTATTTGCGGTGAAGATATTTATTTTTGAATAACAATGCCCCTCTCGGCCTCCCCGGTGGGGAGGAGTAATACAAGCGTTCAATATTTTAAAAAAAATGCCAGGCAGGAGGCGATGAGTAAAGGAAAAATATTGATTTGGAAGAACACAAAATTTATTAAAGAAATGCAGTACCGCTTCTTCTCCACCGGAGAGGGAAGGTGATGCCAAAAACTAACGATATGACCACCGCCAAAACAAACTACGACCCGGTAAAATACAAAACCCCCACCGGCAACAAACTAAGTTGCAAAGGCTGGATACAGGAAGCTGCATTAAGAATGCTCCTCAACAACCTCGACCCTGAAGTAGCTGAACGCCCCGATGATTTAATTGTGTACGGCGGTAGGGGAAAAGCGGCAAGAAACTTTGAAGCACTCGACAACATCATCGCTGCATTAAAAATATTAGAGAACGACGAAACGCTGCTCATACAAAGCGGCAAGCCTGTAGGCATTCTCAAAACACACAAGGATGCGCCAAGGGTTTTAATAAGTAATTCACAACTGGTTCCCAATTGGGCCAACTGGAAACATTTTGAAGAGCTGGAAAAAAAAGGCCTGATGATGTACGGTCAAATGACCGCCGGCAGCTGGATCTACATCGGCTCACAGGGAATTGTACAAGGCACTTATGAAACGTATGCTGCTGTTGCGGACAAACATTTTGCCAACAACAACCAACCCGAAACCCGTAACTCAAAACATGGCTCTTTAAAAGGAACATTGAATGTAACAGCAGGCCTCGGCGGAATGGGTGGTGCACAACCGTTAGCCATCACTATGAATGAAGGTGTGGCGTTAATTGCAGAAGTGGAAGAGTGGCGCATTGACAAACGCATTGAAACAAGATACCTCGATGAAAAATATACGGACATTGATGAAGCGATTGATGCAGCATTAAAATATAAAGCAGCAGGTGCAGCAAAAAGTATTGGAGTATTGTGTAATGCAATCAATCTTTTGCAAAGATTAATTGAAAGAAATATTATTCCCGATACACTCACCGACCAAACCAGTGCCCACGATCCGCTCATTGGCTACATACCACATACCCTTACCAACGAACAGGCCAATGTATTAAGAGAACAAAACAAAGAACAATACCTGCATCTCAGTTACGAAAGCATGTACCTGCATGTACAGCTCATGCTGCAGCTGATGGATAAAGGAGCCATTACTTTTGATTATGGAAATAACATCCGGGCAAGAGCGAAAGAATATGAAGACAAAGTTGTAAGTAATAAGTTGAAAGTAATAAGTGAGCCTTCAAATATTGAGGTGCTTACTTACAACTTAGGACTTATAACTTATAACTTCAAAACAGCACGCTGTTTTGATTTCTTGGGCTTTGTCCCCGCCTACATACGGCCGTTATTCTGCGAAGGCAAAGGCCCTTTCCGCTGGGCAGCGCTTAGCGGCGACCCTGCAGACATTGCCGTTACCGACGAACTCATCATCAACATGTTTCCCGAAAACAAAGGCATGCTCCGCTGGATGCAGATGGCCAAAGAAAAAATTGCTTTCCAGGGATTGCCTGCAAGGATATGCTGGCTGGGACAGGGCGAAAGAGAAAAAGCAGGGCTTGCATTTAATGAACTGGTACGAACAGGAAAAGTAAAAGCACCCATCGTAATTGGCCGTGACCATTTAGACACCGGCAGCGTAGCATCTCCCAACAGGGAAACAGAAGCCATGCTCGACGGCAGTGATGCCGTAGCCGACTGGCCAATTTTAAATGCGTTGATAAATACTGCAGGCGGTGCTTCATGGGTTTCTTTACACCATGGTGGTGGGGTAGGCATGGGGTATAGTATTCATGCTGGTATGGTGATTGTGGCTGATGGAACGGATGATGCAGCTTTGCGTTTAAACCGTGTATTAAGGAACGACCCTGGCATGGGAGTAATACGCCATGCGGATGCAGGGTATGAATTGGCAAAGGAAACTGCAAAGGAACATGGGTTGGATTTGGAGAGCAGGTTGTAAGGATTTATGAGCCGGAGAGTAGTATTACTATTTAGCTTCATTGGCTCAGTTTATCCTGAGGAACGAAGGACACTCTTGTGCGTTATATCTTTGCTGAACTTTTGCCGGCAATATTTTTTGGAGAAAGATGACATCTTTAAAAAAATCCACCTCTATAAATTAAAAACATTTATGATGCAACACATAAAAGATATTACCCCAAAACAATTGATGGAAGGTATTAATGGTTATTATGCTCATGGAAAAAATATGAGTTTTGGTTATGTGGAAATAAAAGAAGGAACTGTTATGCCCGTACACCAGCATGTGCATGAACAGATAACTTACCTGCTGGAAGGCCAGCTGGATATGGAGATTGACGGGGTAGTTTATTCATTAACACCCGGCAGCTATCATGTTATTCCTTCTAATACATTGCATGGTGCACATGCAATAACAGCCTGCAAAGTGATCGATGTATTTAGCCCAGTGAGGGAAGAGTATAAAATGCAGCAACTTTAAACTAAGAAACAAAGAACAAGGGTTTTATTTGGAAAGTAAGTTGAAGTAAGCTGTCATCCTATTCCCAGCAACCTTGCTATCACACAACGCCATGGCTAAGAGACGTTGCTGAGAATAAATTTTATAAAACAATTCTTCTACCGGTTTCTGCTGAGCGCTTTGCTGCATCCAATATTTCCATCACAATCATATTGTATTTTAAAGACGACTGATCATCGGTTCCGGGTATTTTATTTTGCAATACGGCTGTTAAATACGTGATAGCATCATTGATGGGTGCAGGCAATGGCACTGCTTTTTTAGCCGCCTTAATATTTTCCCTCATGCGACTCACAATGCTGTCCCCATTCAATGCATGCAGGTAACCGGTCTCGCCAAACACTTCCAGATCTTTGATAGAAAAAGGCCAGTTCCAGGAAGCCTCAATTTGACCGGTAGCAGTTGGATATTCCACAATAATGGTGGCATCATCATCTACTTTAGGATAAACAGCCGGCTTGTAATGTCTTACAATGGCGGTTACAGCAGTTGGTCTGGCACCCTGCATCAGCCAGGTCATTAGGTTGGCACCGTAGCAGCCAAAATCATTTAAGGCGCCGGTACCATTTAGCACCGGATCTGTAAGCCAGCTTAAAAATTCCGGGCTGCATCCAATTTCCTTTGGTCCCTGGTGACCATCATGTACTACCATTTTTTTAATGGAGCCAATCTGCTCCTGCCTGATGGAATTGTAAACATCCAGATACGAAGCATACCAGGTGGTTTCAAAATTGGTCAATACTTTAGTATGAAATTTATTGGCCAGCAGCTCCATGCGCTGCGCCTGGGCTAAGGTTGCTGCCAGTGGTTTTTCAACCATCACTGCAATACCGAGGGGAGCACAAATTTCAACAATATCCACATGCTTTGCAACTTCATTATAGCCGAGTACGGCATCTGGGTTCTTATCAATTACCAGTTTTTTAAGATCACTGAAAAACAAAGAATCAGGCAGCTGATACAGCTTGCTAAATTTCTGTTGTAACTGTTTATCAGGCTCAACAATACCAACAATTTTCACCTGGCCTTTATTGAATTGGTTCAACACGCCATGCACATGATCGTGGTTTAAACCTACCACTACCACCCGCAATAACTGCTGAGCTGGTATTTTTTCAGCCATGCCAACCAACAACAAAACAACCACCAGCTTTTGAAAACAGCTGAACAATTTTTTAATATTTATTTGAGTCATGATCATTCAATTTTTTTTGCAATGAAAGTACGATTATTGTTGACAACGGCTGTTATTTATATGTCCTTGTACGGAAATGGTCGTATCCTTGCACGGAACCTATCTGGCTCAGGTCTACCTGGGCCAGTGAATCAACAAATCCCCGTCTTTGTTGGCTTTGAGAATCATTGTTTACCAGCACTACTTCTCCCAAACAATTTTCTCACCTAGCGCAATTTTTCTTTTGTCTTCAACCTGCTCATCTGTTTTGCCCCAAAAAAGGATGCCTACTATTTCATCCTGTTCATTCAATTGAAAATGATTTTTAATGGAAGGCGTCAGCTCCATTCCCCCGGTGCTCCAAAGTGTTGCCTATTCTCAGCAACGTCTCTTAGTCATGGCGTTGTATAATGGGAAGGTTGCTGGGAATAGGGGAAGTTTCCGAAATTTTTTATCCCTTTGTGTAGATATTGTGCCTCATATCTTTCATTAAAAAAATATTGTCAGTCAAATTACAGTTTTACCTATAGCACTATTGCTGGCATCATAATTGAAAGTTTGATCATTATGTTGAAAGCCTGTTTCATTCTTTGTACAAGCTCATATGTTCACAATCAAAAAGATTTAATTGAAATGTTTCGTGAAGATAGGTGCCGTGCACATATTCCGTAGCATTCCCACCAGCCCTCTTTGTTTTCTGGTACAGATGGAGGTAAATGATCAACAACCCAATAATATAAATGCATAAAGCAGGCGCTTTTAATCTGCTGGCTTTACGCTTAATGTCTTTACTCACATTTAAAAAATAAGATCATGTTTTCAAAACAATTAGTATTCCCCGCAATAGCATCCCTGTTTATGGTATTTTCAGCAGGATGTAAAAAAGATATAATGCCCGATACAGTGTCCAAGGCCGCTGTGTCTTCAACAGAAGCCTTAGCCACGATCCGGTATCAGCCATTGGCTGTAGTAAATCTTGGCATAGCAGGCAATTTTACCATCCTGTCCAAATCGGGTATTACGGATGTTTATAAATCCACTGTTACAGGGGATATAGGTACTAGCCCTATCACTGGTGCAGCCATTGGTTTAACCTGTACAGAAGTGGCAGGTATCATATATACTGTTGCTGCTGCCGGGCCGCTTCCCTGCAGGGTGATCAATGCTGGCAGGTTAACCACTGCTGTTAGTAATATGCAAACTGCCTACACAGATGCCGCCGGACGGTCTAACCCAAATTTCATGAATCTTGGTGCAGGAAACATAGGTGGCAGAACACTTACTCCCGGTCTTTATAAATTCACAACATCTGTTATCATCCCAACCAATATCACCATTTCGGGCAGTGCTACTGATGTATGGATATTACAGGTAGCAGGAACATTGGACATGAGTTCTGCAGTAAGAATTACCTTAAGTGGCGGAGCACAGGCGAAAAATATTTTCTGGCAGGTAGCCGGTGCCGTTACATTAGGCACCACCAGTCATTTTGAAGGTATCGTATTGGGACAGACAGGTATTAATTTGAGGACTGGCGCAACCATTAACGGAAGATTACTGGCACAAACTGCAGTAACACTTCAAAAGAGTGTTGTTACACGTCCGCTATAAATAATAGTAATCAATACCCAAAGGGTTGCCGCAAAGGCAGCCCTTTTATTTTACTTCCTATTCTCAGCAACGTCTCTTAGTCATGGCGTTGTGTGATAGCAAGGACCTTGCTGGGAATAGAAAGAATATCATGATAATGCAAGGGGTTTCTCCTGAGTTTACAAAGTATATTTGCAATCTTTCGAAAGACCAAATTGAAAAACTAAAAAACACAGTTGCTTTACTTGCAAAAGAACTCGAACTTAAATCATGATTAATTCCCTCCAACGTCTTTCATCCCCAATTGGCGCAAGGTTCTTTAAAGTTTTTCGCCGTAGTTCGTGTCTTCACGAAACACTCCCTTTCATCAAATAAGAAATGTTCGTGAAGACAGGAACATTGGCGAAGAGAAATGAGGATAGTTTTTATAAGCTGTTGCGTAGAAAATTTTCAATGGTGATACGGTATTCATTTTCAAGAGCAGGTTTTCTTTTTCCGTACTTATATATCATCACATTAACCTCCACTTCTTTCTTTCCTGCTACCAGCATTTTTAATTCCAATCGCAGGTTTTGCCAAAACAAGAGGGATGTTTTTTTTGCGGTGATAAAAAAAAACTTCTCATTATTTTCTTTCAGCTTAAATCCATTGACCATACAAAAGTGAATCAGCTTATCATATACCTCTGTCACATTACTGTATAAAATAAAAGAATTTGTATCCATATAGCGTAAAGATAGGTAACAGTTGTGTCGCTAATTGAGTGATTGCAAAATTTATAAAGGGCAACTACCAGCTGGCGCAGGTTTCCCGACCTGCTGCCATTCGTTACTTCATTCAGCTCCGAATCTCTTCTCAAAATCTAAAATTTCCCAGCAGGGTTTGCATACAGCAGGTAATGTGCCGTTCAAAACTCAACACTTCTATAAGAGATATAGCTCATAAACAAAGAAAGTCTGTCACTCAGAGAGTAATGTTTGCCAGCAAAAAAGCAAAAGCAGTCACTCGGAGGCCTTTGCTTGTCAGCAAAAAAGCAAAAGCAGTCGCTCGGGAGCCTTTGTTTGTCAGCAAAAAAGCAAAAGCAGTCACTTGGGAGCCTTTGCTTCTCAGCAAAAAAGCAAAAGCAGTCACTCGGGAGCCTTTGCTTGTCAGTTGGGGTTCAATGTTGGATTTGCGATTATATAAGTAAATTGCAGGCAATGTTTGGCAATCAACAAATTTGTGTCTTTATTGGCTTTGACAATCATTGTTTACCAGCACTACTTCTCCCAAACAATCTTCTCACTCAAAGCAATTTTTCTTTTGCCTTCAACCTGCTCATCTGTTTTACCCAAAAAAAGAATGCCTAATATTTCATCCTGCTCATTCAATTGAAAATGATTTTTCATGGCAGGGCTTAGCGTCATTCCCCCGGTGCTCCAAAGTGTTGCTATATCCAGCGCCGCTGCTCCTAATAATATATTTTGCACAGCACAGGAAGCGGCTGCTATTTCTTCTATGGCTGGTATTTTTTCATTGCTGCGTTTCATTATGCACACAATTAAATGCGATGATTTTTCACCATTGGCAATGATGCCGTCAAACTTGCCCTGCATAAATTTTTCTGCTGCTGTAAACTGCTGGTAAAGCAGTGCATGCTGCCTGCTGAAATCATTTACTTTTTTACCTGCATACACCACAAAACGCCAGGGCTCAGATAAGGTATGGGTGGGAGCCCAATCGGCCAGTTGGAGCAGCTGTTCAATTTGTTCGTCTGCAATTTTATTGCCATTGAACAGGGCTGGTTTTATGCTTCTCCTTTTTTTTATGATAGAGGATAAAATGGAAAAATCGTTGTTCATATTTTGATGTTGTGCTGCAAAGTAAAAGGAATATCAACCAATAGATTTACGGTTGAGGATATTTATTCCTTTATTATCAGCACTGTCTCCTGGTCACGGCATTGTGTGATAGCAAGAACCTTGGCGGGAATAAAATTTATAAAGTTGTAAACTAAAACTACTCTTTCTGCAGGTATTATTATTTGGTAAGAATCATTTGTTTGCTGTCAACAATATTTCCATTTACATACAGTGAATATTGATAAGCACCGGCTGACAAAGTGTTGGCATTTATTTCTACCAATCCATTTGCTGCTTTTAGTGGTATTCTTTTTAAGTTGTTTCCCTGTTTATCGGTTACTACTATTTCGGCAGATAATATATTTTCGGGTAAGCTGTAGCTGATGTTTGTATTGCTGGTAAAAGGATTGGGCGCATTTTGCTGAAGTGTTGCAGCAGTAAGATTTATATTTTGTTTAATGATGCTGCCTTCTTTGCTCATCATTAGTGCTTTCAGTTCTGCAATTTCTTTTTTCATTTCTTCATTTTGCTGAGACAGTTCCTGTACCGCTTTTACCAAAGGCACCACCAGTTTTTCGTAAGAGATGCTGTAGTTATCTTCATTATTCACGGGCACATGTACACCATTAAAAACATACCCGGCTTTTTTTGCAGCTTCGGCAACTTCCTGTGCAATAAAACCTGTTTGTGCAATGCTGCTGGTTGTTGAACTCAATTTATTCAGGGCTTCTTTACGTCTGGCTTTCACGCTGTCGGGAAAATGCTGGCTTAAGAAAGCATCAAATTTAGCGGCATCAAAATTATACATCACCGGCCTTAATAATTTAATAAAAGGCAATCCCACCACTGTTTCTTTTATATTGTTTTTAAACCTTCCGTCGGATGTTGTCCAGGAGCCTGCAGCAGACTCCACCACGGTTACATTTACATCTCCCAGCCTTATTTTGTTACTGCTGTTTACAATACTGTTGGCACCAACAGCGGTGGCATTGTTCAGGCCTTGGGTTGCCACGTCACTGTAGGCACCCATCGCTGTATTGTATCCACCCACGGTATTGTTATTTAATGTAGAGGTGCCCAATGCAGCATTATAAGAACCGGTTGTATTATTGAATAAAGCAAAAAAACCATTGGCAGTATTGTAACTGGCTTCTGGCCCTGCAATTGGATTGGGTACTGCTCCGTTATTAAGCAGTGCACCGTTACCTACAGCAGTATTGCAATATCCGCTTATGTTATGATACAGCGTACCATTTCCGATAGAAGTATTTTGAATGCCATCTACATTAGAATACAATGCATTTTCGCCGATGGCGCTGTTGTCGTAGCCAGCTCTGTTTGAAAGCAGCGAATGGCTTCCATAAACCGTATTGGAAAACCCGGTGGTATTATTATACAATGCCTGAAGGCCAACTGCAATATTAGTATGGATGCCACCGCCTCCAATGCCTACCGTTAGTCCATTGATATTTGCATCGCCGCCAGCTACTTCCAGTTTAGCCGTAGGGCTATTAGTGCCAATACCAATATTGCCGGAATTGTAATAAAGAGCCGTGCCGTTACTAGCCCATTGATTAAGGCTGTATGTGCTGGATGCTATGATAAAATCAGGATAAGTTCCTGAAATGGATATGCCTGTACCTGCCGTTAAGTGTACTATTTTATCGGGTAGGGTATTGGTAATAATGTTTGAACTGATACCAATACCGGTGCCTGCTGTGTAAGGCAAAAAGGCAGTTGTTTGAATACTGCCATTGGCAAAAACCAAATTAGAAAGATAAATATTTTTCCATCTTAATGCAGCACTGCCAAGATTATAGGTATTGCTTGTTCGTGCTAATAAACTGGTATTAATAGCCGTAGGTGCAGTTAAATTAGAAAGTGAGCTATTGGCTTTTTCCTGTGCGGAGGCTGTTTGAAAAATTAAGATGAATGCAATAATGAATTGAAGGGGGTATTTATTTTTCATGATGAACAATTTTATTGGTAATGAATCATCATTCATCTTTGGATTTGAAGATGATCCTGCTGCATTGGTGCAAATAGCAAGCCTGTGGGTATTTTAAATAAAAATTACGTTGTTGTCACTGCATTTTAAAATACTGCAACTGCACCAGTGTGTTGATAATATTCATGAAATGGTTCGGAAGAAGAAGTACTTCATTGGTTCTCTACGGAAAATGCCTGTTGTTTTAAATCATGTGATGATTGAGCCGGCAGTTATTGTTTTGGAAAAATAATTATTTAAAAAATTAAGCCTTGCTGTTGATCATTTTTATTTATGTGATTGTGGCAAAAATATTCTACAGTTATACCCACCTGCCGCAAATATTCCCATTCATTGTTGAAAGTGTTTCCACAGGGCTGCTTTGTGATGAATGGGGTGGCGAAGAAATAAAAGATTTTACAAAATACAAAGGCATCAGTGAATGTGTTTGAAAAGGGCATGAGCCAAGCCTTAGCATTACACCAGCCATGATATCTATCAGCTATTGTATGTAGCATTATCATGTTTACCTGCAACACACGGGAGTAGCTTTACTAAAAATTATTACTATGTATTCACACAACATTAAAACAAAACAACCGGTTGCCGGCGTTGCAATAAAATTTACCGGAATTTTTATCATGCTTGTATTTGCAGGGTTTATTGCATCAGCACAATCAATGGGTGGCAAATGGGAAGCGCCTAAGGCAGCTGATAATTTAAAAAATTCTGTGGTACCGGATGTTGCCGGGATGAAATATGCAAAGGAAACGTACACAACTTTCTGCACTCCCTGCCATGGCAGCAAAGGCAAAGGCGATGGCGTGGCCGCCGCAGGGTTAGCAGTGAAACCTGCCGACCACTCTTCTGTAGCCGTTCAACGTCAAACAGATGGTGCCATATTTTGGGAAATGACTGAAGGGCATAATCCTATGCCGGCTTACAAAACAGCTTTTACAGAAAAACAACGCTGGCAACTGGTGAACTATATAAGAACACTGACAGTAAAATCTAAACATTAAATAATACATTATGAGAAAGCTAATCACAATTGTTATGCTGCTAAGCTGCAGTATTGCACAATCACAGGATTCAGTGACATCCAAACCTTCTCCGGGTTCAAACAAATTTATTGTGTATGGAAATGCGGAGATGACTTACATAAATAATAAAGATGCAAAGAACTTTGGCGAAGTAAATTTTAAACCAATATTACTGTGGCGCATAAGTCCTAAACTTTTTGTAGAGGCTGAAATGGAAATTGAAACAGGTGAGGGCAGTGTAAACCTTGGCCTGGAGTATGCCAACATGTGCTACATGGTAAATCCATACCTCATTATCCATGCAGGCAGGTTCTTGCCAAAGTTTGGTGCTTACAGGGGCAGACTTGCCGAAGGTTTTATGAACCGCTTTGCTTCTAAGCCTACCGGGTTTGGCGATGGAGGTATCGGTGCTTCTGTAGAAACAGGCGCTGGTATTTTAGGTTCATTGCCTTTTGGCGATGTAAAAATTTTGTATGATTTGTATGCTGTTAACGGTCCTCATTTGCTTAACAGTGCTGAAGAAGCAGGGCAGTTTGATTATGAAGCATACATTTCAAACAACAACAGTCTTGCATTGGGTGGACGTATAGGAATTATTCCTTTGTCAAAATCAAATTTGGAACTTGGTTTTTCATTTCAACACAAAGCAAGCACAGGCGACCTTGGAACTGCAAATGAAAAGGTGAGCCTTTCAATGATGGCTGTTGATTGCAATTATTATGAAAATATCACTGCGATAAAAAGCACACTAAGAATTACCGGCGAACTGCGGCATCAAAAAGTAGGAGATAATGCAGTGTATGAAGAATTGGCAAAACCCAGTTTCAAAAATTCACCTACTGCGTGGTACTTAGGTGCCAGCATCCGTCCATCACTGGTGGATAATAAATTTTTCAGGAACCTTGAGTTTGCCTATCGCTATTCAAGTTATAAAAGGCCAACTGATGCACCATGGGGCGGCACTAATTTAACCTCCAGTGAATTTGCTATTGATTACTGGCTGCACTGGAACAGTTTGGTAAAATTATCTTACCAGTCTAAAAAAGAAGAACCCAAAACATTTTACGCTTCTGTTGTATTTGGTTTTTAACATTAAAAAAACATTTTATGAAAAAGATATTGATAATAGTTTCCATCGGCTGCTTTATAATATTGTCAGGTATGTTAATCACAGGTTGCTATACCTCTGCAAAAGCCTCCGCTAAATCTGGTGCCCAGTTGTGGGCAGAAAATTGCAACCGCTGTCACAACGCTCCCGGCCCCGGCGAATTTAATAATGATAACTGGGATATCGTTGGCACACACATGCAGGTAAGGGCAAACATTGCAACTGATGAAATAGAAAAGATCACAGCATTTCTTAAAAGTGCCAATCAGTAAAACGGTTGTTTTGCTATTGTTGGTTTTGGTAATAAAAAAACTATCCTTGTGTGATACTTGGATAGTTTTTTTATTTAAACTTTTTGCGGTTAGCACCATATCCAGGCTCTGCTGATGCCTGATGGATATTTAGTAGTAATTAAAAATTAGTCTGTTAGCTGCAAGGCGCCTGCCTGAGGTATTTACAACGTCCATTTTTTTTCAACCTTATTCAACAGCGTAGTTACCACTGACAGTAATAAGCCAAAAATAAATGCCCAGAGAAATCCATCTATCCGGATGCCGGAAACAAATTTATCTGCCAGCATGATAATGATCACGTTGATAACTAACAAAAAAAGTCCTAAAGTAATAATTGTAAGCGGAAGGGTCAGTAAGATTATCAGCGGCTTTACAATAAAATTAAGTGCCGCTAATACCAGCGCAAAAATAATTGCCGTGGTCATAGAGTTGATGGACACATACGGTGATAATACTTTAGAAAGTATAAACACTGCAACGGCTGTAATAAGAATATTAATAATGAATCTCATAATTATTTTTTTAGTAAGTTATTGTTTAATATTTAATACTCCTAATTACTGAACACGGCAGGCAATTGTTGTTACAGTTTTTATCTTCCCGCCAACTCAAATTTCCTTTAGGGTTTTAAATGCAGTTGTGCCTGCAGCCAGCCCGTTGAATACCCATAAAGCAAAAGAGCCAGGATAACAACAACAATGATTACGGCAATGATACTGCCCGATCCTTTTTGTTTTGGAGGAATAGGATAGCCATTGCTGCTGAGCCGCTCAGGAGGAACAACTGTTTTTGCTTTAATCAGTTTACCGGCATACCTGGAAGTAAACAGGTCTATTTCAGACTGGTTATTAACCAACTGTTCGGCTAAAAAAATTTCATTATTATCTATCAGCTCATATGCCTGTATAGTGGCTGGCAGATCTTCTTTTCTAAAATCCATTTGTAGTAAGTTTAAATTTGTAAAAACTAATAGGTACAATAACACTGCCAATGAAAAAGTATAAGGAGAAAGAGTTTTTTCTATAGGATGCCCATTATTGTTTTACTTATTTGGGGAATAATTTCTACTTTATTCTGCTCGGAGTCTCCTCTTAAAATTTAAGAATTCTCAGTCGGGTTTCCGTTCGGTAGGATAAGTGCCTGGCAGACCCCACCGCTATTTTAGCAGGGTGCATGAATAAAAAACAATTGCTTAAAAAAGTTTCCTTATTACCAGCAACTTTTTCTCAACGAGCGATGAGCAAAACCGAGGAACGTTGCTGAGAATATAAAAAATGTTTCGTGTCACGAACCATGGAGGACAAATACAGCTTTCTGCCTCAGAGGTACAAAATCCTCCCTCAGAGATACAAATTTCTCCACCGGAGGTACAAAATGCCGTTTTGCAAAAAACAATTACTTTAAAAATCCTAAATAACAATAATAAAGCCCCGGTGACGGGGCTTTATTATTAAAAAAATATTGTTTTCTTATTGTATCGTAAGCACTCCCGGCACAACTAAATTTTTCCCGGTCATCACTGTAAGGGTGGCTCCCAGCGATATGTGCTGTGTTACATTTAATACACATTGCCCGCCCACGGTATGATTGATTACAATGGAACTGTTGGCTGGCAGGGTTGCCGGAGGTACGGTATTGCTGCTCCAGTTGGAAGCTACATCCCAGTTGCCATTACCGGTAAAGGTATAAATGGTTGCCAGCGGTGTGGAAGTAAGAACACAATTGGTGCCGGTGGAATTAAAGTTAAGTCCCCATCCCGTAAGGTTACCGCCATCTAAGTTAAGATTATCTTTCACTCTTAATGTCCACACGCCAGTGCTGTTTTGCCCGTTAAATGCCGACAGCGGATTTTGTGGTGTTACTGTTACTGCACCTGTAGGCGGACAAGGCAGGGTGGTGGTGCTTGCCTGGTCATCCAGGTTAAGGCTAAAATCTGCATAGCCATCGCAGGGTCTGTCTAATATAACTACCGAAGTATTATTTGGACTGATAAGTGTAAAAGTAAGATCGTTTACATAACTGTGGTCGCCCATTAAACCAATTACATTCACATCGGTAATTACAACCCCTGCCGCAGCAGGAATGGTGATGGTGGAATTAATGGTGGGGGTGCCACCGGTCGAAATTGCCAGGGGTACATTGGTACTTGTTTTGCAAGTGCTGAGATTTGTTTTAAAACGATTGGGTACGGCAGATGCAGTACCTGTTCCGCAGCTGTTAGTGCTTTTTACCCGCCAGTAATAAACAGCATTTTCAGCTAATGGAGTAATTAATGTAACAGGCAGGGCAGTGATGCCTGGAACAGTTTGTATAATGACTGCGAAATCACTGGTAGTGGATATTTCAAGTGTATAAGACAAAGCGCCTGATACGGCAGTCCAGTTAAAAGAAGGAGTTATTGATTGCCCGATGGCATCATTTGCAGGTGCAGTAAGGGATGCTGGTGCTGCACCTCCGGCACCCACTATAAATAATATATCTCTTGTTTTGGTAACAGCGCCTGCCATACCGGTCACCCTTACAGTATAAGTGCCTGCGGCAAGGCTTCCGGTATTGTTAAGTGTAACAGTGGTGCTGCTGCCGGGAGCAAGAAAGCTGGCACCAAAACTTACAGTAGTACCTGCAGGATTTAAACTTGCAGACAATGCAATGGTAGTGGCAAAACCTGCAAGGGCAGCAGTTTTTAAAGTAGCTGTACCGCTGGTGGCAGCGCATACCGCCACCAAATCAGGGTTGTTGAATACAAAGGTGGAAGTGGGTGATGTCTGTATCCTGAAATTAGCATTGGAAAAATCATAAAACACATTACCAACTGCCATTACCCTGATGCGGCAGCTGGTACTTACATTGTTAGGTACCTGTATTTCTTCGGTGCCATCATTTGCTGTGCTGGCAAGTATAGTAATGGGAAAAGTATTACCGCCATCGGTAGATAACTGGATAGTTACATTGGCACAGCTAATAGGTGCTGCTGCACTGCCGGCCGGGTTCCAGGTAATGGTTTGAAACTCATTTACATTCCATACAATACCGGAAGCATTAGGATAAGTAACCACAAATGGGCCTGTGCCTGCAGCCGTGGTAACAGCATTTTGAGCATAGCAAACACCGCCGCCTGCAGCTTTGTTATCCCTCGCTGTCAACCTGAAATGCATGATCCTTGCATAGCTGGGTAATATCTCTCCAATGGTAACAGTATTATTTATCTGGTTGGATAATTTTGGAAAATATCTTACCGGTGTGGTCACCGGCATAAAAGATCGGAACAACGGGGCATTGCCTGATGGTGCATTCCATAAAGTGGCAGGGCCACCTACATCCACCTGTTCCCAGCAATAAGTTAATGCATCTCCATTCACATCGGTAGCACTGCCGGTAAGTACAAACGGTGTAGATAGAGGGATGGTATAATTTGCCCCGGCATTTACTACGGGTGCTGCATTGCCGGTACTGGTTGTTACTGCACAACTGTTACCTAAGCTGTTGATTGAATATTGTGTTATCTGGTCAAAGCTGATGGCATGAAATTGTGCATCACTGTGCAGTTGGAGGTCTTCTGTATCGCAAATACCTGCATAAGCCATAATGGTACTGCCGCTGCCAGGTTCTGCATTGGCATCTGATGCCCTGTTACCGGCACAAAAACCCTGTTCAGAATTAAAGGTATGTTCGCCACCAAATTCATGGCCCATTTCATGTGCTACATAATCTATATCATAAGCATCACCCACAGGGCTTGGAGAACCTGTAATACCACTTGCTTTTTGTCCTGTAGTACACACTACACCAAGCCCGGCCAATCCACCACCGCCAGTACTGAATGTGTGGCCGATATCGTAATTAACATTGCCGATAGCGCTGTCAATTATACGCTGACTTTCATTAATCAGTGTATTTCCGTCACCGTTGCCAAGAAATGGATCAGTAGGCGGATTAGTAAAGATCACATTGGTTTCAGCGCCTACTAATGTTAGCCTGATGGACACCTCTTTTTCATACACACCATTTACCCGGTTTACGGTCACTACAATTTTTGCCAGTGTTTGTGCTACAGTGGGAAAAGTCAGCCCGGTGGCAGCTACAGCATATTCACCTGTGCATGCTACGGCGAGTCTGTAAGTTCGCAGTTGTGTGCCTACACATGCACCTGCCAGTACATTATTAGGGCTGGTTTTTGCTGCGGCATTTTTTGGATATTTTATTGGCGGCAGTTCGGTGAATTTGTCTTTTTTTTTGAAGTCTGCTTTGTAGTATGAGATATAATTGGTCACTGTTTTTTGATCGTAAGGATCAATGAATATACTGCCACTGATGGGGGAGAGGATCATGGCATGAAAACCAAATTCTGTCCAGTCTAATTTGATGGTGGCGGTGGGGTCATCTATTCCCTGGCCGGTAAAAGTTCTTAGCTCAGGATAAGCAGCAGCCAGTGCTGGTGCCATCACCGAACTTTCCCATACATGAAATTTTGCCATCTTTCCATCAGGCATTGGTACCAATAATACCGGAGTATTATTGCGGTCGTTCAATATATTTTTTTCTGTTGGCAGTAAACGTAAGAAAGCTAATAAACCAGTAGTGTCCAGTTGTACAGTGCGGAATTTATCGGGGATGATAACCCTTTTTTGATCTGATTTTTTTACAGCGCTTTCTGCTACATCGGTAAAATAATTCTGCTGTGCCGATGCACCCAGGAAAGCAAGAGATAAGAGCAAAAAGGAAAATATCCTTGTAAAAATAAATCTCATTGGTTATTTGATTTTAATGAAATGGCAATGCCGATCGGTAAAAATACTAAAAAGACTGTAATAGAAAGTCAATACAGTTGTTAACAGTTTTTAGCCTGATAAGCAGGCAATAATTATACCGGTATTTGCTTAGCTCAGGAGTTGAAAATTCTTTGCAATGATTCGTTTATTTGCTTTGCCCTGTTGTATATCATAAAGTGGCCACCACCATCTACAGTGTAATTTGGCCTTATCTTTTTGATGGGAAATATCCTGTCTGCAGTGCCATGAATATGAAAAAGATGCTTAGGTTGCCAGTCATTTTTCCAGTTAAGTATTTGGTTGATGGCCCAGTTTAAATAAAGTGGTTCTACATTTTTTCTGTACCGGCCCACCATTTCTTTTTCTTCTGCATTAGTAACTCCCATGTTGTAGTTTTCCAGCGGCTCCAGTATTTTATATGGCCGAAGCGGTATTATTTTATTTAGTTTTAATTTGCCTGCACCCTTCATCCACAAAGGCATTTCTTTGTACGATTTTACACTGGAGATCAGTATCAGCTTATCAACCGGCAACAGTTTGGCAATTTCAATTGCTATCATCCCGCCAAAGGAAAGCCCCATCAACACCGGCTTTTCATCTTTAATGTATTTACTCATCCGTTTGGCATACACTTCAATGGGTTCATCTTTTTCTGGTTTCAGCCAGGGGATATGTACCAGTTGGTATCCATCTACTTTTATCCGGGCAAAAATCTTTTCATCCGAACCAAGGCCGCTGATACAGTAGATTTTTTTCATTTGATGAATGGTGGTATCATACAAAGTTTTTTTATTGAATATTTATTCTTACAAACACTAGCTTCTTGGCAGCACATAAGTACTCACATCTTCTTTCGTAATATTTTTACCGGATAAAATGATGAGCCGTTCCACCACATTTCTCAGCTCACGGATATTGCCCGTCCAGTTGTAGTTGGTTAATAATTCCATAGCATCTTTATCAATCATTTTTTTCGGCTGGCCATATTCTGCTGCAATTCTTTCTAAATAAAAATCCACCAGCTGCGGCACATCTTCCCTGCGTTCGTTAAGTGAGGGAACATGAATTATAATCACCCCCAGGCGGTGATACAGATCGAGCCGGAAATTTTTATCTTCCACTTCTTTCAGGAGGTCTTTGTTGGTGGCGGCCACCACTCTTACATCTACGGTAATATCTTTATCAGCACCCACCCTGGTAATCTTTGCTTCCTGCAATGCCCTTAATACTTTGGCCTGTGCACCCAGGCTCATATCGCCAATTTCATCCAAAAATAAAGTGCCTCCATTGGCCTGTTCAAACTTGCCAATGCGTTGTTTAATGGCCGAGGTAAAAGAACCTTTTTCATGGCCAAACAATTCGCTCTCTATCAACTCGCCGGGAATGGCAGCACAGTTTACTTCCACCATGGGGCCACTGTTGCGGTTGCTTTTTTCATGTATCCATCTTGCCACCAATTCTTTGCCCACACCATTTTCGCCAGTTATCAAAACCCTTGCATCGGTAGGCGCTACTTTCTCAATGGTATCTTTTATTTTTTTGATGGCATTGCTGTTGCCCACCATATCCTGCACCCGGCTTACTTTTCTTTTCAGCACTTTGGTTTCCGTTACCAGTGTTTGCTTATCCATTGCATTCCGAAGTGTAATAAGTAAGCGGTTAAGGTCTGGTGGTTTGCTTATATAATCGAAGGCGCCTTTCTTAACCGCTTCCACAGCAGTTTCAATATTGCCATGGCCGCTGATGACAATGATGGGCACATCGCCGTTGATCTCTTTTGCTTTTTCTAAAAATTCAAGTCCGTCCATTTTAGGCATCTTGATATCACACAAAACAACATCGTAGGTAGTGGTGGAAAATTTTTTTAACCCTTCTTCACCGTCGGCGGCTTCATCAATTTTATAGCCCTCGTAACTCAGGATTTCTGATAGTGTTTTACGGATTGCTTTTTCGTCATCAATAATTAAAATACTTGCCATAGGTTTTATTTAACACTTTGTTTATAGGAAGAAGCTGCAATATTGCATCTGTCAAAACTGTCATCAAAAATAATGATTTATGCAGTCTAAAACGTTCTTTACCTTTTTGTTGCTGATCAGTATTTCGTGTAATACCAAAAGCAATAACGGCGCCGCTACAGCATCCACTTATAAAATTCATCTTCAGCAAAAGGAAAACATCAACACTTATCCCAGTATTGCCGCCATACCATTGCCGGCTGGTTATAAAAAGATAGAAACTATCAGCAATTCTTTTGCTGCCTGGCTGCAGCAGGTAAATTTAAAAAAAGATAAGACTGTGTATCTTTTTAATGGAGACAGGAAAGCCAATCAAAGTGCTCAGTTTGCAGTACTGGATATTTCTACCGGTGATAAAGATTTGCAGCAAAGTGCCGATGCAGTAATGAGGCTGAGGGCAGAGTATTTATTTGCTGTTAAAAAATACGACAGTATTTTTTTTACAGACAATGAAGGCAAGTCATATCATTTTACCGAACCTTATAACAGCAGCCATCTGAATACCTATTTACAAACTGTTTTTGGTATGTGTGGCTCTGCATCTTTGTCCAAACAATTGCATCCGGCAGATATTAAAAATATACAGGTTGGTGATGTGTTAATCCGTGGCGGCTTTCCCGGCCATGCAATGATAGTGATAGAGGTGGCAATGAACGAAACCGGTAAAAAGATTTTTATGCTGGCGCAGAGTTATATGCCTGCACAGGATATTCATGTACTGCTCAATCCTGTAAATACAAATTTATCACCCTGGTATGATGATACAGGTGAAACAAAAATTTACAGGCCTGAATATGTATTTGCTAAAAATGAATTGAAGCGTTGGTTGTGATGAGGATATTTATCCTGCTTTGTCAATTATTTTTTCTTCTATTTTCTGGTTTAGTTTCATATCAGGAAGCATACAGGAAATCAGCATTATTAATGAACTTATAATTAATAAAAGAAACCCATAACGCCTGATTATTTCGTTTTCAAATAATGAATTGGTAAACCTTATATACACGGCCATTACAAAGGCAACAAAAAAAGCACTTAGGAAAAGATTAGTTCTCTTTGCCCAAAGTTTTTGTATCAACATTAAAGTCAAAATGAATAAAGATAACATCGTAATATAAATACCTGGTTTTCCATAATACACACCGTTAGGGAATTTTTTTACATAAAAACCAGTGAAGGTTTCATTTTGTGCCGGAAAAGTTACCCAGGGTAAAAAACAGGAAACAATAGCCACCAGGCAAGCAATGATTCCAAACTTACCGATCAATTTTGATTTTGATAACATACTAAAAATTTAAAAGAGATGCAAGGTACTAAAACTTGCAGCTCTTTTTTAATAAACAGGTTCTTAGAAGACTTTAAATTGGAATAATTATGTTATCGTAATCAGAACAAATAAATACAAACAAGAAAACGAAACCAACAAATAAGTTTATTAATTTTTTTTTGAATTGGAAA